>JBBRPN010000032.1:0-27170 GCA_038227925.1 Caulobacterales bacterium | reverse complement strand
CAGGTCCGACGGATAGCGCTTCGTCTTCCGGGCGATCTTCGCCATCCGGCCACGGCTCTGCTCTGTCCACATCCAGAGCTTGAATCATGACCCGCATCACCTGAGAATCCCAATTGTGCAATTTTCCAAACGGACTCTAAGATCCATGGTAGATATCCACCATGAGCCTGAACATCAAGAATCCCGAGGCCCACGCCCTTGCCGCCAAGCTCGCCCGCCGGCTGGGCACCTCCATGACCGAGGCGGTCACCATCGCCTTGAAGGACAAGCTTTCGGCGACCGAGGAGGACGCGGTGCGGGAAGAGCGCCTCGCCCGTCTGATGAGAATGGCGGGCGCCATCGCAGGCCGCCTCACCCCCGAACAGAAGGCCATGGATATCGACGCCGAGATTTATGACGCCCGCGGGCTTCCCAGGTGATCGTCGACTCCTCCGCCCTGGTGGCCATCCTCCGAGCCGAACCCGAACAGGCGGCGTTCGCCAGGATCATCGCCCATGCTGGAGGCGGGCGCCTGTCGGCGGCGAGCTATCTGGAGACCGCGATCGTCATCGACCGGGCCCGCGACCCGGTGACGAGCCGCGCCCTGGACACTTTCCTGGCCGCCAACGCGATCGGGATCGAAGCGGTATCTCCCGGTCAGGCCAGGATCGCGCGTGAAGCCTATCGGGATTTCGGCAAGGGCTCGGGGCACGCCGCCGGGCTGAACTTCGGCGATTGCCTGACCTACGCGCTCGCCAAGGAAACGGGGGAACCTATCTTGTTCAAGGGCGAGGACTTCTCCCATACGGATCTGGAGGCGGCGGGGCCAAGGTGACTCGGCGGCGGAAAAGCCAACTCCCGTTCAACGACGAAGAGCGTTTCGGCCGCGGTATCGGTCATTGGTGCGTCTTTTTTGAGCAGATCTTCGAGATGGTCGAACCGGCTCGTGAAACCGGCCGAATGACCCGCTCCTCAAGCGCTCTCTGGTCTTTTCCGAGAGCGCACCGGGCCAGCGGTGGCTCGCACCGAAGTGTTCAGCGCCACGGCGGCGCGAATGAGCGCCGTCAACGCCTTTTCATCGACCTTGTCGCCCTCATGGAAATCGATGGCGCGCCTGGCAGCGCCTTCGAGGCTGGAGTTGAAGAGGCCTGAAGGGTCCTCCAACGCGGCGCCCTTGGCGAAGGTCGTCTTCACCACATTCTTGTAGGTCTCACCGGTGCAGATTATTCCGGCGTGCGACCACACCGGAACCCCTCTCCACTTCCACTCCTCGACCACTTCGGGGTCGGCCAGCTTGATGAGACTTCGGACCCGAGCGAGCGTCTCGCCCCGCCAGTCGCTCAGCGCCTTGATTCTCGCATCTATCAGATGAGAGGGAGAGTCCCCTCCTTTTATTTCATTCGACCCGCTCCCGCTCTTATTCATGATTGTTGTCGCTTTCTTCATGGTTGTTGTCTCTCCGCCGCCGCTCACATTCGTTCGCCGGGCAATCGGCTGGCTTGCTTCTTTGACAGGCGCACCGGCCTCACTCCAGGAGTTCACTCCACCTCATTCCCACTCGATCGTTCCCGGCGGTTTGCTGGTCACGTCGTAGACCACGCGGTTCACGCCGCGCACCTCGTTGACGATGCGGGTGGCGGCACGGGTGAGGACCTCCCAGGGAAATTCGAACACGTCGGCGGTCATGCCGTCGGTGGAGGTGACGGCGCGCAGGGCCAGGACGTCCTCGTAGGTGCGGGCGTCGCCCATCACCCCAACGCTTTTCACCGGCAGCAGCACCGCGAAGGCTTGCCAGATGGCGTCGTAGAGGCCGGCTTGGCGGACCTCGTCCAGATAGATGGCGTCGGCCTGTTGCAGGGTGGCGACCTTGCCTGGGGTAACCTCGCCGGGGATGCGAATGGCCAGGCCCGGCCCCGGGAAGGGATGGCGACCGACGAAGGCGGCGGGCAGGCCCAGTTCGACGCCCAGGGCGCGGACTTCGTCCTTGAACAGCTCGCGCAGGGGCTCGACCAGCTTCAGCTTCATGTGCGCCGGCAGGCCGCCGACATTGTGGTGGCTCTTGATCACCGCCGAGGGGCCGCCGCGCGCCGAGACGCTCTCGATCACGTCGGGATAGAGGGTGCCCTGGGCGAGGAAGGCCACCCCCTCGATGCGTCCCGCCTCGCGGTCGAAGACGTCGATGAACACCCGGCCGATGGCTTTGCGCTTGGCTTCCGGCTCGGAAACCCCGGCCAGCGCGCCCAGAAATTCATCAGCCGCGTCAACGTGGATCAGCGGAATGTTGTAGTGATCCCTGAACAGGCGCACCACCTCGGCCGCCTCGTTGTGGCGCAGCAGACCAGTATCGACGAAGACGCAGGTGAGTTGATCGCCGATCGCCTCGTGGATCAGCACCGCGGCCACCGAGGAATCCACCCCGCCGGAGAGGCCGCAGATCACCTTGCCCGCCCCCACCTGCTCGCGGATGCGCGCCACCGCCTCGGCGCGGAAGGCGGCCATGGTCCAGTCGCCGGAAAGGCCGGCGATGCGATGGGTGAAGTTGCGCAGAATCTCGGCCCCGCGCGGGGTGTGCGCCACCTCGGGGTGGAATTGCACGCCGTAGAGGCGCCGCCCCTCGTCGGCGATCGCCGCGAACGGCGAGCCCTCGGAGGTGGCGATGACCTTGAAGCCGGGCGGCATGGCGGTGATCTCGTCGCCATGGCTCATCCACACGGTTTGCGTTTCGCCGACGCCGCCCAGCCCTTCCAGTAGCGGAGATTCCCGCGCGATGCGGATCTGCGCGCGGCCGAACTCGCGCGCCCGGCCACTCGCCACCGCGCCGCCCAACTGGGCGCTCATCGTCATCTCGCCATAGCAGATTCCCAATACTGGCACGCCCAGCTCGAAGATCCGCGCCGGGGCCGCCGGGCTCTCCGTCTCGTGGACGCTGGCCGGGCCGCCCGAGAGGATCACCGCCGCCGGCGCGAAGGCGTCCAACATGGCGCCTGCCCGGTCATAGGGATGGATCTCGCAATAGACTCCGCTCTCGCGCAACCGCCGGGCGATGAGTTGCGTCACCTGGCTGCCGAAATCGACGATCAGCACGGGGTCGTGGCGGGGGGCGGTCATGGGCGCTGGTTAGGCGAGAATCGCCGCGCCGTCATCTTCGCCACCGGAGCAAATCACCCTGACTTCGAAAGTTCGGCCACGAAAAACCCATCCGTCTCGTCGCCGCGCGGCGTCAAACGCTGGATATCGCCGGCCGCCGCGAACCCGGCTGTCCGCGCCAGAAACGCCGCCACCCGGTCCTCGTTCTCCTCGACGAAAAGAGAGCAGGTCACATAGATCAAGCGCCCGCACCCCTTCACGAACTGGGCCGCCGCATCCAACACCGCGTCCTGCTCGGCCATGCGCCGCGCCAACTGGTCTGGTGAGAGCCGCCATTTGGCGTCGGGGTGACGCCGCCAAGTCCCCGAGCCGGTGCAGGGGGAATCGACGAACACCAGATCCATCCGGCCCTCCAGGCCGTTCAGCGCGTCCGGCTCGAGGGGTGAGCGGACCTGGAGGTTACGCACCCCGGCCCGCTGCGCCCGCCGCACCGTTTGGGTCAGGCGCCGGGCGTCGGCATCGTAGGCGTAGAGCTGGCCGGTGTTTCCCATGGCCGCCGCCAGGGCAAGGGTCTTGCCGCCGCCGCCGGCGCAGAAGTCCAGCACTTGTTTGTGGGCGATCTGGCCGGCCCGCGCGGCGGCGATCTGCGAGCCCATATCCTGAACCTCGAACCAGCCCTTCTCGAAGGCAGGCGCGGCCTCCACCGGGGCGGCCCGTTCGCTGGCCGCCGGCGCGGCGATGCGCAGCGCGGTGTCCAGGCCGCCGACAGGCTGGGCGCGAAACGGGGCGAGGGCCTTGAGCACATGGGCGGCGTCGGTCCTCAGGGTGTTGACCCGCACATCCACCGGCGCCCGCCTGGCCAGGGCCGCGCCCTCGGCGGCGCGCGCCTCGCCAAACGAGCGCGTCATGGCGCCCTCCAGCCAATCGGGATAGTCGCCGCGCACCGGGTCGGGCGCATCGTCGAGAGCGACTGGCGTTTCCAGTCGCGCGCGCTCGGTATCGGTGAGCGCCTCCGGCCCGTGATCGTCCGCCGCCGCCGCCTCGATCCGATCGGTCGGCCAGTCCCACACGAACCGCAGGGCGGCCAGCGCCCGGGCCCGATCGCTGTCCTGGCCCATCGTCCAGGCCAGCGACCGGCGCCGCCTCAGCACGTCCAGCACCAGACCGGAAACAAACGCCCGGTCCTTCGCCCCGGCGTAGCGCGCGCTCTCGCCCCAGGCTTTCAGCGCCAGCTTGGCCGTCCTGTGCCGCGACTCGATCTCGCCCAGCACCGCGATCGCCGCCGCCAGCCGCCCGCCGTCGCGCACTGCTCAAACCGCGCTTGGATAGTTCGGCGCCTCGCGGGTGATCATCACGTCGTGGACGTGGCTTTCGCGGTGGCCGGCCCCGGTGATGCGGATGAACCGCGCCCGCGCCTGGAAGGCGGCGATGTCGGCCGCGCCCAGATAGCCCATGGCGGCGCGCAGGCCGCCGACCAGCTGATGGATCACCGGGGCGATCGGGCCCTTGTAGGGTATCTGGCCCTCGATCCCCTCGGGGACCAGCTTCAGGGCGTCCTCCACCTCCTTCTGGAAATAGCGGTCGGCCGACCCCCTCGCCATCGCTCCCAGCGACCCCATGCCGCGATAGGACTTGTATGAGCGGCCCTGATAGAGGAACACCTCGCCCGGCGCCTCGTCGGTTCCGGCGAACATCGAGCCCATCATGGCGCTCGAGGCGCCCGCGCCGATCGCCTTGGCGAGATCGCCGGAGAAGCGGATGCCGCCGTCGGCGATCACCGGCGCGCCGCTGTCCCTGGCCGCCCGCACCGCCTCGGCGATGGCGGTGAACTGCGGCACGCCCACCCCGCTCACCACCCTTGTGGTGCAGATGGAGCCCGGCCCGATTCCCACCTTCACCGCGTCGGCTCCGGCGTCCAGCAGCGCCCGCGCACCCTCATAGGTGGCGACATTGCCGGCCACGATCTGCACCCGGTTGGTCTCGCGCGAGAGGCGGCGCACCGCGTCGGCCACCGCCTTGTTGTGGCCATGGGCGGTGTCGATCACCACCACGTCCACCCCCGCCTCCATGAGCGCCAGAGAGCGCTCGAAGCCGCCGTCACCCACGGTCGAGGCGGCGCCCACCAGCAACCTTCCCTTGGAGTCCTTGGCCGCCAGGGGGTGGGCCTCGGCCTTCTCCATATCCTTGACGGTGATCAGGCCGACGGCGCGATAATCGTCATCGACCACGATCAGCCGCTCGATCTTGTGCCGGCGCAGCAGATCGCGAGCCTCGGCCTGGCCGCAGCCTTCGCGGACGGTGACCAGCCCCTCATGGGTCATCAGCGCCGAGGCGGGGACATCGTCGGATTTCTCGAAGCGCATGTCGCGATTGGTGAGGATGCCGACCAAACGGCCCGACCCCGGCTCAACCACCGGAAAGCCGGAAATCCGCCGCCGCGCCTTGATCTGGCGGATCTCCTTCATCTTGGTGTCGGGATGGATGGTGAGGGGGTTGATCACCATGCCGCTTTCGTAGCGCTTGACCTCGCGCACCTGGTCGGCCTGCTCCTCGACCGTGAAATTCCGATGCAAGATCCCCATCCCCCCCGACTGGGCCATGGCGATGGCCAGCCGGCTGTCGGTGACGGTGTCCATGGCGGCGGAGACCAGGGGAATGTTGAGGCTGATCTCGCGGGTGAACTTCGTCGCCGTGTCCACCTGGGTCGGCATCACCTCAGACGGGCCGGGTTCGAGCAAAACATCGTCGAAGGTGAGCCCTTCGCGAATCTCCATGAGACTCTCCGTTTTGCGGGGCGGGTATAGCGGGCGGCCGGGGCGGGTGTAAAGTGGGCGAAGGGGGCGCCACGGCGAGGGGGTGATGACAAGCGGCACGGAGCGTCAGGGTCCGCCGCGCGCGGCGATGGCCTTTCGGGTTGGCGTGGTCGGCCATCGCCCCGACCGGCTGCCGCGCGAACCGGCCGGCCTGGAGGCCATCCGAGGGCGGATGGCCGACATCCTCGCCGGCGTCGCCAAGGCCATGGACGATTTCGCCGTCGGCCCGGACGCCCGCCACTATGCGCGCGCGGCCCCCTCGCTTCGGGCCATCTCCCCCCTGGCCGAAGGCGCCGACCGGATGTTCGCCGAGGAAGCCTTGCGGCTGGGCTACCACCTCTGCTGCGTCATGCCCTTCGCCCAGGACGTGTTCGAAGAGGATTTCCGCGCGCCCCAGTCCATCGCGCCGGACGCCCTCGCGGGGTTTCGCGATCTGCTGGATGAGGCGCGGCGGGGGGCGGGGCTGACCACGTTCGAGCTCGACGGCGCTCGCGAGCGGCGCGCCGAAGCCTACGAAGCCGCCGGCCGGGTGGTCCTCAATCAGTCCGATCTGCTGGTGGTGGTGTGGGACGGCGGCGGCGCGGGCGGCATGGGCGGCACCTTGAACACCCTGCGCCAGGCGATCGCCTTCAGCGTGCCGGCGATCTGGATCGATTCGCGGGCGCCGCACGGATGCCGGGTGCTCCGACGGCCCGAGGATCTCGATTGCCTGATGGCGAGCGGCGAGTGTCCGGCGCCCGCATCGATCGAGCAGGGCGACGACCGGGCGCGCCTGCGAGCGGCCGTCGCCGCGCTGGTGACCGACGAGCTCGCCCTGCCGGCCGAGGCCCTCGCCGAACGATCGCACCTCGACGCCTATCAGCGCGAGGAGCGGCCGAGGGTCAACCTCGCCTTCGCGTGGAAGATGTTCCGCGACCTGCTCGACCAGGGCCGGCTGCGGCTGCCGAGGATTCGCGTCCCCGACTTCATCGATCAGATCGCCGACGACTGGCCGGTGGCGGACGCCCACGAGCTCTCGGCGCCGCGGTCCGGCGTCGCCTGGATCAACGCCCTGCTTCGCCCTCACTACGCCTGGTCCGACAAGCTCGCCGACCGCTACGCCGACGCCCATCGCAGCGCCTTCATCTGGGCCTCCCTGCTGGCGGCCACGGCGGTGTTCCTGGCCCTGCTGCCGATGGCGGCGGCCTGGAAGCCTCATACGCGGCTGTCGGTGACCACCGCCGTGGTCGAGGCCTGCATCCTCGTCGTCATGGTCGGCCTCCCCATCCTGGCGCGGCCTCGCCGGTGGCACCAACGATGGCTCGAATATCGGGTTCTGGCCGAACTCATCCGCGAACTTCGAATCCTCGCGCCAGTGGGCGGCGGCCGCCCCCTGCCCCGCACCTCGGCCCACCTCGCCGCCTACGGCGATCCCACCCGAAGCTGGATGTACTGGCAGATCCGGGCGATCGCCCGCGCCGCCGGCCTGCCGAACGCCAAGGTCGATTCATTCTATGTGACCGAACATCTGGCCTATCTGCGGGACTTCGTCGGCGCGCCCGCCGAGCCCCGCGCAAGGCCGCGCGGACAGATCGGTTTTCACCACGCCAACTGCGAGCGCATGGAGGGTATCCACCATCGCCTGCACCGCCTGGCTCTGATCCTGTTCGCCGTCACCATCGTCGGGGTGATCCTGAACTGGTTCATTCCCATGGTGACGGCCCGGCCTCCGGCCTGGGTGGGGCGTTGGCTGATCCTGGTCTCGGCCTTCTTTCCCGCCCTGGGCGCCGCCCTGGCCACGATCAACAATCAGGGCGAGTTCGCCCGCCTGCAAAGGCGTTCGCGCGCCATGGAGAAGGGTTTCGACGCCCTCGAGACACGCATCGTGGACCTGAGCGATCAGGGCGCGGGCGTCACCCTCGCGGAAGTCACCGCCCTCGCCGCCCACATGGCCGCCATGATGGTCGATGAGAACATCGACTGGCGGATCGTGGTGCTGGATCTGCCGCACGCGGCGGGGTAGGAGCGTAGCTCCAGCTTAAGCGCGATCCCCCAGCGGCAAACTTGGCGCGTCCGCAATCCTGCGCGAGCAACAGCGCCGCGACACGTCCCCACTTCGCGCGTGAGGAAACGGAAAAGGTTAGCCATTCATCGTTCCTCTTCCGCGCGTTCGCAGGAAGGTGGCACGCGATGTCCTCTCGCATTGCGTGACCGAGGGGCAGCCAGCAGCGGCCCCCTCGCTACCTAACCCGACGGTTCGCCATTGTCGGATGGATCGGCCGGCGGTGTCGGGCTCTTCGAGGGTTGGCGGCTTTTCCGCAAGCGAAGCAAACCAACGCCATCGAAAAGCAGCAGCGCTAAAAGCACCCCAAACCCAAACAGATTTCGCGATGGAGGGCTGTTATGCACATGCGGGTCTAATGGATAGGGCTTCGTCTTGTCAAATACAGACACAGTGTAAGGATGGGAACAAGAAAACGGCCAGTACCATTGGCAAGTATTGTTGGTATAAAACGTACTGAAGACAAGTGAATTGCTTGGATCGAATTGAGGAGATTGGAACTCGGTATCTCCTCCAAGCAAGTTTTTTGGATCGAAGTGAAGGTTCATGCCGGTCGTGTCGCTGGCAATTCTAAAGTAAATTTGATAGCAATGCAACAATACTAATTGTATCTCCCCCTTAGAATCGACGGTAAATTTGCTGCTGTCATTGGGGTCTCCGTCGTATATGACTGTAATCGGACTGCCAGGAGTGAGGTCAAGTTTAATATGGGCAGGAATTGGATTGGGGCAGACGTACGGAGTGCTTACCACCGGTGGTAAATTAATCATAGATGTTCTCCTATGTTGACAACATTCTAGTTGATCTCACAAATTGTACCTAAAGGGGCATGTTTTTCCCGTAGTCTCGCGCGAGCGCGGGGAAGCCATCGGCATTCGGCGGTTCAGGGGCGTTGAATATCCAGCTTCTCGAACGCCCAGTTCCATGGCCACGCCGCCCACGCGATCGTCTCCGGATAGATGGCCCCCGCCGCCGCTGTCCCGCGCCAGAAGCAGCCGGGAATGAGCCCAGGCCGCGCGCGCTTGGTCCGGCTCGCCGGTCAAGAATCGATAGTCACCGTCAAGAAGCATCGCTTCGGCCGCGGTCTGAACGAGCGGCAGATTGGTCGGGTTGACGGCGATCAGGGCGAGCAGGCGCGCCGATTCCCGTGGCGCCGGCGCGAGCGCCCGGCGGCAGTCGGCCGGATTCTTCGCCGCCTCCGCCTCAACCCTGATTCGCAGCAGGCGGGCTTCTCCCAATTGGACGCCGGCCCAACGCTCGACGGTTTTGTCCTTGCTCACCAATCCCTCGGCCAGATCGTCCCCGCGCTTGGCGGCCGCCGCGGCGGGGCCGAGCGCGCCTTGCCGAAGAAGGGTCCGCCCAAGGGCGATAAAGGATAACGCCGCTTCGGATTGATATTCTACATTGGCTCTATCCACCGCGATCAGCCGTTCCCCCGCCCTCGCGGATCCGATCAATTCGGCGACAGCCTCGGGAAGACGTTTGTTTCTGGCATATATTCTCGCGACTCCCCGCTGATTGACCATCAGGGATTCCGCCGCCGTGTTGTCGTCTGGGCTCTCCGCCAATGTCTGTTCACATATGCGGCGCTCGGCCAGCCGATCGTCGAGCGCGGCGTCGTCTCGTCCCGCCATCGCCTCGGCGTCGGAGACGAACGCGTAGGCGGCGGCCAATTCCGCCCGAAGGCCGGGATCGCGCGGTGACCGCCCGACCAAATTGCGATCGATCTCGAGGGCGCGCCGGAAGGCGGCCAACGCCTCTTCCGGCCGCCGTTTCTTGAGCAAGAGCGAACCCAGATTTATGTTCGCGTCGGCCACCTCCTCCCGCCAATCGCTTTTGCTTGGATCGATCGCGACCAGACGCTCGGCGAGACGCCTGTATTCCAGAAACGCCCGCAGCGCCTCCTGGGCCTGGCCGCGCAGATCGGCGACTTCGCCGACGTAGTAGACGCTCTGGGCATGGTTGAAGACGCGTTCGCCGTCGTCGGGGCGTCTGGCGAGCAGTTCGGCGGTGGTGGCCGAGGCTTCCTGAAAATCCCGCAGCGCGTTCTGGAGATTGCCGCGCTTCTCCTGGATTTCGCCCAGCAGGTGCAGCACCCGCGCCCGCTGTCCCAGCGCCTTGTCGTCCAGGCCGTGCGCGGCCTGTGCGGTGTAATAGGCCATGGCCCGGCCGCCCACCGCGTCGAGCACGTCCAGCCGCCCGGTCGGCTCCAGCTTCTTGCGCAGGTCGCCCAGCATGAAGGCGACCAGGCCCTCCGCCTGCGCCCGCTGCGCCCGGGCTTCGTTGCGCGACGCCAGGGCGGCGAGGGCGAGGCCTCCCATGGCCAGGGCGCCGGCCACCGAGGCGGCGGTGAGGGCGGTGAGTCGCTCCGCCCGGCGATGGGCGTCTCGCCGGACCAGATCGTCGAGGTCGAGGCCGAGGATGCCCGCGATCAGCTTCAGCTTGGCCAGTTTCCGCCCGTCCCCGTTCGGACGCAGATCGGCGGCGATCAGGTCGGCGTGTCGATCCGTCAGGGCGCCGGCGGAATCGACGTGAAACCTCAGGGCGGGCGGGAAACACTCGTCGCCCTCGTGGCCCGTCAGGCGCGAGGCATTGGGCGTTCCCGCCGCGATTGCCGCGAACACCCGCGCCTCACCGTGCAGGGCCTTGAAGCGGACGATCTCGTCCTCCACCCACAGCGACCGCGCCGCCGTGGGCGAGCAGATGACGATCAGGGCCGACGACTGGGCCAGGGCGGCATAGACGCGCTCGCGCAGTTCGGCGCTGGCGGCCAGGTCCTCGCGATCCTTGAATATCGGCCGAAGACGCTTTGGCGCGGGTCCGACGGGCGTTTGGCGGCCAATCAGACGGCTGGGTATTGCGTAGGATTCAAGGGCGCGATGCAGCCGGTTCGCCCAATCGCGATCCTTATGGCTGTAGCTGAGAAACGCCCAATAGCGCCGCCCGCCGTCCATCGAGCCCGTGCCCCCGGCCTCCGTGAGGCATGGAGGAGACCACATTCGCCGCGCAACCTCAACCGCGTCCCTTGAATCCCGTGGCCAGCAGATAGAGTTCGGAGCTCTCGGCGCGGCTGGCCCTGGGCTTGACGTGACGCACGGCGGCGAAATTGCGCTTGAGCAGGGCCAGCAGGCCGCTGGTCTCGCCGCCCTGGAAGGCCTTGGAGACGAAGGTCCCGCCGGGTTTCAGCGTCCCGACCGCGAATTCCACCGCCGCCTCGATCAGCCCGACGATCCGCAGGTGATCGGTCTGACGGTGACCGGTGGTGTTGGGCGCCATGTCCGACAAGATCACGTCCGGCGCGCCGCCCAGAAGTTCGATCAGCGCGGCCCCGCAGGCCGGGTCGGTGAAGTCGGCTTGGACGATCCGGGCCGGCGGCAGGGGCGCGACCGGCAGGAGATCGACGCCGACGACGGCGCCGGCGCCACGCTCCAGGGCGATCTGCACCCACCCCCCCGGCGCGCAGCCCAGGTCGATGACCCGCGCCCCTCGCCCGATGATGTGGAAGCGGTCGTCGATCTCGCTCAGCTTGAAGGCGGCGCGCGAGCGGTAGCCCTTGGCCTTGGCCGCGACGACGAAAGGATCGTTGATCTGGCGTTCCAGCCACGCCTGCGACGAGGGGGTGCGCTCCTTGGCCGTCTTCAGGCGCTTGGGGCCGGCGCGGCCGGCGTCCGTGCCGCCGGTGGGCGGGCGGACCATGCGTTTGCGCGGCGGCTCGCTCATGCCGGCGCGCCTTGATGCGCGTCTCCACGGCGAGGCGCCCGACCCGGCCGATGTTCGGACATCAGGGAGAGCAGCAGGCCTTCGCGCAGCCCCCGGTCGGCGACCCGCACCCGCTCGCACGGCCACAGCTCCTGCACGGCGGCGAGGATCGCCGCGCCGGCCATCACCAGATCGGCGCGGTCGGGTCCGATGCACGGCTGGGCGGCCCGCTCGCCGACGCTCAGCGCCGCCAAGCGCCGCGTCACCGCGTCGCATTCGGTCCGGGTCATCCACAGGTCGTCCACCCGGTTTCGGTCGTAGCGCGCCAGGCCCAGGTGCAGGCCGGCCAGGCTGGTGATCGCGCCGGAGGTGCCGACCAGATGGGCGCCCCCGGCGGCGAAGACGGCGCGATAATCATCGGCCCCGGTAAAGGCCGCCATCCGCGTCTTCATCGCCTCGACCATCGATCTGAACCAGGCGACGCCGTCTTGGGCCCCCTCGGGGAATCGCTCGGCCAGGGTGACCACGCCGATGGGGATCGAAAGCCACGCCTTGATCGGCGGCCGCCAACGGGCGGCGCGCCTCGGATCCCCGTCGAGGCCCGGCGCGGTCAGATCCACCCACGACATTTCGGTCGATCCGCCGCCGACATCGACCACCAGAGCCACGCGGGCGCCGCGATCCAAGAGGTTGAGGCAGCCGGCCACCGAAAGCCGCGCCTCCTCGCGGGGACTGATGATCGAGAGGCGCAGGCCGGTCCGTTCCGCCACCTCGGCGAGGAACCCAGGGCCGTTGGCGGCCGAGCGGCAGGCCTGGGTGGCGACGGCCCTCACCCTCGAGACGCCGCGCCGGCCGATCTTGCCGGCGCAGATCTGCAGGGCGGCGATGGCCCGTTCCATGGCTGCCTCGCCGAGCCGGCCGCTGTGCGACAACCCCTCGCCGAGCCGCACGATCCGCGAAAAGGCGTCGACGATCCGAAACCCCCGCGCCGTCGGGGCCGCGATCAGCAGGCGGCAGTTGTTGGTTCCCAGATCGAGCGCCGCGAACACCGGCGTCTCGCCCGGCCCGCGCCCCCGATCGCCTCGGCGCCCGCGCGCGCGACCGACGGGCGCGGTCGGCGCCTCGTCCATGACCTCGTTCCAACCTGTCCGAAGCGGCCCTCGCCGCAGTGGCGGCGACCGCTTCTCTTTGATCCCGAGCCTAGCAAGGATGCCGCGCCGACGGAAGGCCGGCTCTTGATAGAGTCGCCGAAGGCTCTAAGTTCAGGCCCCATTCACGATTTGGATATATTCTGGCCCAACCATGAACGCGCGGCTCGCCAAGTTCGCCATCGGTCAGGTGGTCAAGCACCGGGTCTTCCCGTTTCGCGGCGTCATCTTCGACGTCGATCCGGTGTTCTCCAACAGCGAGGAATGGTGGCTGTCGATCCCTGACGAGGTTCGCCCGCGCAAGGACCAGCCCTATTATCACCTGCTGGCCGAGAACGAGCAGTCGAGCTACGTGGCCTATGTCTCCGAACAGAATCTGCTCCCCGACGAGAGCGGCGAGCCGGTGGGTCACCCGCACACCGCCCTGATCTTCGACGAATTCAAGCCCGGCCGCTACCATTTGCGACCGCGCATCACCCACTGATTGGGGCCGGGCGGCGGCTCAGTAGTCCTTCCGCCACCGCACCGAGAGTTGCGAATCGCCCTGGCTGGTCAGGCGGGAGACCACCGACAGGTGTTTCTTCACCCGCCATTCCACCTGTGCGCCCGGGCCTTCGCGGCCGCCGCCGGTGAGTTCCAGATAGACTTTGTCGCTCAGATACTTGCCGCCGGAAACCGTGGTTCCGGTGGCCGCCGTGCCGCCGATCGCCAGGCGGTCGAGGTGGGCGAAGTTGCGCAGGCCGCCGATGATGTCGAATCCGCCGCCGCCCGCCAGTCCCGACACCGCCGAGGCGAGCTGAGCGGCCTGCAGCGCCGAGAGCTGCGAGGCCGAGGCGCCGAACAGCACCTGGGAGAGCACTTCGTCCTGCGGCAGCACGGGGGTGGAGGTCAGGGTGATGGTCGGCTTGGCGGCCGTCCCCTGAATGCGGATCACGGCGGTGAGGGTCGGATTGTCCCGCGTCGCCGTCAGATTGAGGCGGATCGTCTCGGCGGTCGATCCCAGATAGACGACACCGCGATCGTCGATCTGGAAGCGCTGGCCGGCGAAATTATAATCGCCGCGGACCACGCGGGCGACGCCGGTAAGGGTGGGCTGGACCGTCGTTCCGCCGACATGGGCGTCGAGAGAGAGTTCGACATCGAGCCCCCGGCCCTTGACGAAAATGCCGCCCGGCGCCTTGAAGGCGACATCCAGGGCCACCGGCGCGGCGCGGGACGCCGCCGGAGCGAACCGCTCCTCGAGATCGTGGGGCCTGTGGATTTCGACCACGTCCATGGGAACGACCCCGGAGGCGACCGGCGGATTGGGGGCGATCTGGGCGCGATCGACGGTGAGCGCCCCGCTGAGCTTGACCTTGCCGTCGGCGGCCCGGGTGACGGCGACCTTGCCCGAGGCGGCGGCCTGGGCGAGGTCGTTGTCGATGAGACGGAACCGGCTGAGGTCCAGCCGGAAGGTCGATGCGCCCTCGCGGGACAGGCTGATGCGTCCGGACCCCGCCAGCGTCCCCTTGGCCCCGTCCGATCCGGAGAACTGGCTGACATCCACCGCATTGTCGGCCAGCGTCGCGTGGAGGGTGACGCCGTCCAGTTTCAGGCCCGTCCCCACATCCGCGAACCGGCCGTTCTCGAGGGTGGCCGATCCCACCGCGCGCGGATCGGCCAGGCTCCCGCTTAAGGTCCCTCCGGCGACCACCCGCCCCGAGAGCGACCGCTCGGCGCCCATCGTCAGGTCCCAGATCGGCTTGAGTTCGCCGGAGATGGAGAAATCGCCCTTCAGGGGGCGGCGGCGGTCGATGGCGATGCGGAAGGGGGCCGCCGACGCCTCGGCCGGCAGGGTGACATCGGCCCGCGCCTTGAGGCCCTGGGCGTTGCCGAGCGACGCCTGAAGGGCGATCGCGCCCGGCTCGAGGCGCGCCTTGACGAGACCCTCCACGGGTGAACTTCCCTTGAGGTCCCGACCCCCCGCGCCCGAGAGTTTGGCGTCCAGGGCGCCGGTCAGCCGCGATCCCTCCCCGGCCAGGGAAAGGGTGGCGTCGAAGCGCCCCACCAGGTCCTCGTTGAGCAATCCCAGATTGAGATCGGACATCGTCGCCTTGGCGGTGAGCGCGCCGCCGTCGCCCAGAACGTCGATGTCCGCCCGTCCGCCCCCGACGGCGAGTTCGAGCCGCGCGCTGGAGCGCCGCCCGCCCAGATGGAACTGGGCCGGAGTCACGGTGTGGAAATCGGCCGCCCGCAGGCGCCCCGCCCCGCTGAAGCTCAAGGCGTATTCGCCGGCCGCCTCGCTCAAGGTTCCCGATCCGGCGATCCGCCAGGGGCCGCCTGCCATGGCGCCCTCGGCGCTGGCCCGATAAGGCAGGCGCCTGAGCGGTCCATCGGCCGAGATTTTCAGCGCCTGGATCGCTGCCCCGCCTTGCGCCAGGACGGCGTCGCTCGCCTCGAGGTCGAGGGTGGCGCGGGCGCCTCCCGGCGCATCGACGATCTTCACCCGCCCGCCAGCCCGCCCCTCGGCGAGAAGCACACCCGGGTCGACGGTCACGGCGAGATCGGCGGTGGAGGGTTCGCCGGCGAGAAGCGACAGCGATCCCTTCGCCGTCACGCCGCCGGCGTTCACGTCCACCTGCGAAACGTCGAGACCGGCGTGAACGAAGCGGAAGTTGGCCGATCCTCTCGCCGGCCCGTATTCGCTGGCCCCGACCAGGGAAAAGCGGCCGTTGGCGCCGCCCGACTCGCTCAGGAAGCTCAGGATCAGATGGGCGTCGCGCAGGGGCAGGACCGGCAGGTTGATGGCGCCGAAGTCGGCCACCAGGTCGGCCCTGGGGTTGGCGAGGGTCCCGCTCAACGCCCCCGACCCCTTGGCCGCGCCGTCGATTTCCAGCGGGCCGATCTCCAGCGGTCCGGCGGCGCGCCAGTCCAGCTTCAGCTTCAGGGCGCCGGCCGGTCCGATCAGGCCGGCCGAGACGAGGGAGCCGGCCGCCCCGTCGAGGGTCGAGTGGCTGATCGCGACCGCCCCATCCCTGTAGTTGGCTTGGACGCGCAGGCGGGGCGCCGGTCCCAGCAGCCGATCGACCTCGCCAAGGCCGGTGACAAGGCGCTCGCCCTTGGCGTCGAAGGTGAATGACCACGGCTTCGAGGCGGAGGCCTGACTGGCCGCCCAGCTTCCCCGAACCACGCCGCGCGCGCCGGCCAGGGCGGCGGCGAGGTTGCTCACCGTGGCCGCGCCCTTGAACGACAGGCCGCCCAGGAAGGTCCGCTCGCCGGCCGCCGTCACCTTCAGGCCCGCGCCCTGGATGTCGAGCGCCCGGACCAGCAGGCGTCCGTCGGCGAAGACGGTGAGCCGCGCCGCGCCGCGCGGGCGGGCGCCCATCAGCGCCGCCGCCAGGCCCCGCCCCGAACCACCCTCGCCGGCCGCCGTGGCGTCGATCGCCGTCTCCTGGCCCCGCCGCTCCACGCGGATCGGGCCGGAGAGGCCCGCCAGGGCGTATCCCCCGCTGGCCACGCGCGCCACGCTGGCCGCGCCCTTGAACACCCAATGCTTGTCGTCGCCGCCCAGGCCCCCCGACACGCGCGCCGGACCCATCGCGGGCAGGGCGACGATCTTGTTCGGATCGGTGATCCGCGCGTCGATCGCGACCCCCCGCGGCCCCATGGCGCGGCGCCCGACGTCGGCTTCCCCGCGCGCCGTGACGGCGATGTTGTCGCTGTCGGCCGAGAGGTCCAGGGCATAAAAACCGTCGGCGGCCTTGGCCCCGGCGACGCGGAAGCGCGCCTGGCGCCCGACCATCGCCTGATAGCGCGCCAGGAGTCTGGAGGCGGCAAGGTCGATATGACCGTCGGCCGATCCGCCGGCCTCTGCCCATTGCCCCCGAGCTTCCAAAGGGATGGTCGCGCCGACCCGGGTAGTGACGGCGAAGCGCCCCGCCGCCGCCGCGCCCTTGGCGTGGGCGGTAAGCAGAAAGGGTTGGTCGGCGGCCAGCCCGGCCATTCCGGCCAGGGCGCCGCCGCGCGCCTCCCTTGCGTCGGCGTCCACGGAAAATCTATCGCCGCGCCCCAGGTCGAACGCCACCTTCAGGAAATCGCCCACGTGCAGGGCGCTGGCGGCGGTCAGCCAGCCTCGCGCGCCGCCAGTCCGTTGCACGGAAAAGGCGGTGCGCAGATCGTAGAGGCCCCGCCGATTTGAAAATTCGGGGGCCGTTTCCAGCCGTGTCGTCGCCAGATCGACATCCACCGACACCGGCAAGGGCGTCGGTGGGGTTGGGGAGGTCAATTCGGGACGCCGTTCGATGGCCACGCTTCCGACGGCCAGAGAAACGATGCGCAGGCGGCGATCCAGGAGCGAGTCCGGATTCCACCGCACCGCCAGATCGCGCGCGTCCAGCCAGACACCCCGGCGGTCGGCGATGATCAGGCGGCGAAGGGTGAAGGCTCGCCAGACGTCGCCGCCCAGGCCCTCGATCTCGAGGCGTCCGAAGCGTCCGACCTTCATGCCGCTGACCTGAGTTTCGATCATCCGCCGGCCGACCGGCGTCATCGGCCCATAGCGGACGGCGACGAACAGGGCGCCGATCAGCACCGCCAGCACGGCCAATGCGACCGCCAGGGGCCTGACCGCGGGCAAACGCCGGCGGGCGGGCGGCGCGGCCATCAGAAGCTCTGCCCGATGCTGATGTAGACCTGGATTGGGCCATCGCCCAGGCGGGGGTTGAGCGGGGTGGCGATGTCCAGGCGCAGGGGCGCGAACCCCAGGTTGTAGCGCACTCCGAGCCCCACCCCGGCGCTGAAGTCCCTGAAATCGGGGGTCGTGCCGGTTCCCACCGTGCCGGCGTCGATGAAGGCGACCGCGCCCCACTGGCGGGAAAGCCGCCGTCTCACTTCCACCGAGGCCTCGACCAGGGAAAGGCCGCCTTGCGGGGTATTATCGATCAGCCGTGGCCCCACCGCCTGATAGCCGTAGCCGCGCACCGAGCCGCCGCCGCCGGCGTAGAATCGCCGGTCGGCGGGTACGTCCGGGATCGATCCGCCCAGAATCGAGCCCAGCTTGAGCCGGCCGGCAATCACCGTGCGGGCGCCGGAATCGAGCGGCAGATAGGCACTCGCCTGGGTCTGGGTCTTCAAATAGACGAGGTCGCGATCGCCGGTGATCCAGGTCGGCTCGGCTCGCGCCTCTAGACGCCAGCCGCGGGTCGGGTCCAGAGGATCGTTGGAACGGTCGAGGGCGAAGGCGGCGAGGGTGCTGGTGATGAACAACTTCAGATCGACGCCGACCGGCGTCGCCTGCGCATTGATCGCCGTCTTCTCCTGCGTGGCCACATAGTCAAAGGCCCCGCCGACGGTGATGAAGGTGGTTTTGGTGAAGTGCCGATCCACGTCCAGGCGCACCCCGCCGCCCGCGTCGTCATAGGCGTCGGTGCGGTTGGCCACCAGGCCGCCGCCGACTCTCAAGGTCTGATCGGGACGCCGCCACGCGGGAAGATCCAGTTCGAGGTCGAGTTTCTGTTGAATGTCGTAGAGAATGGCGGTCAGGGTCAGGGTGTCGGCCCGGCCGAGGCGATTGTAGCGGAACCATTTGGCGTCGATTCCCGAGCCCTCGCTGGTGGAGTAGCCCGCCCCCAGTTCGATCGTCTTGGGCGGCCGGTCCGACAGGCTGACGAGGACCGGGCGCTCGGCGCCGACCGTCTGATCCTTGGGGGCCAGCGAAACGGTGACCGAATCGTAGACCGCCGCGTCGGTCAGCCGCCGTTCGAGCTTGGCGACGGCGTCCGGCTTGTAGATGTCGCCGCGCTTCCACGGCGCCAGGGCGCGCACCCAGGCGGGATGGGTGCGGCCCTTGGTGATCATCTTGACACCATTTAGGCGGACGAGGTCGCCGGCGGCGATTTTGAAGGTGGGTCGGACCGACCGATCGGCGTAATCGACGATCACCTCGCGGGGCCGGATCTCGGCGTCGGCGTAGCCGCGCTCCCGCAGGGCCGCCACGATCCGTCCCTCCGCCGCCAGCACATCGGCGGCGCGGCCAGGCGCGCCGGCCGCCAGATGGGCGGCCTCCTGGCCGGCCTTGGCCACCTCGGCGGGTGGCGCGGCGCCCTGCCACTCCATCACCGCGCCCTGGAAATGAAAGCGGTCGCCGAGGGTTATGCGGACAACGGCCTTGGGCGGATCGGCCTCGGTCACGTCGGGCTCGACGGTGGCGTCATAGTAGCCCTCGGAGCGGAGCAGGGCGACGGCGGCGCCGGCCGCCTCGCCCGCCCGACGTCGCGCCTCGATGCGGCTGTCCGGTGGGCTCTTCGCCTCGCCGACGGCGACCTCGATCTCCTTGCGAAGCGAACGGTCGAGATCGCCGGTCACCGCCGCCTTGGGCTCGGCCGCCCAGGTCGGCGCCGCCGCAAGACCGATCATCACCGCCCAGAACGCGGCGAAGGCGCAACCGGTTCGTCTCACGCGCTCCGTTCCCTTACCGCCCCGAGGCTGACCTGTAGTGGCGAGCGGCACGGGTGTCACGCCTGTCGCGGTCGGCGCGCCTGGGGATCAGAGTAGGCCAAAGGTTTTTGAGCGATGGTAGGCCGGGTGGGACTCGAACCCACGACCACTCGATTAAAAGTCGAGGGCTCTACCACTGAGCTACCGGCCCCTGGAGCGCTTTGTCGCAAAAGTGGGAACTGGTTTTGCGATCGAAAAGCGCTCGAGTGTTTAAGCTAGAGCCTGTTTATCCCGGTCGGGTTGATAGGGCCCGACCGGGACAGGCTCAAGCGGCGCGGACCATAGCCGCGGGGGCGGTTCAGCCGCAAGCATCCCTCGGAGCGGACGTCATGGCGCCGTGGCCCGCGACACGCTAGAAAGCCGTCATGCGCACAGCCGTCCTCGCCGGCGCCATCGCCGGGTCCATTCTGGTTGGCGCCGGTTCGTCCGGCGCGGCCCCGACGGCCGAACCCGCCCCGCCGCCCCAACTGGAGAACCCGGATCGGGCCGCGAGCGCCAATGTTCAGAACGCCGCCGAAGCGCCGTTGCACGACCTCAATCTAGTGCGCCAGAAAATCCCCCCGATTCTCCTGACCGCCCTGGCCGATCCCTATGCCCGGCCGGCGCCCGCCGCCTGCCGGACCATCGTCGCCCAGGTGCGCGCCCTGACCGACGCCCTTGGGGCCGATTTCGGCGAACCCGACAATCCGCAAAGCCCCAGCCTGACCACCCAGCGCGGCGTCGCCCTGACCCTGGCGCATGGCGCGGCCGAGAGCCTGCTGCCCTTCGCCGGCTTCGTGAAAGCCCTTTCCGGCGCCCAGAAGCACGATCAGCTGGTGGCCGAGGTGATCACCGCCGGCAGCGTCCGCCGGGGCTATCTCAAAGGCTTGGGCGAGGCGCACGGCTGTCCGCCCCCAGCCATTCCCCGCCATCTCGCCTATGCCGCGCCGTCATTTCAGGAGGGGCGCCGGCCGGAGTATCCGATCCATTAGCCGGCTTGCCGGCCGCGAAAGTCGGCGCGAAACGTTGCCAACCGGCCCTGAGCGATCACGGTGCGCAGACTGGCCATGAGGGCCTGGTAGAAAGCGAGGTTATGCCAGGAGAGCAGGATCTGGCCGAGTATCTCTCCCGATTTCACCAGATGATGCAGATAGGCCCTGGAATAGTCGCGACTGGCCGGGCAGGCGAGATCCGCATCCAGCGGCGCGGCGTCGTCGGCGAAGCGGGCGGCTTTCAGATTGATCGCGCCTTCCCAGGTCCAGGCCTGTCCGTGCCGGCCGGAGCGGGTCGGCAAGACGCAATCGAACAGATCGACCCCGCGCGCCACCGCCTCGACGATATCGACCGGCTTGCCGACGCCCATGAGGTAACGCGGCCGGTCGGCGGGTAGCAGGCCCGGCGCGTAGTCCAGCGCCTCGCACATGGCGCCGTGCCCTTCGCCGACCGCCAGGCCGCCGATGGCGTAGCCGTCGAAACCGGTCTCGATGAGCCGCTCGGAGGACTCGCGGCGCAGGGCTTCAAAGGTCGAACCCTGTTGGATGCCGAACAGCGATTGGGTGTCGCGCGCCCCGAACGACGCCTTGCACCGCGCGCCCCAGCGGGCCGAGAGCCTCATGGCCTCGCCGGCGCGCGCCTCATCGACCGGCCAGGCTACGCACTCGTCGAACTGCATGGCGATGTCGGCGCCCAGCAGGTCGGCCTGGATGGCGATGGAGCGTTCGGGGGACAAGACATGGCGAGAACCGTCGATGTGGCTCTGAAACGTCGCCGCCTCTTCGCTCACGGTGTTGATCTTGGAGAGCGACATCACCTGGAAACCGCCGGAGTCGGTGAGGATGGGGCCGCCCCAGCCCATAAAGCGGTGCAGACCGCCCAGGCGCGCCACCCGCTCGGCTGTGGGCCGCAGCATCAGGTGATAGGTGTTGCCGAGGATGATTTGCGCACTCGTCCCGCGCACTTGGTCGAGGGTCAAAGCCTTGACCGTCCCGGCCGTCGCCAGCGGCATGAAGGCCGGCGTGTCGATGGCGCCGCGCGGCGTCTCCAGACGGCCCCTCCGCGCCGCGCCATCGGTCGCTTCGATGAGATACGGAAAAGCCGCCATCAGGCCGCGCGCCACAACAGGCAGGCGTCGCCATAGGAATAGAAGCGATAGCCGCCCGCGACGGCGTGGGCGTAGGCGCGGCGCATCACGTCAAGCCCGCTGAACGCCGCGACCAGCATGAACAGGGTCGATTTGGGCAGGTGGAAATTGGTCATCAGGCCGCCCACGGCGCGGAAGGCGTAGCCGGGGGTGATGAAGATCGCCGTCTCGCCGGCAAAGGGGGCGATCCGCCCGTCCTCGCCGGTGGCGCTTTCGAGAAGGCGCAGGGACGTAGTGCCGACGCAGACGATCCGACCGCCGGCGGCGCGGACGGCGGTGAGGGCCTCCGCCACCTCGGCGGAGACTTCGCCCCATTCCGAATGCATGCGGTGATCGGCGACGACCTGGCTTTTCACCTGCAGGAAGGTGCCGGCGCCCACATGCAGGGTGACGAAGTGGGCGGTCACGCCGCGTTCGACGAGGCGGGCCATCAGTTCCGGTGTGAAATGCAGCCCCGCCGTGGGCGCGGCGACCGAACCGTCCTCGCGGGCATAGACGGTCTGGTAGTCGATCCGGTCCCGCTCGTCCTCGGCCCGGCGGGAAGCGATGTAGGGCGGCAGGGGCATGGCCCCGCGATCGGCGATGGCCAGATCGAGGTCGGGTCCCGCCAAGTCGAAAGCCAAGGTCACCTCGCCGTCCTCCCCCTTGGCCGCGATCGTGGCGTCCAGGCTGCTCAACAGGCAGGCTCGATCGCCCCCCTCCCCGAACGCCAGCCGGTCGCCGGCCCGCAGCCGCTTGCCCGGCCGCATGAAGGCGGTCCAGCGCGAGGGGGTAAAGCGCCGGTGCAAGGTCGCCTCCACGGCGCAGGCCTGCCCCTCGCGTGTCCGCACGCCGTTGAGTCTCGCCGCGATCACCCGCGTATCGTTGAACACCAAGGCGTCGCCCGGCCGCAGAAGGTCCGGCAGATCGGCCACCGCGCGGTCCGCCAACCCGCCGCCGGCATCCACCACCAGCAACCGCGCCGCATCCCGCGGCGCCGCCGGCCGCAGGGCGATGCGATCCTCCGGCAGGTGGAAATCGAAGTCGGCGAGGTTCATGGCGGCGTGGCGTAGGCCGGTGTTCGCGAGGTCGTCAAGCGCCGGACTCGGTAGCTCGCCGAGAGGCCGTGACCGTCCGCGCTCGCCTTTGGACCCGCGCTGAAAATGTCTATTCGTGCATCCATGGAGTTCGTCCGAGCCGCCGCCATTGTGATCGCCATCGTCACGGCCGGGGCGGCCCTGCTCAGTCTGGGCGGGGCGGTGAGCGAGCGGTTGGATGTGTTGACCCACTTCATGCCGTTCTACTTCGCCGGCGGTGTTCTGGCCCTCGCCCTGGCCGTGGCGGGTCGGGCGGAGTTGGCTCCGATTCTGCTGGCCGCCCGTCCCGGCGCGACCCCGACCGGCAAACACCTTAAACTGATCCAGTTCAATCTGTGGGCCGGCAACTTCGACCCGGAGCGCACGGCCAAGTGGATCGTCGCCGAAAACGCCGACATCGTGGTCGTCGAGGAAGCGATCGGCGCGGGCGCGAGCGTCCCGCCGGCGATCGCGCACCAATATCCCTACCGCACGACATGCCGGGTCGATTTCGATTGTTCGACTCTTATCCTCTCCGCGGCGCCGCCGGAGGCGAGCGGCGATCTTTGGGGCGCGGGCAGGACGCCGCTCTCCGGCGCCTGGGCCAAATTCGGCGACGGCGCGGGCGCCTTCACGGTCGTCGCCGCGCACTTCACGCGGCCGTTTCCCGCCGGCCCGCAGCAGGCCCAGAGCCGGCGGCTGGCGGATATCCTGGACCGCTTCGACAAATCCAGCCTGATCGTCGCCGGCGACTTCAATTCGACGCCGTGGTCCTTCGCCCTGCGCCGCCAGGACGCCCGCTTCGGCCTGGCGCGGCTGACGCGCGCGATGTTCACCTGGCCGGCGGCGCGGTTCACGCGTTGGCGGCTGTGGTCGCCCCTGCCCTTCCTGCCGCTTGATCACGTCTACGCCGGAAGCGGCTGGCGGGCGGTGAGCGTGGCGCGCGGGCCGAGGTTGGGTTCGGATCACTATCCGGTAGTGGTCGTGCTCAAACACATGCCGTAGGGAGACCGGCGCCATATTCCCTTCTCCCGCAAGGGGAGAAGGGGCTCAGCCCACCTTCATCGACAAAATCTTCCCCGGCGCGCGGGGCGGTTCGCCCTTGGGCAGGGCGTCGATGTGCTCCATGCCGGCGGTGACTTCGCCCCACACCGTGTACTGATTGTCGAGGAAGTTCGAATCCTTCAGGCAGATGAAGAACTGGCTGTTGGCGGAGTTGGGGTTGTTGGTGCGGGCCATGGAGCAGACGCCCCTTTTGTGCGGCGCCTTGGTGAATTCGGCCGGCAGGTTGGGCTTGGACGATCCGCCGCTTCCGGTGCCGGTGGGATCGCCGCCCTGGGCCATGAAGCCGTCGATCACCCGATGGAAAACCACCCCGTCGTAGAAACCCTCGCCGGCCAGTTCCTTGATCCGCGCCACGTGGGCGGGGGCGAGATCCGGGCGCAGGCGGATGGTCACCGGGCCGGTCTCGAGCGTCATGGTCAGGGTGTCTTGGGTCTCGGGCATGAGTTCACTTCACCTGGGCGGGAAAATCGAGGTCGCAGATGGAATAGTCGATGACCTTCTGGGCCTTGACCCGCGCCGCCATGGCCTGGAACCACGGGCCGGCCGGGTCGATCACCCGCACCGTGGGCCGCTCGGCGGCGGGGATGTCGGCGAGGACGCGGACCTTGACCATGGTGTCGGCCGGCGGCGTCGGCGGCTCGCCGGTCTTGATGGCGTCGATGACGTCCTGGCCGGAAATGGCGCGGCCCCAGGGCGTGTATTTCTGATCCAGATTGGTCTGGGCGGCGCGCATCAGGAAGAACTGGCTGTTGCCGCTGTCGGGCGCTTCGGCCCTGGCCATGCCGCCGACGCCCGGACAGAACGTCCCCCAGGCATTGACCTTGTGATCGGCGGTGAGCAGGCCGAGATCCATGGTCTGGCTGATCACCGGCAGGGCGCCGAGAAAGCCCGATTCCACGCCCGCCGCCTTGGTCACCACCACCAGCGGGGTCGCCGCGTCGCGCCGGAAGGTGAATTCGGCCGGCAGGTCGGGCTTGGACGAACCGCCCTGGCCGTTGTCCTGGGGATCGCCGGTCTGGTCCATGAAGTTGTCGATGACCCGGAAGAAGGCGCGGCCGTCGTAGAGGCCGGCGCGGGCCAGCTCCCGGATGCGGGCCACGGAAGCGGGGGCGGCGGCCGGGGCCATTTCAACGATGATCCGGCCCTTGTTGGTGTCGATGATGAGGACATTCTGGGGATCGGGGGTGCGCCAGTCGGCGGCGGTCGGCGCAGCGGGCGGCGGTGCGGATTTGGGAGCGGCCCGGGCGCCGGCGGCGGTCAGGGTGGCCAGAGCGATCAAGGCGGCGGCAAATTTCATGGCGCCCCGCCTAACCCGCCCGCTCTTGCTCGGCAAGGGGGATCGCCGCCGCGTTCAGCCCCGCCCGAACTTGGCCAGCATGCGGCGCTTCACCCCTTCCGGCACGAAACGCGAGACGTCGCCGCCCATCTGGACGATGTCCTTGACCAGGCGCGAGGCGACGGCCTGATGGCGGGGATCGGCCATCAGGAAGACGGTCTCGATATCCCGGTCGAGCTGCTGGTTCATGGCGGTCATCTGGAATTCGTATTCGAAGTCGGCGACGGCCCGCAGGCCGCGCACGATGACCTGCGCGCCCACCTCGCGGGCGAACTGGATGGTGAGGTTGTCGAACGGCAGAACCTCGATCTCGGCGATCAGGGCGCAGGGCCCGGTTTCCTCCTGGATGATCGCAACCCGTTCCTCGAGGTTGAACAGGGGTCCCTTGGCGGCGTTGACCGCCACGCCGATCACCAGCTTGTCGACCAGCTTCACCGCCCGGCCGATGATGTCTAAGTGGCCGTTGGTGGCCGGATCGAAGGTGCCCGGATAGAGCCCCGTGCGCTTCATATCCCCTCCTCCTCGCCTGAATCGCCCGGCGCCGACAACTCGTCGTCGTCTTGGTCCTCATCGCCCGCGTCGCCCTCCAGGCGTTCGACCGAAACCACATGCTCGTCCTGCGCGGTGCGGAAGATGGTCACGCCCTGGGTATTGCGCCCGGCGATGCGGATCTGGCCGACCGGCACCCGGATGAGCTGGCCCTGGTCGGTGACCAGCAGGATCTCGTCGGCGCCCTCGGCCGGAAAGGAGGCGACCAGGCGGCCGCCGCGCCGGGTGAGGTCGTGGGCGATCAGGCCCTGGCCGCCGCGACCGGTCCGCCGGTAGTCGTAGGCCGAAGTCCGCTTGCCGAACCCTTCCGACGAGACGGTGAGGATCATTTCCTCGGCGCCGGCGAGTTCGGCGATGCGTTCGGCCGACAAGGTGACCTGATCTTCGCCCGTCGCTTCGTCGTCCTCGGCGAGCGGCGCGGGGGCGTCCTCCACCACGTCGCTCTCGGCCGAACGCATGGCGACCGCCTGTTTCAGATAGGCGGTGCGCTCGGCCGCGGTGGCGTCCACCGCGCGCAGGATGGCCATGGAGATGACGCTGTCGCCGCCCGCCAGGCGCACGCCGCGCACCCCGGTGGAATCGCGGCCGGCGAACACCCGCACGTCGGTCGCGGCGAAGCGGATGCAGCGGCCCAGGGAGGTGGTCAGGAGAACATCGCTGACGCCGGTGCAAAGGCCGACGCCGACGATGGCGTCATCGTCGCCCAGCTTCATGGCGATCTTGCCGGCCCGGTTGATCTGCACGAAGTCGGAAAGCCTGTTGCGGCGCACGCCGCCGGACCGGGTGGCGAACATCACGTCCAGGGCGTCCCAGCTCGCCTCGTCCTCGGGCAAGGTGAGGATGGAGGTCATGGTCTCGCCCGGCTCGATGGGGAAGAGGTTGACGAAAGCCTTGCCGCGCGAGGTCGGGGTTCCGAGCGGCAGTCGCCACACCTTGAGCTTGTAGGCCTTACCGCCGGAGGAGAAGAACAGCATCGGGGCGTGGGTGGAGGCCGAGAAGACGCGGGTGACGGCGTCCTCCTCCTTGGTGGACATGCCGGCGCGCCCTTTGCCGCCCCGATGCTGGGTGCGGTAGGTGGTGAGCGGCGTGCGTTTCACATAGCCGCCGTGGGTGACGGTGATCACCATCTCCTCGCGGGCGATCAGGTCCTCATCCTCGACATCGGCGTCGCCCTCGACGATGAGGCTGCGGCGCGGCACGGCGAAGGCCTCGCGCACCTCCGCCAGCTCGCCGCGCACCACCGCCATGATCGCGGCGCGGGAGGACAGCAGGTCGAGGTGGGCCTGGATGGCGCCGGCCAGCTCCCCCGCCTCGGCGAAGATCTCCTCGCGGCCAAGGCCGGTCAGGCGCGACAGGGTGAGGGCGAGAATGGCCCGCGCCTGCTCATCGGTCAGGCGAACCTGGTCGCCGCCGACCACCACGGTGCGCGGATCGGCGATCAGCCCGATCAGATCGATCATGTCGCCGATCGGCCAGTCCCGCGCCACCAGCCGCTCGCGCGCCTCGGCCGGGTCCTTGGACGAGCGGATGATGTGGATCATCGCGTCGATATTGGCCACCGCGATGGCCAGGCCGACCAGGACGTGGGCGCGGTCGCGGGCCTTGGAAAGCTCGTGCCGGGTGCGGCGGACCACCACCTCTTCGCGGAAATCCACGAAGGCGGTCAGCATCTCGCGCAGGCCCATCTGCTGGGGCCGGCTGCGGTTGAGCGCCAGGGCGTTCACCGCGAAGGCGCTCTGCAGGGACGTGAAGCGGTAGAGCTGGTTCAGCACCACCTCGCCGCCGGCGTCGCGCTTCAATTCGAT
>JBBRPN010000031.1:0-27657 GCA_038227925.1 Caulobacterales bacterium | reverse complement strand
CCTTGGCGACGGTGACGCCGTCCTTGGTGGAGCGCGGAGCGCCGAAGGATTTTTCGATCACCACGTTGCGGCCCTTGGGACCCAGGGTGATCTTGACCGCGTTGGCCAGGATGTTGACGCCGCGCAACATGCGATCGCGCGCGTCGGTGGAGAAATAGACGTCTTTAGCAGCCATGGTTTCGGCTCTCTCTTTCGAATGGGGGTTCTTTGGGGAAGGGGCTCGTTTCGGGTCGCGGACTAGTCCAGCACGCCCAGAACGTCGCTTTCCTTCATGATCAGGAGGTCTTCGCCTTCGAGCTTGATTTCGCTGCCCGACCATTTGCCGAACAGGATGCGGTCGCCCGCCTTCAGGTCGAGGGAATGCACCTTGCCGGAATCGTCGCGGGCGCCGGGACCGACGGCCATGACCTTGCCTTCCTGGGGCTTTTCCTTCGCGGTGTCGGGGATGATGATGCCCCCCTTGGTTTTTTCTTCTTCCTCGACGCGGCGGACGAGGACGCGGTCGCCAAGCGGACGAAACGCCATGAATCTTTTCTCCGTTCCTAGACTTGATGAATCTGCATGTCGGCGGCGGATCGGCCGTTAGCAGCCGAGCACGTTGAGTGCCAACGCTGGCAAATTGGTGACGCGGCCCTTGCGAGTCAAGGTGGCGTCGGCAAAAAGGGGCCTGCACGGTTGATCGTGGACGGTCGAGGCTCATAAGGGAGTCCGCCCGAGGGGATGCTCGCGTTGAACATTGAAGCCTTTCTCCAAGCCATGTTTCGCGACGGGGCCTTGGAGGTCCGCCTGCCGGGCGGGCGGCGGATCGTGGTGGGCGACGGCTCCGCGCCCACGGTGGCCGTGGCCATCGCCGACCGCCTCACCATCGCCCGCATCGTCGCCAACCGGTCCCTGGGGGTCGGCGAAGCCTATATGAATGGCAAGTTGGTCCTGGAAAAGGGGACGATCCACGATCTGGTGGATCTGGCTTCCCGCAACAGCGCCCCTCGCCCCAGTGGGCCGCGCCCTGGCCGCCTCAAGCTAGCCTGGACCAGGTTCATGCGCGAGCGCAACGAGCGCAAGAGCGCCCGCCGCAACGTCGCCCACCACTACGATCTGTCGCTCGAGCTCTACCGCTCGTTCCTGGACGAGGACATGCAGTATTCCTGCGCCTATTTCGAGCGCCCCGACGCCAGCCTGGAGGAGGCGCAGGGCGCCAAGAAGCGTCACATCGCCGCCAAGCTTTGCTTGGCCGAAGGCCAGCGCGTCCTCGACATCGGCTGCGGCTGGGGAGGGCTGGCCCTGTCGCTGGCATCCTGGAGCGCGGTGAGGGTGGACGGCGTCACCCTCTCCACTGAACAGCTCACCCAGGCCAGAACCCGGGCCGAAGCCGCCGGTCTGGCCGGCCGGGTTCAGTTCTCACTGACCGACTACCGCGATGTCGCCGGCCCCTATGACCGGATCGTCTCGGTGGGCATGTTCGAACATGTGGGGCGGCCCAACTACCAGGCGTTTTTCGACCAGGTCGCCCACCTGCTCGCCGATGACGGGGTGGCGGTGATCCACTCCATCGGCCGCTCGGAAGGACCCAGCACCACCGACCCGTTCACCGGCAAATACATCTTTCCCGGCGGCTACATCCCAGCCCTCTCCGAGGTGCTGCCGGCGGTGGAGCGGGCCGGCCTGTGGGTCGCCGACATCGAGGTTCTGCGCCTACACTACGCCTACACCCTGGATTTGTGGCGCCGGCGGTTCCTGGCCAACCGAAGCCGGATCGACGATCTCTACGACGACCGGTTTTGCCGGATGTGGGAATACTACCTGTGCGGGGCGGAGATGGGGTTCCGCTACGGCGGGCACATGAACTTCCAGCTCCAACTCACCAAACGCGTCGATGCCCTGCCGATCACCCGGCGCTATATCGACGAGACCGAGCGGGCCCTGGCCGCCGCCCCGCGCCGCGTCGCCTGAAAAAAGGAGGCTTTCATGCTGGACCATATCAGCCTCACCGTCGGCGACGTGACCCGCGCCAAGGCGTTCTATGACGCCGCCCTGGCGCCCCTGAGTATCAGCGCCGTTTGGTCGGTTTCCGCCGAGGAGACCGGAACCCAGGCTATCACGGCTTTGGTTCCGACGGGCGGCCGTATTTCTGGATCGGCGGCGGCGAGGCGACGACGGGCGGCGCCCATGTCGCCTTCACCGCTCCCGACCGCGCCACCGTCGATACCTTTCACAAAGCCGCCCTGGCCGCCGGCGGCCGCGACAACGGCGCGCCGGGTGTGCGCGCCCACTATCATCCCAATTACTACGGCGCCTTCGTCCTCGACCCCGACGGCCATAACATCGAGGCGGTGTGCCATCGGCCGGGATGAGGATTCGAACCTGAAAACGGTGGACCCGGACGCCTACCGGCTCGCTCAACTTCATCCCGAAGATGTCGGCCGTTTCCTGGCTTTCCGCCGGTCGGCCCTGACGAACGATCCCGACGCATTCCGCTACCTCCCGGCCGACGACGTCGCGATCGGCGAAGAGGGGTGGCGCGAGCGATTGCGGCGCGACTACGTTGTGGGTGTCGAGCGACAAGGCGACTTGGTCGGCGTCGGAGGCTTCTCGCGCTTCGTCGGCGCCAAGCTCGACCATAAGGGACTGATCTGGGGCATGTACGTTGCGCCAGCGGAACGAGGTTCCAGAGTGCTTCCGAAATCATGCGGGCGCTCATCGAGAGGGCGCGCGGCCAGGCGCGCCAGCTCCAGCTCACCGTCATGGCCGACAACGCCCGCGCCCGCGCTTTCTATGAGCGTCAGGGGTTTGAACTCTATGGGATCGAGCCCCGGGCCGTACGCCGCGATGGGGTCTGGGCGGACGAAGCCCTGATGTGCCGGCTCGTCTAGCGCATTGGGCCGCCGATAGTCTCGAAAGTCGGACGGTGGCCAACCCAACTACCCGCCCGCGATCACCTCGGCGGACGAAAGCCTACCGCGACCCCACCGGCATTCGCTCCGCGTCTCGCTCGGCCCTGATCCTGGCGTGCAGGTCGCCGTATTTGGCGAACTCCATGCGCGCGATGGTGCGGTTGTGGACCTCGTCGGGGCCGTCGGCCAGGCGCAGGGTGCGCTGGCCGGCGTAGGCGCGGGCCAGGCCGAAGTCGGAGGTCACCCCGGCCCCGCCGTGGGCCTGGATCGCGTCGTCGATGATTCGCAGGGCCATGTTGGGGGCCGAGACCTTGATCATCGAGATCTCCAGCCGGGCGGTCTTGTTGCCGGCTTTGTCCATCATGTCGGCGGCTTTCAGGCAGAGCAGGCGGTTCATCTCAATGTCGGTGCGGGCGGTGGCCACCCGCTGCTCCCATACCGAATGCTCGGAAACGTATTTGCCGAACGCCTTGCGGCTCATCAGCCGCCGGCACATCTTCTCCAGCGCCACTTCCGCCGCCCCGATGGTGCGCATGCAATGGTGGATGCGGCCGGGACCGAGGCGGGCCTGGGAAATCTCGAACCCCCGCCCCTCGCCCAGGACGAGGCTTTCCTCCACCGGCACGCGGACGTCTTCCAAGAGGATTTCGGCGTGGCCGTGCGGGGCGTCGTCGTAGCCGAACACGGGGAGCATGCGCAGCACCTTCACGCCCGGCGCATTGAGCGGCACCAGAACCTGCGACTGCTGCTGGTGCGGGGCGGCGTTGGGGTTTGTCTTGCCCATGACGATGGCGACCTTGCAGCGCGGGTCGCCGACTCCAGAGGACCACCATTTGCGGCCGTTCAGAACGTAGTCGTCGCCGTCGCGGTCGATGCGCGTCTCGATATTGGTGGCGTCCGAAGAGGCGACTCCGGGCTCGGTCATCAAGAAAGCCGACCGGATCTCGCCGTTCATCAGGGGGCGCAGCCAACGCTCCTTTTGATCCAGGGTGCCGAAACGGTTGAGCACCTCCATGTTGCCGGTGTCGGGGGCCGAACAGTTGAACACCTCCGACGCAAAGCCCACCCGCCCGAACATCTCGCAGATCGGTGCATATTCCAGGTTGGTGAGCTGGATGCCCTCGAACTGAAAGGTGTCCTCCAGGGGTGGCACGCCCGAGTGCGGCGGCATGAACATGTTCCACAGGCCGGTCTTCCTGGCCTTGACCTTCAGGTCCTCGACGATGGGGATGACCTTCCAGCGCTCACCCGCATGCGCCTGCTCCTCATAGATCGGCACGGCGGGGTAAATGTGCTCGTCCATGAAGTCGGAGACACGGCGGATCAATTCCTTCTGGCGGGGGGAATAGTCGAAATCCATGGCGGGGGCGCTCCGTTCAAACGGTTGTTTGAATGGTTGTCGCACGGAAGGGTGACGCCAGCAAGCGCATGCGTCGCGCTATCTTCATGGCCCGAGGACGCGCACGAGATGCGACAGCTTGGCTTCCTTCGCACGTCGAACGAGCTTTTCGTCGGCGGTGACGACCTGGATATTCTGGGACTCGGCTAAAGCGAGATAGGCGCCATCATAGGCAGAAAATCCGTGCGCGGCGGCCAGTTCGAACGCGCGTGGAGCCAGATGGGACAAATGTACCGTTTCATCCAGAAGCGCGGCCAAAGAGGTGACCGCAAGGAGCGCCCGTTCCTGCGGGGCAGTTCCACGGCGCACGTTCTTCGCCGCGACGCTTGCCATTTCAAGATGGATGAGGTCCGGCGCCACGAGACGATCCGCATCTTCAACGAACGCCGCCGCCTCATCGGACCCAGCCTCGACAAAATGAAGCTTGGCGGCCACTGAGGCGTCGATCACGAAGCTACCGGGCATCGCGGTCTTCGCGAATGAGGGCAACGCTGTCGGGCTCGCCGGGCGCGACCCGTGGCGCACTAGCCACCCACTGGCGAACCAGGCGTCCCCGCCGCGCCATGGCCGCTTCGTGAACGGCGCGGCCAAGCGCGGCGGACGCGTCGCCGTTCATTTCGACGGTGTAGTCGCCAAGCAGCCGCGCACCCGAGGTGGAAAGATCACTATGACGAAGCAAGATCGCATCGTCTCCCGCGATCAAAGCAGGCGCCTTTTCTCGAACGAAGACAACCTTTTCGCCGCCAACGTCCACTCTCGAGGCCTTCCAACCCGCGTCGCGCCAAGCGCTTACTCCGACGTGGCTTCCGGCGTTGTTGGACCACCACGAGGGACCCGCCCGAGCGGAATCCGGCAGCGGAAAACCAAGGACCTCTTCCACCTCCACGAACGTCATTGGTGCTTGATCCGCCTTTCGGCTCTCGAGGTAGTGGCGAAGCGGGCGATATTTAGACATTTGGATATCCATGTTGCATGAAGTGCATCATTTACAATATCTGCATTTTTGTCAATCGCCGTCTTTCCTGAAAAAATTCTCGCAGCATCGCCCCGCCCTCCTCGGCCAAAACGCCGCTCGCGACCATTGGGCGCCAATGGCAAATGGGCTGATCGAACAGGCGCGGGCCGTGGATCACCGCGCCGCCCTTCGGATCGCTCGCCCCGAACACCAGCCGCCCGATCCTGGCGTGGCTGATCGCGCCCGCGCACATGGCGCAGGGCTCCAGGGTGACCACCAGAGTGAGGCCGATCAGGCGGTAGTTGCCTCTGACGAGGGCGGCGGCGCGCAGCGCCAGGATCTCGGCGTGAGCGGTGGGATCGTGGTTTGAGATCGGCGCGTTGCCCGCTCTGGCGACCACCTCGCCGGTGGCCGGATCGACCACCACGGCGCCTATCGGCGTCTCGCCCCGCGCGGCGGCGGCTTGCGCCTCTTCGAGGGCGATGCGCATGGTGGGGAGGTCATGGTCGGACATTCCCATCACCCAAGCGGGCCGGCGCCGGGCGGTCAAGCCTTGCCGGACGCCGGCGGCGAGCGGGTGGCCAAGGCGCTGGCCCGGGCCGGGGTCGCCTCGCGGCGGGAAATCGAACGCCTGATCGAAGCGCGCCGGGTTGCGCTCAATGGCCAGGTGCTGACGACCCCAGCCATCAAGGTGGGCGCCGGAGATATTCTCACCGTCGATGGCGCGGTGGTGAGCGCCGCCGAGCCGGCGCGGCTGTTTCGCTACCACAAACCGGTCGGCCTGGTGACCACCCATAGCGACCCCAAGGGCCGGCCCACGGTCTTCCAGGCCCTGCCGCCCGGCCTGCCCCGGCTGATCTCCGTGGGCCGGCTCGACATCACCTCCGAGGGCCTGCTTCTACTCACCAATGACGGCGGCTTGGCGCGGGCGCTGGAACTGCCGTCGAACGGCTGGCCGCGCCGCTACCGCGCCCGGGCCAGAGGGCGCATCGATCAGGCGCGGCTGGACCGCCTGAAGGACGGGATTACCGTCGAGGGTGTCCGCTACGGGGCCATCGACGCCAGCCTCGATACGGCCAGGGACGGCCCGGCGGGCGCCAATCTGTGGATCACCCTGACCCTCGCCGAGGGCAAGAACCGCGAGGTGCGGCGGGTACTCGAAGCCCTGGGCCTGACCGTCAACCGCCTCATCCGCGTCGCCTATGGACCCTTCGCCCTGGGACCCCTCGGCCCCGGCGCGGTGGAGGAGGTCGGCCCGCGGGCGATCCGCGACGAGTTTGGCCATCTCATCGCGCCCGGCAATATGCCAAAGGGCGACCGCGCCAAGTTCGCGGCGGTCGCGCCGGAGCGGTCGCCCCGGCGCCCGCTTACGCGCAAGACTGTTTCCACCGACGGCGCGCGGGACGCGGCGAGCGCCCGCAAATCCTACAAGCCCGGTTGGGCCAAGCCCAAGCCGCGCCTCAAGGCGTCGGGCGCGCGCGCCGCCCCGAGACCGCGAAAGGGTGGCGCGCCCAAGCCGAGGGTGTGAACTCCCCGGCCCGCTTCAGGCCCCTGGCGCGGCCATTTCCGCGTAGGCCTCGGCCGGCCAACGGCGGTGAAGCCACCACCATTCGCCCGGCCGCTCGCGGACTCGCGCCTCGATGAAGGCGTTGATGGCCGCCACCCCCGTCTCGATGTCGCGCGTCCGATCGCCGGTGTCCTCGATCGTGATCGGGTCGTGGACGACGCAGCGGAATCGCGCGCCCCGTCGGCGCTGGATGGACATCGGCTGAAGCACACAGCCGAACTTCAGGGCCAGGCGCACGGCGGCGGGGTTGGTGTGGACCGGGCGGCCGAAGAACTGCGCGGCGACGCCGCCATCGTACTTCTGGTCGTTCATCATGGCCACCGATCGGCCATGCGCCATGGCCACGAGCAGGGCGCGCGCGCCCTCCCCGCCCTTGGGCGCGAACATCCTCACCCCATAGCCGAAGCGGTTCTTCTTGATGCGGGCATCGACGTAGGGGTTGTTGGCGGCGCGATAGGTCATATCGCAGGCGACCCCGGCCGCCACGATTGCCGCCGGCATGACCTCGAGATTGGAGAAATGGCCGGAGATGAAGACCACTGGACGGCCGGACGCGGCGATCAGGGCCAGACGCTCGCCGTTCACCACCTCGACCCGCCCGCTGAGGGGGGTCAGCCGGTCGAGCAGCGGGAACTCGGCCACATAGCGCCCGAAGTTATCCCACTGGGCGGCCAGCAGATCGCGGCGCTCGGCGTCGTCCATTTTCGGAAACGCCAAGCGCAGACTGAGATCGGCGGTGCGGTGCGCGCCCGTCCAGGGGCCGAGCGCCCTGAACAGACCGGCGCCCAGGGCGGAGGCGGTATCCACCGGCAAGGCGCGAACCGCCGCCGTGAACAGGTCGTAGCCCACCGCTTCCAGCCGCCACGCCAGATCCTGCAAAAACGCCGAACGGGCCTTGGCCATCGCTCCAATAGGCCGGCCCGGGTTGGCAACGCAACGCGGCGCCCGAGCCGCTTCCCGCGCCGGCGGGGCTGGGCTAAGGAATGCGCCATGCTGGCGCCCGCCCGTCTCGAAGCCCTCGACACTTTTCTGGTCGAACTGAACCGCGCCTCGGCGCGGGCGATCCTGCCCTTGTTCCGCGCCGACCACGGCCTCGAGGACAAGGGCGGACCGGGCGCCTTCGATCCGGTCACCGCCGCCGACAAGGGCGCCGAAGCGGCCATCCGCGCCCTGATCGGCGAACACCATCCGACCCACGGCGTGATTGGCGAGGAGTATGGCGAGGACCGGCCGGAGGCGGAATACGTCTGGGTGCTCGACCCCATCGACGGCACCCGCGCCTTCATCGCCGGCCTGCCGGTGTGGACCACCCTGATCGGTCTCAGATATCAGGGCGAACCGGTGCTGGGTTCTATCGGCCAGCCCTACCTCGGCGAGCTTTACATTGGATCGGCCGGAGGGTCGCGGCTGATGAGCCGTGGCGCGGCGCGACCGCTGAACGCCCGTAAAGGCGTCCCTCTGGGCGAGGCGCTCATCGCCACCACCGATCCGCACGGCTGCTTCGATTGCGCCGAGATGGACGCTTGGCGAAGGCTGCGCGCCCTCGCCCGCCTCAACCGCCTGGGCTGCGACGCCTATGCCTACGCCATGGTCGCCGCCGGCACGGTGGATCTGGTGGTCGAGGCGGGCCTGAAGTGCTGGGACATCGAGGCCGCCCTCCCGGTCGTCGCCGGGGCCGGGGGCCTGGTCACCGACTGGCGCGGCGCGCCGCTGGGCCAGAACGGCGGCCAGGTGGCCATCGCCGGCGACGCGGCCCTACTCGACGAAGCGCTGGCGGTCCTGAGCGCGGCGGCGAAAACAGCGGTCTAACGGACCGGATCGCACCGGGCGGCCAGGGCGTCGAACTCCCGCCAGAACACCGCCTGAAGGGCGTCGGTTTCCTGCAGGATTTCGTGATAGGCGCCGGCGATCTCGACGAACACGCTGTTTGGAACGCGGGCGGTCACCCGCCTCAGACCGGCGTTATCGACCAGCTTGTCCTCGCCGGCGGCGACCACCGTCAGCGGGGCGCCGATGCGCGTCACCCCCGCTCCGCGCTCCAGCGCCCCCACGGCGGAGAAGGCGAAGTCGAGCCAGCCCCAGGTCGGGCCACCTAGCGCCAGGTCCGGGCAGGCGGCGACCTGAGCCAGGTTGCGCGCGCAGCGGGCCCGGTCATGGGTGAGGATGTTGGCTTCGAACGCCGCCTCGACCGCCGACGCCCCACGCTGGATCGGGGCGCCGCCGCGCCCGATCCCGGTCAACACCGCCGCCAGCGCCCGCCCGACCGGACGGGGCGTCGCGCCGGTGATGAGGCCCAGCATCGGGGCCGACAGGATGGCCCCGGCAAAGCGCCGCTCGCCCTTGGCCAGGGCCAGCAGGGTCAGGCAGCCGCCCATGGAATGGCCAAGGGCGATCCACGGCTTGGGAAGACGCGGCTCGAAGGCGCCGATCAGGGCGCCGTAGTCGGTCAGAAAATCACCGTGCCCGGTGGCGTGGCCCAAGGAACGGTCGGCGAGCATCCGGTGCGACAGGCCCTGGCCGCGCCAGTCGTGGACGAGAACGGCGAATCCCCGCGCGGCCAGTATCTCGACGACTTCGAAATACTTCTCGATCGGCTCGGTGCGGCCGGGGCTCACCACCACCGATCCGCGCGGGCGTCCCGGCGGAGCGAATAGGGCCGCCCTCAGGCGCGCGCCGCCGGCCCCGACGAACCATTCCGCCGAGCCGCCGGCCGGAATCGGCGCCAACGGCGTTGCGACCAGAGGCGCGGCCTCGTTCAAGCCGCGCTCAGGCCATCTTGGAGAATAGCGCCTGCATCTTGCTCTGCAGGCTCATGGCCAGGCCCATGTCGGAAAGCTGCAGCTTGCCGGTCATCACCGCCGCCATGGCGTCGAGCTTGCCCTCGCCCATGGCCACCAGATCGTTCAGGGCGATGGTCATGGTGAGGTCGGCGGGCTTGTCCTCGTTGCTGACCGTACCGCCGTCGATGAAGACGAATCCCTCGCCCTTGAGGTTGAATTTCAAGGTCTTGCCGAGGCCGGAATCGGCGCCCACGGCGGTTCTGATACGGTCGGTGAGTTCCTGCAGCGTGGCCATGAACGATGATCCCCTTGGAGTTGCGTGATGGTCCGCCGCCCTAACCCGGCCCGGCCACCTAGGCAAGCGAACTTCCTCCAGGCCCGGCGCGTGGCGCCGGTCCGGTGGCCTTTGCCTCCAGGCTGCCTCGGCCCCGATGGGTTAGGTTTCGGAAGGGCGGCGCGCCGACGCGCCGCCCTTTTTTGTTTCCGACTTGAGAGCGCCGATGAAGCCTGCGTAGAGGGCCTCGGTCTCGGCCGCCAGGAACCCGGCTTCGACGGCGACGCCGCCGGCCCGCAACCGTTTCGGGCCGCGGCCAGCGGAAAGGTCGTGGGGGTTGTCGGCGGCGTAGACCACTCGCGCGATTCCCGCCGCCGTCAGCCGATCGGCGCAGGAGGCCGCGCCGGAGGAGCGCGCGCCGCAGGGCTCCATCGTCACAAAGGCCGTGGCGCCCAGGGCGTCATCGCCCGCCTCGGCGAGCGCCCGCTCCTCGGCATGGGGGCGGCCACCGGCGGCGGTGGCGCCATCGCCGACAATCCGGCCCTCCGACGCGATGACGCAGCCGACCGGCGGGTTGGGCGCGGTGGTTCCCGCCGCCATCAGCGCCAGGGCGATGGCGCGACGCATCAAGGCCTCGTCGGCGGCCTCGCTCACGGAAGGCTCGGAAGAGCCTGCGCCCTGGCGGCGTCCAGATAGCGCGCGGCGCGGGGCTTGAGATCGGTGGAGAGGTCGATGAACAGCGGATTACCGGTGGGGATTTCCACATCGACGATGGCGCGCTCGCTGACCGCGAACAGGTGCTTGACGATGGCCCGCAGGGAATTGCCGTGGGCGACGATGAGGACGGTCTCGCCGGCGGCCAGACGCGGGGCGATCTCGCGGCGCCAATAGGGGACCACCCGCGCCAGGGTGGTCTTCAGGCTCTCGGTGGTGGGCGGGGTGATGGTGGCGTAGCGGCGGTCGGCGGCGAAATCGAACGGGCCGCCGGGGGCCAGCGGCGGGGGCGCCACATCGTAGGAACGCCGCCAGAGCCTCACCTGGGCCTCGCCGTGGACCTCGGCGGTCTTGATCTTGCTGAGGCCGGTCAGGGCGCCGTAATGGCGCTCGTTCAACCGCCAATCCTTGAGCACGGGGATCCATAGCTGGTCGGCGGCGGCGAGGGTCAGGCAGGCGGTGCGGATCGCCCGGGTCAGCACCGAGGCGTAGGCGCGGTCGAAGGCAAGAGCCTCGGTCGCGATCATCTCGCCGGCCGCCACCGCCTCGGCCTCGCCTTCGCTCGTCAGATCCACGTCCACCCAGCCGGTGAACCGGTGCTCCAGGTTCCATTGGCTCTGGCCGTGGCGAAGCAAGACGAGGGCGGGCATGAAGCTTCCTTGCGCGAACGTCCGGCGGGGCTAGGGCCAAGGCGCGGGACCGTCAAGCGCGGGCGATGGCGCGGCGCGGCGCGCGCGGCTATAGGCCAGCGTCATGCGCGACCGCCTCACCCTGCCGCTCATGGCGCTCGCGGCCCTCGCCATGATCGCCCTGGCCCTGGTCTGGCCGCAGGGGCAGGGCCGCCGCTCGCCCGCGCCCTTCGGTCACCCCATGGCCGCCCCGCAGGAAAAGGCGCGCCCCGCCGCGCCCCCAAGGTGAACCTTCCCATGCTGCCCACCCCACGCCCCGATCTCGCCCCAAACACCCTGGCTTATGAGACGACGCCGCTCGTCAAGGCGACCGGCTTTCGCGAATACGACGCCCGCTGGCTGCTGGGCTCGGAGATCAGCCTGCTGGGAATCCAGGCGCTCGGGCTGGGCCTGGGAACCCACATCCGCGAGCTCGGCCACCGGCGGATCGTGGTCGGCCACGACTACCGCTCCTATTCCCTGTCGGTGAAGCAGGCCCTGACCCTGGGCCTGGTGGGGGCCGGCTGCGAGGTGCTGGACATCGGCCTGGCCCTCTCGCCCACCGCCTATTTCGCCCAGTTCGACCTCGCCGCGCCGTGCGTCGCCATGGTCACCGCCAGCCATAACGAGAACGGCTGGACGGGGGTGAAGATGGGGGCCGGGCCGCCGCTCACCTTCGGTCCCGACGAGATCGGGCGGCTGAAAGAGATCGTCCTTGCCGGGGCCGGCGAGGAACGCTCCGGGGGAACGGTGACCCATGTCGAGGGCATGGTGGAACGCTACATCGCCGACGCCGCCGCCCGCTGCGCCCTGACCCGCCCGCTGAAGGTGGTGTGCGCCTGCGGCAACGGCACCGCCGGCGCCTTCGCGCCCGACGCCCTGCGGCGCATGGGGGCCGAGGTGATCGCCCTGGACTGCGATCTCGACTGGACCTTTCCGCGCTACAATCCCAATCCAGAGGATGTGGAAATGCTCCACGACATGGCGCGGGCGGTGCGCGCCCATGGGGCGGATCTCGCCCTCGGCTTCGACGGCGACGGCGACCGCTGCGGGGTGGTGGACGACGAAGGCGAGGAGATCTTCGCCGACAAGATCGGCCTGATGATGGCCCGCGACCTGGCGCCGCTGCACCCCGACGCGCGCTTCGTGGTCGATGTGAAATCCACCGGCCTTTACGCCACCGATCCTATCCTGGCCGCCAACGGCGCGACCACCGTCTATTGGAAGACCGGGCACAGCTACATCAAGCGCAAGACCGCCGAGATCGGCGCCTTGGCCGGGTTCGAGAAGTCCGGCCACTTCTTCTTCAACGCGCCCCTGGGCCGGGGCTACGACTGCGGCCTGACGGCGGCGGCGGCCATTCTTTCCATGCTGGACCGCAATCCCGGCCGCAAACTGAGCGACCTGCGCCGCGCCTTACCCGTAGCCTACACCTCGCTCACCATGAGCCCGCATTGCGCCGACGAGGTGAAGTATGGCGTGGTCGAAGAGGTGGTGGCGGAATACCAGGCCCTGGCCGCCGCCGGCGGCATGATTCTCGGGCGCAAGATCGCCGAGGTGATCACGGTCAACGGCGTGCGGGTGGCCCTGGAGGACGGCTCCTGGCTGCTGGTGCGCGCCTCGTCCAACAAGCCCGAGTTGGTGGTGGTGGTCGAAAGCACCGCCTCCGAGGACGGCATGCGCGCCCTGTTCCGCGACGAGGTGAAACCCCGCCTCGCCCGCCACGCGGCCGTGGGCGCCTACAATCAGGAGGTGTGAGGCGCCGCCTCGCCGGCGTCGCGCCGCCAGAGGATCGGAAACAGCGGATGGTCCATGGGCGCGCCGGCGGGAAGCTCATCGGCGAGGCCCGGAAACTCCGGCGATGTGGCCCAGCGGCGCGGGGCGTGGCGGATATCGTCGCCCAGGAACCGGGCGGAGAACACCCGGCGGGTCTGGCCGGGGGCGACGCCGGCCGCCCCGTGCAGGGTCAGCATGTGGAAGGCCACCGCATCGCCCGGCTCCAGGGCCCAGCCGAGGATGGGCCAGGCGGCGCGGTCGGCCTCGATGTCGGGCAGGTCGGCCAGGGCCCCCTCCGGGAACCACTGGGCCTGATTGTCCAGGAAGGCGCGCGGCATCAGCCAGGGGCCGAGGTGCGAGCCGGCCACGAACTCGAGGGTCGATTCGCGGGGCACCGGATCGATGGGAATCCACAGGCTGACGCTCTGGCGGCCCTCGATGTTGTAATAGGGTTGGTCCTGATGCCAGGGGGTTCGCTGCCGCGCGCCGGGGGTCTTTACCAGGACATGGTCGTGATAGAACCGCGCCGTCTCGCATCCCATCAGCGCGCCGGCGGCGGCGGCGGCCGGCGAGCCGGTCACGAACCGCTCGAGCGCGCCGATGCGCCGCCAATTGCAGAAATCCTCGAAGAACTGTCCCGGATCGTCGGGAGCGCTGGCGATCCTGGCGCGTGGGCTGGGGGCGCGCAGATTTTCGCCCACCCCTTCGCGCAGCAGGGCCAGGTCGGCGTCCGAGAACAGGCCGCGCAGCACCGCCGCCCCGTCGCGCCGAAAGGCGGCGATCGCGTCCGGGGCGAGAGCCCGGGCGAGGCGGGAGGCGATGTCCAGCATGGACGGCACCATCGCCATCCGCCCGGCGAGCGCAAGCGCCAAGACCGCCCGGCCGGACGATCCGCACCGGGCGCGCTCGCGCTCTGTGTCGGAACTGACACATTGGGCGATGAACTGGCGACGGGCGTGTGAACGCCCTTGCCCAGGGGGCCGGCTGGGCAAAAAGATGGCCCGGCGAAAATTACTCCGCCGGGCCTTCTAGTTGAGCCGCGAGAACGGGGGGATGAGCCCGCGGCGACATTTAATGTGTAGGCCGCGGGCTCGCATTTCAATGCCCTTCGAGATGCTTTTTCACGCAGGGCGCGGGCGCGCCGCGAGGGCATGCCGAAATTCGTCGATGAAATCGCCCCGGCGCCGCCAGTCGCCGAGGCCGGGCGGCCCAGGGCCTCGCGGGTTTCCAGGTAGGAGGTCAGGGCGTCGCGGCCTTCCACAAGGGCCTCCTCGGGCGTTTCGCCATCGGTCATGCAGCCGGGATAGTCGGGAAATTCCACGAGATAGCCGCCGCCTTCCTCGACCGACAGGGGACGGATCTCGAACCGCGGGATGGGGATCTTCGGCTCAATCGCCATGCTTTTCTCCAAGGCCACGCCCTCTCACCGCACCCCTGGCCCCTGAACGGTGTCGGCGGGGACTTCGAAGTTGTGGCGGGCGGGGATGGCGAGGGCGGCGACGAGGGCGGGGATTTCCTTGACGTTGTCGATCAGGAAGTCAAAGCCCCGGTCGCGGGCCACGCGCAGGGCGGCTAGGCGCGGGCCGGGGTCTTCGATGTCGGCGACCAGCGCCAGCTCGTCGCTGGCGTCGAGCACGCCGTCCAGCGGCATGGCGGTGCGCACAATCAGCGAATGGAGCCGAACCCGCAGACGGGCGTCGCGTAGGTCGTAGAGGGACTGGCGGTTGCGGTCGTAAAGGTCGATCTCGCGACGCACGGCGCGCAGCATGCGCACGGTGATGGCGCCGTAGGGATCGCCGCGGCCGCGGCTCTCGGCGGCGTTGCCCAGCAATATGCCCAAGGTGGAGAGCAGTTCGCCGAACAGCAGGGCGGCGTCGCGCTGGCGTTCGCGGCGCTTGAGGTGGGCCTCGAGCTGGGTAGCGGCCAGGCCGCTGAGGGTGGCCAGGACCGCGCCCACCACCACCGCGAGCAGGGTGTCGGAATGGAGGGCGACCTCGAAGGCTTCCGGTCTCATCGGCGTTTTCCCCGGCGAGGCGCCGTCAAGGCGCCAGCCCCTCCAGAAAGGCCTCGATCGCCGCGTTGACCGGCGCCGGATGGGTGAGATTGGCGGCGTGGCCGGCCCCCTTCACCACGACCAGCCGCGCGTCGCCCAGGCCGGCGGTCAAGGCCCGCGCCAGATCCAGCGAAATGGCGGCGTCGGCGTCGCCGTGGATGACCAGGGCTGGAACCTCGATCTCGGCAAGGCGGGGGGCGATGTCGTCGCGGCCGCCCAGGGTCGCCATGCAAGCCATGAGGTCGGCCGGAGCCATGCGCTTCCACTTGGCGCGCCAGGCGGGCGCGCCGGACCAGCCCTCGCCCAGGATGGTGGCCTCGACGAAATCGGCGACGTCGCCCGGCAGATCGTGTTCGATCCACCGCTCCATGAGCTGGTGGTAGAGCGGCAGGCGCGCGGGGTCCTCCACCCCGGCCTGGGTGTCCATGAGCACCAGTGCGCGGACGACACCCTGGTGGGTAAGGGCGCAGCGCAGGGATAGGAATCCGCCCTGCGACATGCCGGCCAGCACGGCGCGGCCGACGCCCAGATGCTCCATGAGGGCGGCCAGGTCGTCGGCCGAGTCGTAATAGGTGAAGGGCGCCAGGGCCGCCCCCGCCGTGCCGCCGTGGCCGCGCTCGTCCCAGGCGATGCACCGCCAGCGGTCCTTCAAAGCGTCGATCTGAGGGGCGAACATGGCGCGGTCCATCATCAGGCCGTGCGAGAAGACGATGGCGGGACGGTCTCCGCCGGTGTCCTCATAGGCGATGGCCTGGCCGTTAACCTGGGCGATGGGCATCAGGGCGCTCCTCGATGGTTTTTCGCCACTGTAAGGCCCTGGGCGACGAGGTCCATATCACCCCCCCCGCGGTCGCCGCCTAAAGGGGGGCAGTGGCGAAAGGGCGTCGCGATCCCTACGTCTCCTGGCGAAGGGCCGACCTCGCGGCCCACCCCCGTCCGTGGAGTTGTGCGATGCCCCTTTTCCGTGAACCCGACCTTGCCGCCATTCGCCGCGGCGTGTCGGTGGTCGGCAAGCTTTCCGACGGCCTGCTGCGCCTGGGTCCCTTCCGCCTCGGCATCGACGGCGTTCTGAGTTGGATCCCAGGCGTCGGCGAGGTCTACAGCGGCGCGGCGGCGGTCTATCTGCTGGTCCAGGGGGCCAGGGCGCGCGTGCCCCTCTCCACCCTCATCCTCGCCGGCGCCCTGATGGGCGGACGGACGGTGATCACCGCCATCCCCTTCGCCGGGCCGGCGGCGGCCGATCTGCTGGCCCTGCACGGCCTGTCGGCGCGGCTGATCGTCAAGGCCATCGACCGGCGCATCGCGGCCGGCGGGAGCGTGGCCCCGGACGGGCGCGGCTGGGGCTGGCGCGGCGGCGGGACGCCCGCGACGGCTTGAGCGGCTTCACCGCCCGGCCAGATAGCGCACCAGGTTTTCGTTGAATTTCCGGAAGGCGGGCTGGACGAGACCTTCCTTGCCCAGGCCCCAGGACCAGCGCACCGAGCCGGCGTTGAACACCTTCGCCCCGGCGGGCGAGTTGAACAACGTGGCTTCGGCGACGCCTAGCTTGCCGTCGGCGCCGAGCGCTTCGCCTCGGAAGAGGACGCTCACCTGGGCCGGATCGATGGCGGCGATGCGCGAACGCGCCGCGTCCCACAGGCGGGCGCCGTCGCCCAGAGGGTCGCGGTTGTCCCACTCGTAGCCGACCACCTCGGCGGCCGTGTCGCCCACCTTCCAGCCCGTGCCGGCGAAGATGGGCAGGTCGGCGCGCGCCACCTTGTAGGCCGGACGCTGGGGCGACGCGGCGTCGAACCAACCCTGAAAGGCGCTTCCCATCAGCATGGTCTCGGGGCGGCGCGCGCCCTGCCTGAAATTCGCGGTGATCAGCAACGAGGGATCGAGCTGGCCGGCGCGCGCGGCGATAGGATCGGCGGCGGTCTTGTAACAGACCAGTTGGCGGCCGAGGTCGGCGGCGCCCGGCGCGTGGTTGAGATCGCCGTAGCGGACCTGGCAATAGGCGGCGTCGGCGCCGAAAAAAGCAGTGTTGCGGCCTTGCGTGAAGATGCGCCGTTGAAAGGCGTCGAACTCCTCCTTGGACCAGTATTCGTCGTGGCCGCCGGTTATCACCACTCGGTAGGGATCCATCAGGGCCGGATCGGCGTGGACATCGAAATTGCCGGCGTAATCGACGCCGCCCAGGCTCGACGCCAAACCTTCCAGCCAGGCGACCAGCCAGGCGTCGTATTCGAAGAAACTGGGCGGGCCCGGCCGGTCGAAGGAGACCATCAGGCCGCGCCGCTCGTCGTCGCCGTTGGGGTAGAGGCTGTGGCCGCCCCAAGGATTGTAGGCCTGATAGGTGTTGGTCCCCAGGCGGCAGAGGACCGTCCCGGATCGCGCCGGATTGGCGACGATCCACTGGCACGCGCGCACGTCGCGCGTCGCCGTGGTCTGCTCGACGATATCGCAGGAATAGCAGCCGGGCCGCCAGGCGCGGGTGTCGATGTCGGGCCAGGTCGGCGGCCAACCGGGGCCGATGGCGGCAGCGCTGGCGGTGGCCCCGCGATAGCCCACGTCGGCGAAGTTGCTCACCCATACCGGTTGGGGTCCCGCCGCGCCGATGCGGAACACCTCCAGGCGGACGCGGCGGGAAGGCTCGGCCGGTCCCCCGGCCGCCATCACGTTCAGCGGCTCGCCGGGATGAAGACTGGTGCGATCGGCGTAGGCCCAGATGCGCTGGCCCTTGAAGAAGACGGTCCAGGCCTGGGGGACCGTCGCCGGCGAGGCGGAAACGGCTCCCCCTTCGCTCTGGGCCAGGGCCGGCAGCGGCGCGGCGGCAAGGCCGGCGCCGGCGAGCCGCAGGAGGACGCGGCGCGGAAGGGTGGGCCAGGTCGCCATGGAGCGGCTTGTAGACCGCCCTCGCCTTGCCGGGAAAGGCGGAACGGATCGCCGCGCGCGGGGTTTTCGAAATCTCCCTGTTTGCACCGAGCGCCCCCCCATGAGCGGTTCCGAAACGCCCCTCGAAGGTCCCGATCTTTCCAAGGGCGTACCGTTCGCCGATCTTGCCGACGGGGCCATGCTGCTGGGCCACGCCGCCGGAGAGGCGGTGCTGCTGGCCCGGCGGGGCGAGGCGGTGTTCGCCACCGGCGCGGTCTGCACTCACTACGGCGGCCCGCTGAACGAGGGGCTGCTGGTCGGCGAGACCGTGCGCTGCCCCTGGCACCACGCCTGCTTCAGCCTGCGCACCGGCGCGCCCCTGCGCCCGCCCGCCCTCGACCCGGTGGACTGCTTCGTCGTGGAGCGCGTCGGCGAGACGGTGTTCGTGCGGGAGAAACGCGAGATCGCCGCGAGGCCCAAATTGGCGGCGCGGGACCTTCCGGAATCGGTGGTGATCGTCGGCGGCGGGGCGGCGGGAAACGCGGCGGCGGAAATGCTGCGGCGCGAGGGTTTCGGCGGCCGGGTGTTGATGTTGAGCGCCGATGTCACCCGGCCTGTCGATCGACCCAATCTCTCCAAGGGCTTCCTGTCGGGCGCCGCCGATGCGGCGTCCAACCCCCTGCGCCCGGCCGCCTTCTACGCCGAGCACGCCATCGAACTGCGGCTGGATTCTCCGGTCAAGGCGATCGACGTGGCCGGCCGGGCGGTGGAGATGGAGGACGGAACGCGCCATCCCTACGGCGCCCTGCTGCTGGCCACCGGCGCGACGCCCATTCGCCTGGATCTGCCCGGCGCCGATCTGCCGCACGTCCACTATCTGCGCTCGCAGATCGATGGCGAAGCCCTGGTCGGAGCGGCGAAGGCGGCGAAAAGGGCGGTGGTGATCGGCGCCAGCTTCATCGGCCTGGAAGTCGCCGCCTCCCTGCGGGCGCGCGGCGTCGCGGTGGACGTCGTGGCGCCCGAGGCCGTGCCGATGGAAAAGGTGCTGGGCCGAGAGGTCGGGACCTTCATCCAGGCTCTGCACGAAAAGCACGGCGTGACCTTCCATCTGGAGACCATCGCCGTCGCCATCGACGCCGATCGCGTGACGCTGAAATCGGGCGAGACCTTGGAGGCGGATATGGTCGTCATCGGCGTCGGCGTTCGCCCGGCGATCGATCTGGCCAAGGACGCGGGCCTCGCCATCGACCGCGGCGTCACCGTCGATGAGTTCCTGCAAACGAGCGCGCCCGGAATCTGGGCGGCCGGCGACATTGCCCGCTGGCCCGACCCGCTTTCGGTTCAGGCCATCCGGGTGGAACACTGGGTGGTGGCCGAGCGGCTGGGCCAGGCGGCGGCGCGCAACATCCTGGGCGCCCGTGATCGCTTCGAAGCCGTGCCCTTCTTCTGGACCGAGCAGTACGATCTGGCCATCGCCTATATCGGCCACGCCGAGACCTTCGACGAGGTCCGCATCGACGGCGCGCTGGAGGCCGACGCGACCGTCTCCTACAGCCTCGGCGGCAAGAGGCTCGCGGTCGCCGAGTTCCACCGCGATCTGGCCGGGCTGAAAGCCGAACGGGCCTTCGAGGAGATCATGGGCGCGCCATGACCAAGGCCTTTGAGATCGGCGACCGCGTCACCTGGAATTCCGAAGCCGGCCACGTTGGCGGCGTGATCGTCAAGGTTCATACCCGCGACACCGACTACAAGGGCCACACCCACCACGCCAGCCCCGCCGAACCCCAGTACGAGATCCAGAGCGACACGACCGACCACGTGGCCCTGCACAAGGGCGGCGTGTTGAAGAAGATCGGGGCTGATGCTATCGGCGAAAAGCTGAACCCGCCCTAACCCTCCCGCTCGCCCTGTTCGTCGAAACGCTCGGCGCGGCCGATGAGGTCGGTCATGCGGTGGGCGGCGTGGACGGTCAGGCGGTGGTTGGTAAAGCCGGGGCGGGGCGCGATGTAGCGCGCCATCTCGCGGGCCAGAGCGCGTTGCGCTTCCGAGGCGGTGGCCAACAGGGCGATGACCAGGTTTTCCAGGGCGATGACGCGGGTGCGCAGTTCGGCCCATTCGGCGGGACTTGGCGGCGAGCCCGGCCCGACGCCGAGCCCCGTCGGGGCGGACAGTTGCGGGCCGTCGGGCTCGGCCCCGCCCTCGTCATCCCACCGCGAAAGCGCCTTGTCGCGCTGGCTCGGGTCGCCCGGCGGCTGTGGATCGGACATCGAGGCATCCCTGCGCTGGAGAAAGCGAGGCTTGAAGCATGGCGCAAACGGCGGCCATCGCCAAGCGCCGATAGGCGCCGATCCAATGAGCGGCGGCGGCCAGCGGATCGTGCGGCGTCGATGGATGCGGAGGCCGTCGCCGGGCTCGGCCGCCTCGTAGGCGCGCTTGAGCCGCAGGTTCGCCGCCGCGACGCGGGCGGTCACGGCGCTCTCCCGGTTTCGGAATATATCAATTGCCCGGCCTCCCCTTGGTGCGCGGCGACCGTCATCGTCGCCGGGGCGATCTTGCCTGGACCCATGATGTGAAAGACCGCCCTCCCGGCGGCGATCAGATAGTCGGCGACGATCCGCCGGTGGCAGCGCCACCACACCGCCTCGGCGCACATGACGGCGCAGACGTGGTCTTCGCCGAGCGCGGTCAGATCCGCCAGGCCGGCGCGGAACGGCTCCGTCAAGGCATAATCGGCGTAGTTGCGGAAGCTGGCGTTCTCCCAGAAGGTGTTGGGCGACGGATCGTCGCTCTTGCGACGCCCGCGCAGGCCGCCCAGGGCGGCGATGTGCCGATAGCCGATCTGGCGCTCGGCCAGAGCGTCCGGCAGGACGTCCAGGTTGAATTGCGGATTGGTCCGCGAGCGGGGAACGGTGCGGACATCGGCGACGGTGTTCGCCCCCGCCTCGCCCAGAAGAGCGACGAGTTCATCGACGCTTCTGGTGGAATGGCCGATGGTGAAGAAGGGATTCAGACCCACCGCTCCGTCTTGGTCGCGTAGCTGCGCTGGCCGACATAGGCGCCGTCGCCTTTTTCCACGTCCCAGCGGGTGGCTTCGCCCTCGCGCCACAGGTGCAGGTCGAAATTGCCCTTGCCGACGCTAAGATTTCTGATCCGAAGATCCTGGAGCCAGTCGGGGAGGATGGGGTCGATCCACAGCTTACCGCCCGGCGCGTCGGGCGCGAAGCCGACGATCATCTGCAGAAAGGTGAAGCACGACCCGGCCGCCCAGGCCTGCGGCACGTTGGCGCCCAGATACTGCACCGGGAAATTGGTCGGATCGCGCTTCATGCCCGCGTAGAGTTCGGGCATCTGATGGAGCATGAAGAAGCCCGCCGCGCCGCTCACGTCCCTGGCGATTTGCGCGGCCTCGTTGACGAAACCGTAGCGGCGCATGCCCAGGGCGATCAGGGCGTTGTCGTGCGGCCACACCGCCCCGTTCTGATAGGAGTTGGGGTTGAAGGATGGGTTTTTCGTGGAAAGGGTGCGGATTCCCCAGCCGCTCCACATGTCCGGCTTCATCAGCCGCTTGACGACCTTGGCGGCGCGTTCCGGCGGCACGATGCCGGACCACAGAAGCTGGCCCGGGTTGGAAGCCACGCTCAGGACCGGCTTCTTGTCGCCGTCGAGGGCGAAGGCGTAGAAGCCCGACTCCTCGTCCCAGAAGGCTTCGTTGAAGCGATCGAAGAGGGTCTTCGCCTTCTTGCGCAGGGCCTGAGCGCGGGCCTTCTTGCCCAGCGCGTCGTAGATCTGGGCCATGCGCAGCCACGCGTCGTAGACGTAGCCCTGGAGCTCCACCAGGGCGATCGGCGTCTTGACGATCGAACCGTCGGGATTGACCAGGGCCTCGCCCGAATCCTTCCATCCCTGGTTGTAGTAGCCCGCCGTGGACCGGGTCTGATATTCCTGGAAGCCGTCCCCGTCGCGGTCGCCGTAGCGGTCGATCCACTTCAGGCACTTTTCGGCCGTCGGCATGTATTCGGTCAGCAGGTCGGCGTCGCCGGTGCACCGCCAGGCGTTATGCAGAACGATCAGGTACAAAATGGTGGCGTCCGCCGTGCCGTAATAGGGCGTATGCGGAATAAGCTTGAAATAGGCCAGCTCGCCGCGGCGAAGCTCATGCATGATTTTGCCGGGCTCGGCGTCGCGCCAGTCGTCGCGCTTGGTGGCCTGATAGCGGCGCAGGACCTCCAGCGCGCCGCGGGCGAAGTTGGGATAGACCATGGCGTTCTGCAGGGAGACGATCAGGCTGTCGCGGCCGAACAGGGCCACGAACCACGGCACCCCGCCGGCCGGCACGAACTGCAGGTGATCGGTGCCCTCGATCGGCAGGCGCAGGGCCGCCATGTCCTGGACCGACTGATGGTAGAAGCGCCAGAATTCCTCGTTGCTGGTGTCGATATCGAGAACGGCGTCCTGCCACTGGGAAAGCCGCCGGCCGGTTTTCGTCTCGGCGGGATGGGTGACGCAACTGTCGGGCGCCCGGTCGATGGTCTTGCCGTCCCCGATCTCATAGAGTAGGCATCCGTGCCACGCGGCCCCCGGCGCCAGGTCGATCTCGAAACTGATCCGCCCGTTGGCGTAGACTGGCTTGGAGTCGCACTCGCGCATGGTGACGATCACGTCGCGCTGAAAACCCTTGTTGCGATAGGCGGTTTTGAGGACGCTTCTGGCCTCCGACCAGGTGCTGGTGATCCGTCCCCGCCGCACCACGTGACCGCTCTTGACCTCGAACAGGTCGGCGAAGTCGCAGCGGGTGGCAATCTCGAGGTTGAACAGCACCGCCTTCTGGCCGTGATTGACCAGATCGATATCCTCGTGGAGACCGCCGGAGAGGCATCGCCCGATGGTAAGGCCCAGAGTGCCGGCCGGCACCTTGCCCACCTCGGTGTCCAGGTCGGGGTTAGTGAGGAAAATCCGCGAGGCGTAGTAGGCGATATTGCCGCTGTTCAGGAGCCGCCACGGCTGGCCGTCGGCCGATATCTGCCAGCTTGAGATCACCCGGGTGTCGGAATGGTAAAACCCTTTGTCCGTCGGCCATGGAATCTGGCCGTCCTGGTCGGAGATAAGGACGGCGTAGCCATGGTTGATCGCCAGGCGAGGCGGCCCGACGGTGACTTCCAGATCCATGAAACACCTTTTCACCCGGGGGTCGCGCCGCCCACACGCCAACGCCCCGTGGGCGAGTAGGTTTCCCGCCTTGCAAAGCGCCGATTGAGCCCGCGCCGCCGGTTTGCTAAAATGACGACCGCCTTTGTGTCTTCTTGCCTACGATCAGGAGAAGAATCATGGAAGTCGATTCAGACAAACTCGGCGCATTGGTTGGAACCGTCGTCGGCGACATGGGCGCGGCGATGTCGGGCGCCCTGGTGGTGCTCGGCGACAAGCTGGGCCTCTACAAGGCCCTCGCCGCCCAGGGTCCGGCGACGCCCGGCGATCTGGCGGCGCGAACCGGCTGCGCCGAGCGCTATGTGCGCGAATGGCTGTCGGCCCAGGCGGCCGGGGGCTACATCCAGTACGACAAGGCGAGCGGCCTATTCTCGCTGTCGCCGGAGCAGGCGCTGGTGTTCGCCACCGAGGGCCATCCGGCCTTCATGGCCGGCGGCTTCGAGATCGTCGCCGCGGTGTTCCGCGACGAACCCAGGATCGCCGAGGCGTTCCGGAGCGGCGAGGGCGTGGGCTGGCACGAACACGACGCCTGCCTCTTCCGCGGCACCGAACGGTTCTTCCGCCCCGGCTACAACGCCAATCTCGTGTCGTCGTGGATCCCGGCCCTGGACGGCATGGAGGCGCGGTTGCGGGCCGGGGCGCGGGTGGCCGATGTAGGCTGCGGCCACGGCGCCTCCACCATCGTCATGGCCAAGGCCTATCCCAATTCGCGCTTCTTCGGCTTCGACTACCACCCCGCCTCGATCGAGCGGGCGCGCGAGGCGGCGTCCCAGGCGGGAGTGGGCGAGCGGGTGACCTTCGAGGTGGCGGCGGCCAAGGGGTTCGGCGGCGACGCCTACGACATGGTCTCCATCTTCGACGCCCTGCACGACATGGGCGATCCGGTGGGGGCGTCGCGGCATATCAGGGACAAACTGGCGCCCGACGGAGCGTGGCTGCTGGTGGAGCCGTTCGCCAACGACGAGCTCGCCGACAACCTCAATCCGATCGGCCGGCTGTACTACGCCGCCTCGACCATGATCTGCACCCCCGCTTCGCTGAGCCAGGAGGTCGCCCTGGGCCTGGGCGCCCAGGCCGGCGAGGCGCGGCTGCGCAAGGTGGTGGAGGAGGCCGGCTTCACGCGCTTCCGCCGGGCGGCCGAAACGCCGGTGAACCTGATTTTCGAGGTCAGGCCCTAGGCGGCGCCGCCGCCGCGCCCTTCAGGCCATCTCGGCTGCCCGATCGATCAGATCGGCGAGATTCTGGCGGAGCTGCTCCAGCGAGAAGGCGAGAGCGAACACGCGGCCGAGGGCGTCGTCGGCCAGGTCACGGGTGAGCCCGGAGCGGCGCAGGCCGGCCACGGAGGCCTCGAAGACGGCGACCGCCTCTTCCAGTCCGCGCGGCGAGGGTGGAGGGAGGCGGGCGGTCAGCGCCGAGCCGGCGGCGCGCATCAGCTCGGCGGCGGCGGCGAGGGCGCTCTTGGCCGGCGCGTCCAGCATTTTCCGGGCCGGGCCCGGCAGGGGCTCGGCGACGGCGTGGCCGATCGTCGACAAGCCGTTGCGCAGCCGCCGCAGGGTGCGGCAGAGCGGTTCGGGGTCGGGACCGGCGGCCAGATAGCTTCGCCGCTCACGCAGGGCCTCGGCGGCGGCCGTCTCGGCCTGGCCGATGGCGCCTCGGATGGCGTCGTGCAGGGTCCGGATGGCGGCCCCGTCATGGGATCCGCCGACCGCTTCGGCGAGCCTCAGAGTAAGTCGCGCCATCAGATCCAGCGCTCCACCAGCCGCCTTGGCCAGATGGCCGTGGGCGCGCTCGGGCAAGACCAGCAGAGCGACCGCCAGGGCGACGAGGCTGCCAAGACCGATCTCCAGCATGCGCTGGACGGCGGAGGTCACCGCGCCGGGCGCCGCCCCGGAGGGGCCGAGCAGCAGGATGATCGCGGTCACCGGGGCGACGCGGTAGGCCGGCCGGATCGCCGCCACCACGGCCAGCGGCGCGACTCCCACCGCCAGCGCGACGCCCAGGCTCAAGGGGCCCTCATGGGGAACGGCCAGCGAAACGGCCACTCCCCACACCGCGCCGCCCAGGGAGCCGACAAACCGGTCCGCCGTCGCCTTGAGCGAGCCGCCGACGCTGGCCTGCATGACGATCAGGGCTGTGAGCACGGCCCAGGTGCTCTGGGTGAAGCCGAGCAGGCGGGCCAGGGCGAAGGTCGCCAGGCTGGCCACCGTGATTCTGAGGCCCAGGCGAAACTGGGCGCGATGGCGGCCGAGCCAGGGGCTGACCGATCGCGCCTGCCCGTCCTCGATCATCGGCAGGCGAGGCCGACCGCGGTGGGTGGCGAGGTAGCGGCATCGTATGCGACGCGGCAGGTTCGGGTCGCCGCCGGGAGGGGCATGGAGACGATGACGCTGGTGGCCAGATAGCCGCAGGAAAGCCAGATCGCCGCGCCGGGGCCGGGCGTGAAATCCCAGCGCTGCGCGTTTGCGCCGCCCCCCGACGGCGCCAGCCACGCCATCTCGGTGGGCGGACCGTCGGAGAACATGATGGTGTCCAGGCGGTGCGCGGCCGGTCGGCTGAAAGTTCGCGTCGGCGGGTTGCCGTTCAGGAAGGCGCGAAAGCCGGGCGGGACGGCGGCCGCCGCCTCGACCATGTCCACGCTCGCCGGGCAGGCCGGCGCCGCCGCGCTCGCGCCCGCGCTCCAGAGGGAAATCGCAGCGCCGCCAAGCGCCGCCACCACAGCGCGGATTGGGGGGAGGCGATGGTTCGGCATCTCGTTGGGGTCCCCTGGGGTCAAAAGGGTAGCTTGGGCCGACCCTTAACGCTAGGCGGAGGCGTGAAGACCCTCCTCTCCATCCAGTATCTGCGCGGCGGCGCGGCCCTGGCCGTGGTTCTCTACCACGCCCTGCAGTGGGAGAGCGGCGGCTTCGAGGTGGGCCGGGCCGGGGTGGATGTCTTCTTCGTGATCAGCGGGGTGATCATGTGGTCGATCACCGCCGACGGCGCCGCCAGGCCGGGGGCGTTCCTGTGGCGACGGGCGACCCGCGTGGCGCCGCTCTATTGGCTGGCGACCCTCGCCGTCGCCGCTCTGGCCGTGGTCTGGCCGCGCTTCCTGCCCGAGGTGCTGCCGGACTGGCGCCACCTCGCCCTGTCGCTCGCCTTCATCCCCCACTTCGACCCGCGCGGGCGGCCTTTTCCGCTGTTGCCGCCGGGATGGACCCTGACCTACGAGGCGGCTTTCTATCTGGTGTTCGCCGCCGCCCTTCTGGTCCCCAAACGCCGGCGGGCGACGGCGATCACGGGCGCCCTTTTCACCATCGTGGCGGCCGGATTCCTGCTCTCCGATCCGGCCTACGTCCTGGGGGCCAATCCCATGCTGCTGGAGTTCGCCGCCGGGGTGTGGCTGGGCAAGCTTCTGGAGAGCGGGCGCCTTCCCGGCCCGAGGTGGGGTTTCACCCTGGCGGCCCTGGGCGTCTGCGCCTACACCGCCCTGGAGATCACCGGCTTCATCAACGAACTGTGGCGCCCGCTTCTGTGGGGCGTTCCGGCGGTGGCGATCGTGGCCGGGGCGCTCTGCCTGGAGGGGCGCGGCGGCGTGTTTCGGTCCGGCGCGCTCAAGACAGCCTTAAAGACTCTGGGCGACGCCTCCTACGCCATCTATCTTGTCCACCTGCCGGCCACCGCCCTGATCGCCCACACCCTGGGCTACGGACGCCCCGCCCTCTTCGTCCCCGCCGCCTTCGCCGCCTCCATCGCCGCCGGCCTTATCTGCCGGGCCTGGGTTGAAAAGCCGCTGATCGGGTTGCTGCGGGGGTTTGGGCGAGGCCGATCCGCCACGACCGCCGCCGAACTCACTTGAGCGGGCTGCCCAACGACCAGCCATGTCCGAAAGGATCGGTCATCGCGCCATAGCGGTCGCCCCAGAACTGGTCGGCGATCGGCATCTTCACCGCGCAGCCGGCCGCCACCGCGCGGTCGAACCAACGATCGGCGTCGTCCACCTGCAGGTGGAGGGTGACCGAAGCGGGCGGCGCGGCGGTGAAGCCGTGCTCGGGAAAATCGTCCGACAGCATGACCCAGCCGCCGTTGACCTTCAGGGAGGCCTGCATCAGCCGCTTGCCGTCCGGCGCTAGGTTGCGCTCGATCACCTTGGCATCGAACGCCCGCTCGTAGAAGGCCAGAGCCTCCTGGCCGCGTCCCCCGCCGATGGCCAGAAACGGCGTCACGCCGGTGGTCGGCCGTTCGGGTTTTTGCGTGTCGGTCATGGCGCCTTCCTTTGTTTCGGCGGCGTGGCGAGGGCGCGAGATTTGCCGCCTCTCATCCCGCGTTCCCGAGAATACGGTCCTTGCGAGGAAGCGCAACCGGGCGGCCGGGGCGTCGGCGCGCCCGGTCTCGCGCTATGAGCGTCAGACCAGGATGAGACGGTCGGCGTTCATGACCTTGTCCCATGCCGTCACGAAGTCTCTCACGAACTTCTCATGCGCATCGGTACAGGCATAAACCTCCGCGAGGGCGCGCAACTCGGAATGCGAGCCGAAGATCAGAT
>JBBRPN010000030.1:0-27711 GCA_038227925.1 Caulobacterales bacterium | reverse complement strand
CGGCTCGGCGGGAGAATCGATCGCCTTCGGCATCGGGGTGACCATGCCGGCGATCATGATTCTCGGCTTCGACCTGGAGATCGGCCGGGTGATGCTGGTCGCCATCCTGGGCGGATTGCTCGGCATTCTGATGATGATTCCGCTGCGCCGCGCCCTGATCGTGCAGCAGCACGGCATCCTGAAATATCCCGAAGGGACCGCCTGCGCCGAGGTGCTGAAGGCCGGCGCGACGCCGGAGGAGCGGGCTCTGGGCGCCGCCGACGACGAGCGCCCCAGCGATCGCGAGGCGGCCCAGTCCGGAGCCGGGGCCATCTTCGCCGGCTTCGGGGCCGGGGTGGTCTACAAACTGGCCATGGAGGCGTTCAAGCTGTGGAAGGACATCCCGGAAAAGGTGTTCGGCGCGCCCCTGGCAGCGGGGTCTATCTCCGCCGAGATCTCCCCCGAGCTGCTGGGCGTCGGCTACATCATCGGCCCCAAGATCGCCTCGACCATGGCGGCCGGCGGGGTGCTGGCTTATCTCTTCCTCATTCCCGCCATCCGCTTTTTCGGGGCTTCGGCCAGGATCATCGCGCCGGGCACGACGCCGATCGCCCAGATGGCGCCGGACGACATCCGCGGCGCCTATGTGCTCTATATCGGGGCCGGGGCGGTAGCGGTGGCCGGCATCATCAGCCTCTTCCGCTCTCTGCCGATGATCTGGCGGGGCATCGCCGGCGGAGTGAGCGACTGGCGCGCCCAGCGCAAGGAAACCGTGGCCCGCGAGGCGGCCATCCGCACCGACCGCGACCTGTCGCCGAAGTTCGTGGCGCTCGGCCTGATCGCCCTGGTGGCGGCCATCATGGTCGCCCACTCGCTGCGTATGAACCTCCTGGGGGCCCTGCTGATCGTGGCCTTCGGTTTCCTGTTCGTCACCGTCTCCTCGCGCCTGACCGGCGAGATCGGATCCTCGTCCAACCCGATTTCCGGGATGACGGTGGCGACCTTGCTGCTCACCTGCCTGGCCTTCCTGGCCCTCGGCTGGACCGGGCCCACCTACTACGTCACCGCCCTGTCGGTGGGCGGCATCGTCTGCGTGGCCGCTTCCAACGGCGGGACCACCTCGCAGGATCTGAAGACCGGGTTCCTGATCGGCTCGACACCGCGGGCGCAGCAGATCGCCATCCTCTGCGGCGCCTTCGCCTCGGCGGTGGTGCTGGGGCCCATCCTGCTGGCTCTGAACGACGCCTCGACGGTCTATGTGCCGCTCGCCGCCCATACCGCCCCGGCCGGTCGGGCGTCCGCCGCCGCCGACCCCCAGATCGCGCCGCCGACCTGGCGCGTTCCCGCCGCCGTGCTGGCCACCCTGCCCGCCGAACAGATCAAGGGGCCGCAGCATCGCGCCGATCCGGGCGTCTATCGGGTGTTCCAGAAGACCGACGAGGTCGGCGGCCCGGCCGGCCGCTATCTGGTCAATGCGGCGGGCGTCCCGGCCTATCTGGTCGATCCGGGCATTAACGGCACCCACCGCACCCGCCCCGACGGCACCCAGGTCAACAAGTTCGCCGCGCCCAAGGCCACCCTGATGAGCTACATCATCAAGGGCATCCTCAACCAGCAACTGCCGTGGACCCTGGTCATCCTGGGCGGCATGATCGCGATCATCCTGGAGATGTGCGGCATCGGCTCGCTGGCCTTCGCGGTGGGCGTCTATCTGCCCCTGTCGTCGTCCTCGCCGATCTTCATCGGCGGCATGGTGCGATGGCTGGTGGACCGGCATCTGAAGCGACGCTTCGCCGCCGCCAACCTGACGCCCACGGAGCTCATCGCCGAATCCGACAAGAGCCCGGGCGTCCTGGTGGCCTCGGGCTATATCGCCGGCGGGGCGATCGCCGGCATCGGCATTGCCTTCATGGCCGGGGCGCTCACTGACTTCAACCAGAAGGTCACCGACTTCATGACGGCGGCCAATCCGTTCTTCGCCGGGCCGTGGTCGGATTTGCTGGCCCTCATCCCCTTCATCGCCCTGATCGTCGGCCTTTATCTCGCCGGCCGCATGGCCAAGGGCGCCGAGGCGAGCACCTCCTCCATCCGCCGGTAGCTCGGACGGTGACCCTCGCCCAATTGCTCGGCGAGGCCCGCCACATCACCGTCTTCACCGGGGCCGGCATTTCCACCGAATCGGGGGTGCCGGACTTTCGCAGTCCCGGCGGAGTCTGGAGCCGGATGAAGCCGATCGCCTTCCAGGACTTCACAGCCAGCGAGGCGGCGCGCCGCGAGGCCTGGACGCGCGCCTTCACCGGGGCGGCCGGCTGGACCGGGGCCAAGCCCAACGCCGGGCACTTCGCGGTCGCCGCCCTCATCGCCGAGGGCAACGCGGGCGCCGTCATCACCCAGAACGTCGATGGCTTGCACCAGGATTCCGGCGTGCCGGCGGACAAGGTGATCGAACTGCACGGGGCCGCCGGCCATGCGACCTGCCTCGCCTGCGGCCTGCGCCATGAGTTGGCGGATCTGAAGGCGCCGTTTCTCGAGCGCGGCGAGATACCCGCCTGCCGGGGCTGCGGCGGCTTGGTCAAGACCGCGACCATCTCGTTCGGCCAACCGATGCCGGAGGCGCCGATGGTGCGCGCCCGCGCCGCCACCCTGGCCTGCGACCTCTTCCTGGTGCTCGGCTCCTCCCTGGTGGTCTACCCCGCCGCCGGCTTCCCCCTCCTGGCCAAGCGGAACGGCGCGCGCCTCGCGATCGTCAATCGAGAGGCGACCGATCAGGACGGCCTGGCCGACCTCGTTCTTCACGCCGAGATCGGGGCGGTCATGGCCGGCGCTATCGGCGGTGAAAGACGCGGCTCCGATGGACGGAGAAATGCCTGACCCGGTGCGCCGGACGCCAGGCGTGGTAGACACCGACGCGCGCCCTTCGCGGCGCGTAGTAGGCGCGAACCGCCGGTCGATAGACACCGCGGGGAGCATAGCCGGCCCCGTAGGCCGGATAGGCGCCATAGGATGGGTCGCCGCCGCCATAGGCATAAGGCTGATAAGCCCCGTTCGACGGATAGGCGCCGCCAGAATAGGAAGGTTCGCCTCCATAACCCTCGTCCGCCCCATAAGCCGGTTGGCCATTCCCGTAGGACTGCCCGTCACCGTGGGTCGGACCTCCTTGTCCGCCGTAGGGCGGAGAATCGGCATAGCGGGAGTTCTGACCGCCATAGGCGCCGTAGGATTGGGGGCCGCTATTGGGCCCATAGCCGCCGCCGTAGGGCTGGGCCACGGCCGCGCCGCCGCAGGCCAAAGAAAGCGCCGCCGCGGCGGCCACAAGATAATTCATAATGGTTTCCTGCTGCACGAAGCCGGAATTGGCGCGGGCAGAGTGGCTTCCTGATCGATCTCATCTGAACGTAAGTGGAACGCGCGGGATGGCGTTCCGTTCATCGAGGCGCTATTGGGCGCCCCGCCGTCCGTCGCCCAGGCGCGCGGCTTTCAGCTTTTCGGCCACCAGGAAGGCGAGTTCCAGGGCCTGCTCGCCGTTGAGACGAGGGTCGCAGTGGGTGTGGTAGCGTTCGCCAAGATCGCCTTCGACCACGGAACGCGCGCCGCCCAGGCACTCGGTGACGTTCTGGCCGGTCATCTCCAGATGAACGCCGCCGGGGTGAACGCCCTCGGAATGGGCGATTTCGATGAAACTCCTCACCTCCGAGAGGATACGCTCGAAAGGCCTTGTCTTGTAACCGTTATTGGCCTTCAGGGTGTTGCCGTGCATGGGATCGATTGCCCACGCCACCGGGCGGCCTTCGCGCCGGGTGGCCGCCATCAGGGCGGGCAGCCGGGCGGCGATTTTATCGGCCCCGAACCGCCCGTAGAGGGTCAGGCGGCCCGCCTCGCCCTGGGAATTGAGGGCTTCGATCAGCCGCAGCAGTTCGTCCGCGTCCAGGGTGGGGCCGACCTTGAGGCCGACGGGGTTGTTGATCCCGCGCATGAATTCCACGTGCGCGCCGTCCAGCTGGCGGGTGCGGTCGCCGACCCACAGCAGGTGGGCGGAGACGTCGTACCAGTCGCCGGTGGTGGAATCGACGCGGGTCATGGCCTCCTCGAAGCCCAGCAGCAGGGCTTCGTGGCCAGTGAAAAATTCCACCCGGTGCATTTCCGGATGGCTCTGGGGTGTCACCCCGATGGCGGCCATGAAGGCCAGGGCCTCGCTGATCTTGTCGGTGAGTTCGCGGTAGCGCGCCCCCTGCGGGCTGCCCTCCACGAAACCCAGGGTCCAGCGATGGATGTTGTGCAGATCGGCGTAGCCGCCGCCGGCGAAGGCGCGAAGCAGGTTGAGGGTGGCGGCGGACTGCGAATAGGCTTTCAACAGCCGCTCGGGATCGGGGGCGCGGGCGGCGGCCTCGAATTCCATGCCGTTGATGTTGTCGCCGCGATAGGCCGGCAGGGTGACGGCGCCGACCGTCTCGGTGGGGGCCGAGCGCGGCTTGGCGAACTGGCCGGCCATGCGGCCCACCTTCACCACCGGCTTGCCGCCGGCGAAGGTCAGCACCACCGCCATCTGCAGGATCAGGCGGAAGGTGTCGCGGATGTTGTCGGCCGAAAACTCCTTGAAACTCTCGGCGCAGTCGCCGCCCTGGAGCAGGAACGCCTTGCCCGCCGCCACTTCCCCCAGCAGCCCTTTCAGCCGCCGCGCCTCGCCGGCGAACACCAGGGGCGGCATGCGGCGCAGGTCCGCCTCCACGTGGGCCAAGGCCGCGAGGTCCGGATAGTCGGTGGGCAGATGCCGGGCCGGCAGCCGCCTCCAGGACGCGGGCGTCCAGGCCGGGCTCATGGGGAAGGCTTTCTTCGAAGGGCGCGGCTTTTAGCGCGGATGGGGCCGGATGGCAAAAGGCGGTGGCGCCCGCCCCCTCACCCCTCCATCGCCAGCCCCGGCGGCGCATGAGACTCCCTCATCGTCACCAGTTCCTCGGCGGCGGTGGGGTGGACGGCGCAGGTTTCGTCCCATTGACGCTTCGTAATGCCAAGCTTGATGGCGATGGCGGCCATCTGGATCATTTCGGGGGCGCCCTCGCCGACGATATGGCAGCCGAGGATGCGGCCCGTTTCCGCTGCCACCACCAGCTTCATCAGCATCCGCTCCTCGCCGCCGTAGAAGGTTGCCTTCATGGGGCGGAACACCGAGCGGTAGATGTCGATCTTGCGGCCGCCGTGACGGGCGTCGGCTTCCGAAAGGCCCACCGCGCCCACCGGCGGCTGGGAGAAGACGGCGCTGGCCACCGTCTCGTGATCGAAGCGGGTGGGGCGGGCGTGAAACTCGGTCTCGGCGAAGGCGGCGCCTTCGCGGATGGCCACGGGGGTGAGGGCGATGCGATCGGTGACGTCGCCGACGGCCCAGATGTTTTCCACGTTCGTCTTGGAGAACTCATCGACGGCCACCGCGCCGCGCTCGTTCAGCGCCACCCCCGCCGTCTCCAGGCCCAGGCGCGCCGTATAGGGGGCGCGGCCGGTGGCGAACATCACCACGTCGGTCTCCCGCGCCTGGCCGTGCGAGAGGTGGCTGACGATGCCGCCGGCGGTCTTTTCCAGGGAATTGTGCTCGCAGCCCAGGATGATCTTGATACCGCGCCGCTCCAGCTCGCCGGCCAGATGAGCGCGCACGTCGTAGTCGAAGACGCGCAGGAAGTTGGCCCCGCGGTAGATCAGGCAGGTGTCGACCCCCAGGCCGTTGAAAATGCCGACGAATTCCACCGCGATATAGCCGCCGCCGACGATCAGGATCCGTTTGGGAAGCTCGGGCAGGTGGAAGGCTTCGTTGGAGGTGATGGCGTGCTCGACACCGGGCAGATCCTTGGGCAGGGTTGGCCAGCCGCCGGTGGCGATCAGGATCTTCTCGGCGCTGACGGCCGGCTTGCCTTCCAGGGCCACCGTGTGGGCGTCAGTCAGACAGGCCCGGGCGTGGACCAGATCGGCGCCGGCGTTCTGCAGATTGGTGACATAGACGCCCGACAGGCGGGCGATCTCGATGTCCTTGGCGTCGCGGAAGGCGTTCCAGTCGAATTTCGTCTCGCCGACGGACCAGCCGAAACCTCGCGCGGCCTTGAAACCCTGCGAGAATTCGCTGGCGTAGACCATGAATTTCTTGGGGATGCAGCCGCGGATGACGCAGGTCCCGCCGACCCGGTCCTCCTCGGCGATGGCCACCCTGGCCCCGCTCAGCGCCGCCATGCGCGCCGCCCGCACCCCCCCGAGCCGGCCCCGATGACGAAGAGATCGCAGTCGTATTTCGCCACGTCGGGCCTTCCTTAAGGATAGAGGGTGATCACGCCCGCGTCGGTCCCGATCAGTGCCCTCTCGGCGAGGTTCAGGAACAGGCCGTGTTCGACCACCCCGGTGACGGCCTTGAGCGCGATGGCCAAATCCGACGGTGCGGGAATCGTGCCGCACGCGACATCATAGATGACATTGCCGCTATCGGTGACCAGCAGCGCGCCGCTCGCCAGACGAAGGGTCGGATCGGCCACGATGCCGGCGGCGTCGAGGGCGGCGCGAATGCGCCCCGCCGTGGTCGCGTGGCCGAACGTCACCACCTCGATCGCCAGTGGGAACTTCCCCAGGCGCTCCACCGGCTTGCCGGCGTCGGCGATGACCACGCGGCGGCGCGACGCGGTCCACACCAGTTTCTCGCGCAGCAGCGCCGCTCCGCCGCCTTTGATCAGGGCCAAGCGTGGTCCGATCTCGTCGGCCCCATCCACCGTCAGGTCGATCTGGCCGGCGGCGTCCAGGTCGATAAGGGCGATGCCTAGGGAGCGCGCCAGCGTGGCGGTCGCCTCAGAGGTGGCCACTCCGCGAACCGCGATCCGCCGCGCCGCCAGAGCTCTGACGAACCACGCCGCCGTCGTGCCGGTGCCCAGGCCCACGATCATGCCGGCTTCGACGAGTTCCGCCGCCGCCTCGCCAGCCGCGCGTTTCTGCGCCTCGGCGGTCATTTCCCGGCCTTCTCGCGCCGCTTGCGGTCGCGGAACGCCGCCGCCCAGCCCGGCTTTTCCACCTGCGTCCCGCGCCCCAGCGCCAAGGCGTCGGCGGCGACATCGCGGGTGATCGTCGAGCCCGAACCGGTGTAGGCGCCCGCGCCGACGGTGACAGGGGCCACCAGGGCGCTGTTCGACCCGATGAAAGCCCCTTCGCCAATGTGTGTCTCGAACTTGTCGAAGCCGTCGTAGTTGCAGAAGATGGTCCCGGCCCCGATGTTCGCCCCCGCCCCCACCGTACCGTCGCCCAGATAGGCCAGGTGATTGGCCTTGGCCCCGGGGCCGACGGTCACCTTCTTGACCTCGACAAAGTTGCCGATATGCGCGCCTTCACCGATGTCGGCGCCCGGCCGCAGCCGCGCATAGGGCCCGATCACGGCCCCGGTCCGGACCACCGCGCCCTCCAGATGGCTGAACGAGCGGATCACCGCGCCGGACTCCACGGTGACGCCGGGGGCGAAGACCACATAGGGCTCGATGACCGCCCCGCCGACGATCTGGGTGTCCCACGACAGATGCACTGTCTGCGGCACAGTCAGGCTGACGCCGGCGGCCATTAGCGCGGCCCGGCGGCGGGACTGGAAAGCGGCCTCGGCGGCGGCCAGCATGGCTTGCGAATCCACCCCCATCACCGTCGCCTCCTCGGCGAAGGCGCCACTCGCCTCGAGCCCGCCGGCGCGGGCCAGGGCGACGATGTCGGTCAGGTAGTATTCGCCCTTGGCGTTGTCGTTGCCAACTCGCGCCAAAAGATCGAACAGCAACGCCATCGAACAGACCAGAACGCCGGAATTACAGACGTTTATCGCCAGTTCTTCGGCCGTCGCCTCCTTGGCCTCGACGATCCGCAGCAGCGATCCGGCCTCGCCCAGAACGAGGCGGCCGTAGGCGCGGGCGTCGGCGGCCTCGAAGCCCAGAACCGCGATGTCGGCGCCGGCGGCGCGCAGATCGAACAGCGGCGCGGCGGCCTCGGCGCTCAGCAGCGGCACATCGGCGTAGGTGACGATCACATCGCCGGGGAACCCCGCCAAGGCGTCCCGCGCCGCCAGAACCGCGTGGGCGGTGCCGAGCGGCGGGTCCTGGACGGCGATGGCCCCCTCGCCCAGCCGGGCGGCGACATGGGCGCGCACCGCCGGGGCGCGGGCGCCGACCACCACCACCAGCCGCTCGCAGCCCATCCCCAGCGCCGCGTCGATGGCGTGATCGACCATGGCCCGGCCGCCGACCTTGTGCAGCACCTTGGGGGTGGGCGACTTCATCCGCTCGCCCTTGCCGGCGGCCAGGATGACGGCGGCCCTCGGGCGGGCGGGCTTGGGGCGGGCGGGCTCGGCGGCCATGGGCGAATCCCTCGATGCGTCGGCAAGCCTTGCCACAAGGTGGGCTTTAGCCGAAACCGCGACGCGTTTCGATTGTGGAGTTCGCCTTGTCCCACGGCCTTTCCGACCTCGCCGGCGCCACGGTTGTGTTCGATCTCGACGGCACCCTGGTGGACACCGCCCCCGATCTGGTGGGGACGCTGAACGCGCTCCTGGACCAGGAAGGCCTGCCCCCCCTCGCTCTGAAGGCGGCGAGGCCGATGATCGGCCAGGGCGCCCGGGCCATGCTGGCCAAGGGGTTCGCCGCCGGCGGCGCGCCGCTCGTCGAGGCGCGGATGGGCCAGCTCTTCGAACGCTTCATCGCCCACTATCTGGCCCGCATCGCCCAGGCGAGCCGCCCTTTCCCCGGCGCCGTGGCGGCCCTGGACGCGCTGACGGCGGCGGGGGCGCGGCTGGCCGTCTGCACCAACAAGCGCACCGATCTGTCGGTGGCCCTCTTGCGGGCGCTGGGCCTAGCCGAGCGCTTCGCCGCCATCGTCGGGGCCGACGCGGCGCCGGCCGCCAAGCCCGACCCGCGCCACCTGATCGCCGCCATCGAGCGGGCCGGCGGGCGGCGGGAGCGGGCGGTGATGGTCGGCGACTCGGCCTCCGACGCCGGGGCCGCCCGCGCCGCCGGCGTTCCTCTGGTGCTGGTCAGTTTCGGCTACACCGACATCCCCGCCGGCGAGCTTGGGCCCGACGTTCTCATCGACCATTTCGAAGACCTGCCCGGTGCCTGCGCCCGCCTTCTGCGCCCTTGTCCGGCCGCGGGCGAGTCGGTATTAGCCCCTGCCCCGGACGCGTAGCTCAGCGGGAGAGCACCTCGTTCACACCGAGGGGGTCCCTGGTTCGATCCCAGGCGCGTCCACCACCCGCCTTTTAGTTCGCCGCAAGCGGTTAGGCCGCGTCCGGCGTGCCCGGCGACTGCATGACCTTGTCAGCGACTAGAAAATGGCGCCGGTGATCTTACTCATCGGCCTTCGCCCCGGCGCGCGCGGCCTCGATCGTGGCGATGTCGATCTTCTTCATCGTCATCATGGCTTCCATTGCGCGCTTCGCGGCGGCGCGATCCGGGTCGTTCGTCGCGTCGAGCAGCACGCGGGGCGTGATCTGCCAGGAGAAGCCCCAGCGATCCTTGCACCAACCGCACTGGCTCTCCTCACCGCCATTGCCTACGATCGCGTTCCAGTAACGATCGGTGTCTTCCTGGTTTTCGGTGAGGATCATGAAGCTGACCGCCTGGTTCGGCTTGAAGTTTGGCCCGCCATTCAGTCCGATGAACGTCTGACCCAGGACGGTGAACTCGACGATGAGCTCCTCGCCCGCCTTCGCGGACGGATTGTCCGCGGCGGAGGCGTGGCCTTCCCCGACCTGGCTGTCGGGAAACACGCTCGCGTAGAACTCGGCCGCCCCGCGGGCCTTGCCGTGGTCGAACCACAGGCAGGTGGTCATCTTGCTCATGTTCGCTCTCCTCTTAAAGGGACGTCGCGTCCGGCAGGGCGCCCACCACCGGGGTGAGCCAGGCGCCGAGCGCCTTCCAGGCCGCGTCGCCGTCGTCCATCAGGCCCAAGCGCACGATCACCGCCGCCTTGGAGGGGACGATCAGGGTGACCTGGCCGTTGTGGCCCTGGGCGGAGAAGGCGTCCGTCGGCCCGGCCCCGCCCATCAGCGACGGCGGCTTGGCGCCGGCCTTGGCCTCCAGCCAGAAGCCGGCCCCATAGGTGGGTTCAACGGTCGGCGTCCGGGCGAATTTCACCCATCCCTTGGGCAGGATGCGCCGACCGCGCCAGACGCCGTCCAGGCGGTAAAGTTCGCCGAAGCGGGCGAAGTCGCGGGCCGAGGCGTAGAGGAAGGAGCCGCCGCCGAAGGTTCCGGCGGCGTCGAACTCCGGCAGGGCGGTGGTCATGCCGAGGGGGTCGAACAGGCTGGCGCGCATCCATTTGGCCATGGTGGCGCGGCGCTCGATTGGCCCTCGCGCGCCCGGAAACAGCCGCGCCTGCAGTTCGGCGGCAGCCAGGACAAATGAACCGGTGGAATAGTTCCAGCGCACGCCCGGCGGGAAGGCCTGGGGCTTGGCGGCGGCATAGGCGGCGCAGTCGAGGCGTCCAGGCCCGAACAGCATTTTGGCCGCGTCCGAACTGGCCGGGTTGTAATCGCCCTCGTCCCACTTGAGGCCGTCGGTGAGGGTCAGCAAGGCGCGCAAGGTGAGCTTGGGGTCGGGCCGGGCGACGACCATGAGCGGCCGGTTGATGTCGATGCGGCCCTGGGCCACCGCGGCGCCGACCAGGGCCTGGGTGACCGACTTGGTCATCGACCAGCCGATATGGCGGGTGGCCGGCCCGTGATCGGGACCGTAGCGCTCGAGCACCAGGGCGTCGTTCTGGATGATGAGGAAGGCGTCGGTCTGGCCGATCGCCTTGGCCGCCGCGCCCCGCGCATCATCCCAGGCCCGCGCGGCCGGCGCGAAGTCGCCGCGCCCCCGGTCGATGGGCCACGCGTCGCGCGCCGGAGTCAGCCGCGCGTTGGCGCCGGTCGCGAAAAACGGCGCGGCGCTCAAACCTATGGCGAAGTCCCGCCGCTTCATGCCACCCTCATCCCTGCAGATCCCGCGAAGGCGGAGTTTAGGAGGAACGACCCATGAGGCGCAAATGGCGATCCGGAGGCGTGGCGGGCGTCCTCGTGCTGGCGCTCGTGGCCCTGACCGGCGCCGCGCCCCTTCCCGCGCCCGCTCCCGCGCCGCCCATCGTGCGAATCGGGGCCGCCTATATCGCCAAACAGGTTTGCTCCTGCCTGTTCGTCGTCGGCCGCCCGGAAGCCTCCTGCCGGACCGAGTTCAAGCCGGACATCGACACTTTCACCGTCGCCATCGACCGCGCCGGCCTGCCCGCCCGGGCCAGGTTGAACGCCACGGTCGGCCCGGTGGTCGGCGAGGCGAACTTCTCTCGCGGCTATGGTTGCGCGGTCGCCCGGTGAGCGCCGATCCCCTCGCCCTGGACCCGCCATCGGTCGTGCCGACGGCGTTCGGCGCCCCCTCCCCGGCCGCCGCCGCGCCCCGACTGGCCCTATCGACCAAGCTCTTCTACGGCTTCGGCTCGGTGGCGTTCGGGGTCAAGGACAACGGCTTCAGCTATCTGCTTCTGCTGTTCTACAACCAAGTGGTGGGTCTTTCCGCGCCGCTGGTGGGCGGGGCGATCATGATCGCCATGGTGTTCGACGCCTTTCTCGATCCCATCGTCGGCCAGGTGTCGGACAACTGGCGTTCGCGCTGGGGCCGGCGACACCCGTTCATGTACGCCGCCGCCCTGCCGGTGGCGGTTTCCTACCTGGCCCTGTGGAACCCGCCGCATTGGTCGCCGGCCCATCTGTTCTGGTATCTGACCGGGGTCGCCATCGTCATCCGCACCTTCATCACCTTCTATGAGGTTCCCAGCGCCGCCCTGGCCGCCGAACTGACCCAGGGCTACGACGAGCGAACGGTCCTGCTCAGCTACCGATACTTCTTCGGCTGGGTGGGCGGCCTGGCGGTCTATCTCGTGGCCTTGGCCTTGCTGTTCAGGCCCGACGCCGGTCACGCCGCCGGCCAGCTCAATCCGGTCGGCTATGCCCGCTACGGCGTCCTGGCCGGCGTCATCATGTTCGTCGCCATCGTCGTCTCGGCGGCCGGGACCCACCGGCACATCCCGAGTTTTCGCGTGCCCGCCCGGCGGCGAATGACGCTGCGCGCCCAGGTCGAGGAGATGATCGCCACCTGGTCGCACCGATCGTTCCTCTTTCTGACGCTGTCGGGCCTGGCGACGTCCATGGCGGCCGGCCTGGGCGCGGCCATGAACATCTATTTCGCCACCTTCTTCTGGGAGTTCTCGGCCCGCCAGCTGTCGATCTTCGTGGCCGGGGTGTTCCTCTCGGCCTTCATCGCCCTCTTCGCCGCCCCGCCCCTGTCACGCCGGTTCGGCAAGCGGACCTCGGCCATGGCCCTGATCGTGCTGTCGGTGACCATCGCGGTCACCCCCATCCTGCTGCGTCTGGCCCACCTGATGCCGCCCAACCATTCCATCGCCCTGGTGGTCATCATCTTCTTCCAGGCGATCGTCTCCACCGCCCTCTACATCGCCGCCACCACCTTGATCTCGGCCATGATCGCCGACGTGGTGGAGGACAGCGAACTGAAGACCGGCCGCCGCGCCGAGGGCCTGTTCTTCTCCGCCTCCAGCCTGGTGGCCAAGGCGGTGTCGGGGATCGGCATTTTCGCCGCCGCCGTGATTCTCGGCCTGATCCACTTTCCCGCCGGGGCCAAGCCCGGCCAGGTGGCGCCGGCCGTGATCGCCCACCTGGCCCTGGTCTATGTGCCGATCATCCTCATCCTCTACGGCGCCGCCCTGGTGCTGATGCTGGGCTACACGATCACCCGCGAAAGCCACGCCGAGACCCTGCGCCTGCTGGCGGCGGAGGCGGAGGAAGCGGCGCATCCGGGGTGAACCCGGCTATCGCGGAATTTCCGCCACGATCGCCTCGGCCTTGGCGAACAGAGCCGGATCGACGGTCAACCCCGACGCACCGGCGTTCTCATCGACCTGCTCGGGGCGGCTGGCGCCGACGATGGCGGAGGCGACGTTCGGCTCGCGCAGCACCCAGGCGAGAGCGAACTGGGTGAGGCTGACGCCCGCCTCGGCGGCGATGGGTTTGAGCTTCTGGACCGCCTCCAGCACCGGCGGCGCCATCAGGCGGCCGATGAAGCCGCTCATGGCCTCGCTGGTGGCGCGCGATTGGGCCGGCGGCGGCGCGCCCGGCGCGTATTTGCCGGTGAGCACGCCCTGGCCCAGCGGCGACCAGACGATCTGCGATATGCCGTTTTCGCGGCAGAGGGGGATGATCTCCTTCTCCGGCTCGCGCCACAACAGGGAGTATTGCGGCTGGCTGGAGACGAACCGCTCGACACCGGCCATGGCGATGGCGGCGCGGACCTTGTCGGCCGGCCATTCGGAGAAGCCGAGCCACCGCACCTTGCCCGAGCGCACCGCGTCGCTGAGCGCGGTCATGGTCTCCTCGAGCGGCGTGGCGTCGTCGTAGCGATGGCACTGGTAGAGGTCGATGACATCCACCTTGAGCCTCTTCAGGGACGCGTCGAGCTGTTTGACGATCTGGGCCCGCGACAGACCTCGATCGGTATCGCTCATGGGAAAGAAGACCTTGGTCGCCAGGACGTAGGAGTCGCGCGGGCGACCGGCCAGAGTCTCGCCCAGGAAGGTCTCGGCCGCCCCGCGCCCATAGACGTTGGCAATGTCGATGAAGTTGATCCCCAGGTCGAAGGCGCGCCGCACGCAGACCGCCGCGCGCTCGCGCTCGACCCCGACCCCGAAGGTCAGCCACGACCCCAGGGAGATTTCCGAGACGGTGAGGTCGCTCGAGACGAGTTGGCGGTATTTCATGGAGGCTCCGAAGTTGGCGGGTGACTGGAGGCCACGACGGCCCTCCGACACAAGAGCGCCGACCGCGCCTGGGTTCCCGAGCGAGGTTGGAATGGCCTACGCGCTGAGCAACCTCGAGAGCGTTCGCCGATAGGCCCTCGCAATGGCGTCCCGGTTAATGTGACGCCCCGACTCCACGACCTTGCGGCCCCGGCGCCAGACGCTCTCCACCGCCCCGCCTCGGGCGGCGAAGATCCAGGCGTCGAGGAGGGCGTCGCCCTGGCGGCCGATCAGGGAGGGGTGGTCCGCGTCGAGGCAGACGATGTCGGCGGAAGCGCCGGGTTCGAGGCGGAGGGGCGTGACGCCCAGGGCGCGCGCGCCGCCGGTCAGGGCGCCGGCGAAAAGGGCGCCCCCGACCGAGGGCCGATCTTGCGAGGCCAGCACATTGCGGCTCTGGCGGGTAAGGCGCTGACCGTATTCCAGAGTCCGCAGTTCCTCGGCGGCGTCGATCAGGACGTTCGAATCGCTGCCGACCCCGAAGGCGCCGCCGGCGGCGAGGAACGGGGCGGCGGGAAAGACGCCATCGCCAAGGTTGGCTTCGGTGATCGGGCACAGGCCCGCCACCGCGCCGCTGGCCGCCAGGCGGCCCGTTTCCGCCTCGCTTATTTGGGTGGCGTGGACCAAGCACCAGCGGGCGTCCACCGCCGCGTGGTCGAAGAGCCACTCCACCGGCCGCCGGCCGCACCAAGCCAGGCAATCGGCCACCTCGCGCACCTGTTCGGCGATGTGGATGTGGATCGGCGCGTCGCCGGCCATCGGCGCGATCAGGGCCAACTGGTCGGGCGTCACGGCGCGCAGGCTGTGCGGCGCGACTCCGACCACGGCGTCGGGGAGGGCGCATACGGCGCGGCGACTCGCCTCGACCAGACGCGCGTAGGAATCGGGGTTGGTGACGAACCGCCGCTGGCCGTCGTTCGGTGGGGCGCCGCCAAAACCGCTGTGGGCGTAGAAGACCGGCAGCAGGGTCAGGCCGATCCCCGCCGTCCCGGCCGCCGCCGCGACCGCGCCCGCCATACGGGCCGGATCGGTGTAGGGCCGGCCGTCGAGATCGTGGTGCAGGTAGTGGAACTCGCCCACCCGGGTGAAGCCGCTCTCCAGCATTTCGGCGAAGGCCAGGGCGGCGATCGCCTCGACATCCTCGGGCGTCAGGCGATCGACGAACCGGTACATCGCCGTCCGCCAGGTCCAGAAGTCGTCGCCGTCCGGGCCGCGCGCTTCGGCCAATCCGGCCATGCCGCGCTGGAAGGCGTGGCTGTGTACGTTGCCAAGGCCGGGAAGGGCGACGCCGCCCCGCTCGTCGCCGTCCTGGACCGCCACGCCTGTCTCGACGCTGACGATCAGGCCGTCGCGATGGGCGATCCGCACCGACGCTGCCCAGCCGTGGGGCGTCAGGGCAGTCTCGAACCACAGAGCGTCCACGCTTTTCCTATTCCGTAACGCCGGAGGTCGTCACGACGATCATCCAGGGACCCCTCGGCACCTCGGCCGTATCGACGAACCGCCAGTCGATCCTGTCATGGTCGCCGTCGAGAGCGGCATAGCCCAGGCACCCGTTGAGCGCCGGCGAGACGTCCATGCCCGCGTTGTTGAAATGGGTCTGGATCGGTCGCGCGTCGGCCCGGCCAAAAACATACCGGGCGTCATGGTAGAGAGCGCCGTGGGAAGGTCCGGCGTCCTCGATCTGCCCGTAGCACACATGCCCGTTCGGCCCGGTGATCTCGACCCAGCGGTTCTTCATGTAGGAGAACTTCTTGTCGGCGCAGCGTCCGGCGTATCCGCGATCGCCGGCCCAGGGGATGTTGGCGCAGCGATGGGCGAACCCCACCGGATCGTTGATATCGTCATAAGGCAGGTCGAGATAGAACGGGTTTTCCTTCGGCCGAGGGCCGCTGGTGGGAAAATAGTCGTTTTTCGCGGTGCGCGGCTCGGTGTCGCATCGCTTGCCGCCTTGGCCGGCGACGCCGTCGCAGCCGCCCTTGATCGCGCCCGGGCAGGCGCGCGCGTTTCTGGGAACCCTGCCGTCGTCGATCCCCGACCAATGGTAGGCCCACAGGCTGTCGTAGGTCGAACAAACCTGGCTGCCGTCCGGCAGTTTCGGGTTGAAGATTTCCCCCACCCAGAAGGTGGTGGAAACGATGCGGGTGTGCAGAGGATAGCGCCGGGCGGCGCCGCCGCGATCGACGGCGCGAGGGGCGCCTTGCGGCCGGAGGGCCAGCGGATCGGCGGAATCGGCGGCGAAACCGCCGTCGCCCAGGTTCGAAGGCTGGCGGAAATCGCCGTCCCGCGCCATGGCTTGAGGGTGATCGCGCCCCTCGGTCGCCACCGCGCCAGCCGCCGGCGCCTGGGCCTCGGCCGCCAGCGCGAGCGGGCCAAAGGGCGCGATCATCGCCAAAGCGATCAGCCTGGACATTCGCTTGCCAACCATCGCCCGCCCCCATCGACCTTCCAGGCTCTTTGCGCAAGCCTTGTCCGGCGCGCGCCGCTCGGCCACCCTCGCCCGCGGCCTTCCGTCCAGCTATAAACGCCCGCCATGGCCACGCGCGGGCCGCTTTTCCCTGGAGACGAGATGCGCTGCGACCGGCTCTGGCGCGACGCGCGGCTGGCGACCCTGGCGGCCGGCGCGGTGGGGTTGGGCGAGGTCGGCGATGGCGTCGTCGCCTGCGCCGATGGGCGCATCCTCTATGCCGGCGGCGCCGATGAAGCGCCGTGTTTCGAGGCCGAGGAAACCATCGCCTGCGACGGGCGCTGGATCACGCCGGGGTTGATCGACTGCCACACCCATCTGGTGTTCGGCGGCGACCGGGCCGGGGAGTTCGAGATGAGGCTGGCCGGCGCCTCCTACGAGGCGATCGCAAGAGCCGGCGGCGGCATCGTCTCGACCATGGCCGCCACGCGGGCGGCGAGCGAAGAAGACCTGCTGGCCGGCGCCCTGCCCCGTCTCGACGCCCTGATCGCCGAGGGGGCGACCACCGTCGAGGTCAAGTCCGGTTACGGACTGTCGCTGGCCGACGAATTGAAGCAACTCCGCGCCGCCCGCGCCCTGGAGAGCCAACGCGAGATCACCGTGCGGACGACCTTCCTCGGCGCCCACGCACTGCCGCCGGAATTCTCCGGCGACGCCGACGGCTATATCGACCTGGTGTGCGACGAGATGATCCCCGCCGTCGCCGCCGAAGGCTTGGCCGACGCGGTGGACGCCTTCTGCGAGGGCATCGGCTTTTCGCCGGCCCAGGTGCGCCGCGTGTTCGAGGCGGCCAAGGCGGCGGGCCTGCCGGTCAAGCTGCACGCCGAGCAGCTTTCCAACCTGCACGGCGCGGCCCTGGCGGCGGCGTTCGGCGCCCTGTCGGCCGATCACCTGGAATTTCTCGACGAGGCGGGGGTGGCCGCCATGGCCAGGGCGGGGACGGTGGCCACCTTGCTGCCCGGCGCGTTCTATTTCGTGCGCGAGACCAGGCTGCCGCCGATCGAGGCCCTGCGCGCCGCCGGCGTGCCGATCGCGCTCGCCACCGACTGCAACCCCGGCACCTCGCCGCTGACCTCCCTGCTGCTCACCCTGAACATGGGCGCGACCCTGTTTCGCCTGACCATCGAGGAATGCCTCGCCGGCGTCACCCGCAACGCCGCGCGGGCCCTAGGCCTTCAAGCCGAAACTGGGGCCCTGGAGGCGGGCAAGCGCTGCGACCTGGCCATCTGGGATATCGAACGGCCGGCCGAGCTGGTGTACCGGATGGGGTTCAATCCGCTCCACGCGCGGGTCTGGAGAGGCCGTTGACCGACATCGTTCTCTCTCCCGGCGAAGTCTCGCTCGCCGACTGGCGGGCCGTTTACCGGGGCGCCGGCGTGAGCCTCGATCCGGCCACCGCGCCCCGCGTCGCCGCCAGCGCGGCGGCGGTGGAACGCATCCTCGCCAAGGGCGCGCCGGTCTATGGAATCAATACCGGCTTCGGCAAACTGGCCAGCGTCCGCATCGAGAGCGGCGATCTCGAACGGCTGCAGCGCAATCTGGTCCTCTCGCACGCCGCCGGCGTCGGCGAGCCCGTCCAGGTGGCCATCGCCCGCCTGATGATGGCCCTCAAGCTGGCGGGCCTCGCCCACGGCGCCTCGGGCGCGCGGCCGGCCACCCTCGCCTTGCTGCAAGCCATGCTGGCCAAGGGACTGACGCCGGTCATCCCCGCCCAGGGATCGGTGGGCGCGTCCGGCGATCTGGCCCCCCTCGCCCACATGGCCGCCGCCATGATCGGGGTGGGCGAGATGGTCGTCGGCGAGACGCGCCTTCCCGCCGCCCGCGCCCTGGAAGAGGCCGGACTGGCGCCGCTGACCCTCGGGCCCAAGGAGGGGCTGGCCCTCCTCAACGGCACCCAGTTTTCCACCGCCCACGCCCTGGCCGCCCTTTTCGCGGCCGAGACCCTGTTTCGCGCCGCCCTGGTCACCGGCGCCCTTTCCACCGAGGCGGCCAAGGGCTCCGACACGCCGTTCGATCCCCGCATCCAGGCGCTGCGCCGCCACCGGGGCCAGATCGAGACGGCCGCCGCCCTGCGCGCCTTGATGGCCGGGTCGGCGATCCGCGCCTCGCATCTGGTGGACGATACGCGGGTGCAGGATCCCTATTGCCTGCGCTGCCAGCCGCAGGTGATGGGCGCGGCCCTCGATATCCTGCGCCAGGCCGCCCACACCCTGGCCGACGAGGCCAACGGGGTTACCGACAATCCGCTGATCTTCGCCGATACCGACGAGGCGCTGTCGGGCGGCAATTTCCACGCCGAGCCGGTGGCCTTCGCCGCCGACATCATCGCCCTGACCTTGTGCGAGATCGGCTCCTTGGCCGAGCGGCGCATCGCCATGCTGGTCGATCCGGCGCTCTCGGGCCTGCCGGCCTTCCTGACCCCCCGTCCCGGCTTGAACTCTGGCTTCATGATCGCCCAGGTGACCGCCGCCGCCCTGGTCAGCGAGAACAAGCAGCGCGCTTGGCCGGCCAGCGTCGATTCTATCCCCACCTCGGCCAACCAGGAGGACCACGTCTCCATGGCCGCCCACGGCGCGCGCCGCCTCCTGGCCATGGCCGAGAACGCCTCCGCCGTGATCGGCATCGAACTGATGGTCGCCGCCCAAGGGTGCGACTTCCATCGCCCTCTGGCCTCTAGCGCGGCGTTGGAGGCGGTGCGCGCGGTGTTGCGCGAGCAGGTTCACCCGCTGACCGACGACCGCTATCTCCACCCCGACATGGCCGCCGCCATCGCGATGGTTCGCGGCGGCGAGGTCCAGGCCGCCATCGGCGACATCGCCCTGCCCGGCGTTTGCGAGGCGGGATGAGCCAGGACGACCATCCAGATTGGCTGAGCGTCCACCAGGGCGATGCGCCGCTGATCTTCAGCTTCCCTCACACCGGGACCGACATTCCGCCGGACATCGAGGCGCGCCTCGCCTCGCCGTGGCTGGCGCGCAAGGACGCCGACTGGTGGGTTCACCGGCTCTATGACTTCGCCGCCGACCTGGGCGCGACCACGATCCGCACGGCGATCTCGCGCACCGTCATCGACGTCAACCGCGATCCCTCCGGCGCCTCGCTTTACCCGGGCCAGACGACCACCGAACTCTGCCCGACCACCACCTTCGACGGCGAGGCGCTCTACCGCGGCGGGGGCGAGCTGGACGCCGCCGAGACCGCGCGGCGGCGTGGCCTCTATTTCGATCCCTACCACGACGCCCTCGCCGAAGAGATCGCGCGGCTGCGGACGAAGCATGGCGCGGTCATTCTCTACGAAGCCCATTCGATCCGCTCGCGCATTCCACGCCTGTTCGCCGGCGAGCTGCCCAATTTCAACCTTGGAACCAACAGCGGCGCGAGCTGCCATCCCGCGCTCGCGACCGCCGTGGAGGCGGCATGCGACGCGACCGCCTTCTCGCGAGTCACCAACGGCCGGTTCAAAGGCGGCTACACCACCCGCCGCTATGGCCGGCCACCGGAGGGCGTCCACGCCATCCAGATGGAATTGGCCTGCCGCGGCTACATGGACGATCCCGCCGGCGCGGTCGGCGCCGACAATTGGCCGAGCCCTTACGATCCGGCCAAGGCCGCGCCCATGCGCGAGACGCTGGCCGCCGTCCTCCGGGCCTGCCTCGATTTCGCCGAAGGTTGCCCATGACCCGCCTGGACAATACCCGCGTCATCCGCAGCCCGCACGGGCCGAAGCTCAGCGCCAAGAGCTGGCTCACCGAGGCGCCGCTCCGCATGCTGATGAACAACCTCGATCCGGACGTCGCCGAGCGGCCCGAGGAACTTGTGGTCTATGGCGGCATCGGCCGGGCGGCGCGCGACTGGGAGAGTTTCGATCGTATCGTCGAGGTGCTGCGCCGCCTGGAAGACGACCAGACCCTGCTGGTTCAGTCGGGCAAGCCAGTGGGCGTGTTTCGCACCCACGCCGACGCCCCCCGCGTGCTGATCGCCAACTCCAATCTGGTGCCGCGCTGGGCGACCTGGGAGCATTTCAACGAACTCGATCGCAAGGGCCTGATGATGTACGGCCAGATGACCGCCGGCTCGTGGATCTACATCGGCGCCCAGGGCATCGTGCAGGGCACCTTCGAGACCTTCGCCGAACTGGGCCGCCAGCATTACGGCGGCGACCTTTCCGGCCGCTGGATTCTGACCGGTGGCCTGGGCGGCATGGGCGGCGCCCAGCCCCTGGCGGCGGTGATGGCCGGCACCTCCTGCCTGGCGGTGGAGTGCCAGCCGTCGCGCATCGAGATGCGCCTGCGCACCGGCTATCTCGACGTGATGAGCCAAGATCTGGACGAGGCTCTGGCTCTCATCGCCAAGTCTTGCGCCGACAGGAAACCTCTGTCGGTCGGCCTGCTGGGCAACGCCGCCGAAGTGTTCCCCGAACTGGTCCGCCGTGGGGTGCGGCCCGACGCCGTCACCGACCAGACCTCCGCCCACGATCCGATCAACGGCTATCTGCCGGCCGGTTGGAGCGTCGCCGACTGGATCGCCCGCCGCGAGTGCGATCCGAAGGCCGTCGAGGCGGCGGCGCGCGCCTCCATGGCCGTCCAGGTTCGCGCCATGCTCGATTTCCACCGCATGGGCGTTCCCACCGTCGATTACGGCAACAACATCCGCCAGATGGCTCTGGAAGAGGGCCTCGCGGACGCCTTCGACTTCCCCGGCTTCGTGCCGGCCTACATCCGCCCGCTGTTCTGCCGGGGGCTCGGCCCGTTCCGCTGGGCCGCCCTCTCCGGCGACCCGGAGGACATCTACAAGACCGACGCCAAGGTGAAGGAATTGATGCCGGACGATGCGCATCTGCACGCCTGGCTCACCCTGGCGCGCGAGAAGATCCGGTTCCAGGGCCTGCCGGCGCGCATCTGCTGGGTCGGCCTGGGCGATCGCCATCGGCTTGGCCTGGCGTTCAACGACATGGTGGCCAGTGGAGAGCTGGCCGCGCCGGTGGTCATCGGCCGCGATCATCTGGATTCCGGTTCGGTCGCCTCCCCCAATCGCGAGACCGAGGCCATGGCGGACGGCTCGGACGCCGTCTCCGACTGGCCGCTGCTCAACGCCCTGCTCAACTGCGCCAGCGGGGCGACCTGGGTCTCGATCCATCACGGCGGCGGGGTGGGCATGGGCTTTTCCCAGCATGCCGGCATGGTGGTGGTCTGCGACGGCACGGCCGCCGCCGCCCGCCGCATCGAGCGGGTGCTGTGGAACGACCCGGCCACCGGCGTCATGCGCCACGCCGACGCCGGCTACGAGGTCGCCCTCGATTACGCCCGCGAGCACCATCTCGACCTGCCGGGTATCCTGGGCTGATCTACTCGCTCTTGCGTCCCTTCCGTCACCCTCGCTACTTGGGCGCCGGCTGGTACTGGTCCTCGGAGTTCACGATCCGCCACTTACCATTTCGCAGGACAAAGACATCGGTGAAGATGAGGCGACCGCTGGGAAAGGCGGCGCCGCGCCGCGTGGTGTCGCTCTCCTGCCCCTGGGCGACCGCCGTATTTCCAAAGAATCGGACATGGACGTAGTCGAGATGAGCGGTCAGAACCTCGCCCGTCGGTTTGAACAGCGAAACGGCGTTGGCCTTGTTCGAGACGGAGCCGTCGGGGAAGACCCCGACATAATCGTCGGCGAGAATTCGCCGCGCGACGGACGGATCGCCGGTGACCTCGGACGCGCACCAGGCCGCCTCGCTGTCCGCGATGTATTTTTTGGCGTCGGCGGCCGAATAGCCGGACGCGATGGCAAGCGAGGGGCCGAATACCATCGTCATCGCGGTGGCCATGAAAAAAATATCACGCATTATTTTTTCTCCTTCTCCAATTCTTCCATACCGCCCTATAAAGTCGGATGACAATTGAAGTGCATCCGTCTGGTTGTCGGCCCCGCCCTCGATCGAGGCGCGCGTGACGATCCGGATTCTCGCGGCGCGCGATCGCGTGGTCATGCCGTGGAAGAACGGCGGCGGCGTGACCCGCGAGATCGCCGTCTTTCCGCCGGGCGCCGGGCTCGATATCTTCGACTGGCGGGTCAGCATGGCGACGGTGAGCGCCGGCGGCCCGTTTTCCCTTTTCCCGGGCGTCGATCGGGTGCTCGCGGTGCTGGAGGGGGAATTGACCCTGCGGTTCGAGGGCGGCCCGACGCTCCGTCTTTCGGCCGCTTCGCCGCCGGCGGCTTTTCCCGGCGACGTCCCGGCCCGCGCGGAAACCCCGCCGGGGCCGGTCACCGACCTCAACGTTATGACCCGCCGCGGCCGGGTTTACGCTGCGGTCACCCGCCTGGACTTCGAAGGCGGCAGCGTCGTCGGCGCCGCCTGGCGGACGCTCATTCTGGCCGTCCACGGCGGCCTGCGCGTCGGCCACGGCGGCGCGGTCCACGCCCTGAAGCGGTTCGACGCGGTACTGGTCGAACAGGCGGCCGGAGAACCGATCCGCCTCGAAGCCGCAGGGTCAGGGTCGGCCTATCGGATCGATTTTCATCAGGTCGGCCGGCAAGCCGATTGACGCTCGCTAAGGCGTTCACCCCGCTTTGCGGGGAAAGACGCCGGCGCCGTGGATATTGAGGTTTTCGACGGTGAGCGAGGTCGCCTTGCCGTCCGGCCCCAGGGTGAAGGTGACGCCGCTGGCGCCCACCGCGTTCTCGCCGGCGGTCACATAGGTGAAGGTGTCGCGGTCGTAGTGGGTCAGGGGAAGGACCGTCTTGTCGGGGCCCTGTTCGATGGCCAGGCGGCCGGCCTGGTCGATCACCCGGACATCGCCGAAGTAGTCGTTGGCGTAGGTCCCAAGATAGGCGGCCTCGGCGAGGGCCGGCGACGGCTTGGCCGGCGGCTTGGAGTAGTCCGCGCCCGGGGAGACGCCCAGGGAGGCCAGATCGGCGAAGACCTTGGCGAACAGGGTCGCCCAATCCTGGGTCTGGCGGCCGTAGAGGGCCTGGTCCATGAACGAGAAGGCCAAGGTCTCGGCAACCCCGACCGGCGTCGCGTTGACAAGGACGATGACGCCCAGATGCTCGGCCGGCACCAGAGAAACGGCGGTCGAGGCGCCCGTGGAGAAGGCGCCCGAATGGGAAAGGCGAAGGCGGCCCTCGCCGTCATAGCTGACACCCCAGCCCAGGCCATAGAAGGTCGGCGCGCCGGTGAGGTGGTTGGTTCCGCTGCGGGCCTGGGGCGCATGGGTTTCGGCCAGGGCTTTCGCATCGACGAGTTGCCGTCCCTCGAACCGGCCGTCGGTCAGTTGCAGGCGCATCCATTTGGCCATGTCGTTGACCGACGAACTGGCGCCCCCGGCCGGCGACTGGGGGTCGGGCTCGCGCTGGTATTTCGCCACCCACCGGCCGTTCACCTTCACATGACCGCGGGCCCGGTCGGGACGGGCGAGGAAATCGGCGAAGCGCGAACTGGTGGAGGTCATACCGAGGGGGCCGTAGAGCCGGGTCTGGCTGGCGTCCTCCCAGGTCAGGCCATAGGCCCTGGCGGCGGCGACGCCGGCTTCGGTGAGGCCGAAATTGGTGTAGGCGTAGGAGGCGCGGAACGCCCCGCCGCCCTTCTGGTAGCGCAGGCGGCGCAGAACCTCGGCGCGGGAATAGCCCATGTCCTCCAGGAGATCGCCGGCATGGTCGGGCAGGCCGCTGCGATGAGAAAATAGGTCGGCGAGGGTGAGTTCGCGGGTCACCCACGGATCGGCCATCTGAAAGCCGGGGTCGAGGTCGCTGATCTTCGAATCCCAGGCGATCGTGCCTTCGCCCACCAGGGCGGCGACCACGGTCGAGGCCAGCGGCTTGGAGACCGAGGCCAGTTGAAAGACGGTGTCGCCGTCGACCGGCGCGCCCGAGGCGGTGTCCCGAACGCCAAAGCCGCCGGACCACACCAGCTTGTCGTCGAACACCACCGCGATGGCGACGCCCGGCGCGGCGCGGTCCGCGACCGCCTGGCGGGCGAGCGCCTGGACCTTGGCCACCGCGTCGGCGACGGCCGGAGCGGTGGCGGCGGCCCCCAGGCCGGGCGCGGCGAGCGCGGCGACGAGGCATGTGACGGCGACGAACTTCATGGTTTGATCCCCCTGACCCGAAGACCATACGCTCGCGGCAGGCGGCGACAATCCCGAACCGGAATTACCGCTTAACCACGACCGACAGCCCATCGCCGACGGTGGCGAGGGTCATGTCTACCCGGTCGTCGGCATGGATCTTGGCGGCCAGGGCGCGCAGGGCCACCGTGTCGGCGGAGGTCTCGGAAGGGTCGGCCACCGCCCCGCTCCAAAGCATGTTGTCGATCAGCATCAGTCCGCCGGGACGCAGCAGGCGCAGGCCGAGCTCGTAATAGGCGTCGTAGCCGGTCTTGTCGGCGTCGATGAACATCAGGTCGAAATCGCCGGCCCGACCCTCGTCGATCAATCCTTCCAGGCTCTGGGCGGCCGGGCCGATGCGCGTCGTGACGATGTCATCGACCCCGGCGTCGCGCCAATAGGTCCGGGCGCGATTGACGAACTCCTGGGAAAGGTCGCAGGCGACCAGTTCGGCCCCGCTCCCGTGCATCGCCTTCATGGCCACGGCGACGGCGGTGGAGGAATAGCCGGTGAACACCCCCACCTCGAGGGCGTGGCGGGCGGCGATGGCCCTGGCCAGCACTTGCATCAAGGCGCCTTGCTCGGGGCTGATCTGCATGACCGCGCGCGCGTCGCCGACGGTGTCGGCGCGGCAGCGGGCGAGGGCCGGATGCTCGCGCACTCCCCAATGCTGGACGTAGGTTTTCACATTTTCCGTGAGACCCATGGAGGCGGACATGCGGCGGGTTTCCTTGTTCTAGACGCGGGCGACGATCCAGGCGGCCATCAGGTCGGCGGCGGCGCGGCGGCGATCCTCGGAATCCTCGAAATAGTGGGCGCCAGCGATCATTTCGAGGGTTTTGTCGGGCGCGACGACGGCTTCGAAAATGGCGCGTGCGTCGCTGGGAAAGACGCCTTGGTCGGCGAGACTCTGGACGACGAGGGCCGGAACGGTCAGCTTGGCCAGTTGAGGGGCGCCCTGGCAGGGCGAGGTCTCCAGGCTCCACATGGAAAGCCAAGTCTTCAGGGTGCTGGCCCGGCCGATGCCGAACGGACCGCGATTAGCGACGCGCGGATCGCCAGCGTAGCAGCCGGGGCAAGGCCGCGCCGACGGATCGATGGCCGGATCGAGAAAGCGCAAGTCGGCCCAGGTCCGGAACAGGGGGAAGAGGCGGTCTGGGACGCCCGCCGCGTTCAGCCGCCTCAGTTCGGCCTTGGCCCAATCGGTGATCGCCTGGTTGCGGGCCCGCTGGGCGGCCCGGTAGCGGTCGATGAAGGCCGGCGCGAACGGCGGCCCGTTGGCCGGATTGAAAGGATCGAGGGAAGGGTCGGTGGCCAGCGGATCGGCCTCGTCGATCACCGAGGCGTCCATCCAAGCGGTCAGCACCCGCGGCCGACCGCGGTGGGCGTTCAGGCAAATGTAGAGGTCGCCGGGGATGAGCGCGCCCAGAGCCTCGCGGACGGCCGGGCGCGCATCGGCCGGAGCGGCCGCCCCGGTGGCCTGGTCCTGATAGGCCGCCATCAGCGAACCGCCGCCGGAGTTGCCGAGAAGGACGATGGTTTCGGCCCCGGTTTTCTCGCGCAGCCAGCGCACGCCCACGCCGATGTCGATCAGGGCGTGATCGAGGGCGAAGAGATCCTCGGCGCCGCGAAAGCGGGTGTTCCAGCCGAGGAACCCGATCCCCCGCTCGGCGAACCACGGGGCCAGGTAGTGCTCGGCGAAATCGATATTGTAGTGGGCGGCGATGACCGCCACACGCGGTCGCTCGCCGCTCGCCGTCCAATAGAGGCCCTGGCAGGGATGTCCCCCCACCCCGGCCCGCCGGGCGGTGGGCGAGGCGAGGCCGACGAACCGGGCTTCGACGCGACGGCCGTCCCCGCCGGTCATCGCCGCCGTCCCCGCGAGCCGCCGGGCGACGCCATCCGGCTCTAATCGAACCGGTTGAGCGTCGCCGATTCGGCGATGGCGAAGGTGTGGCGGGCCGAATCGTATCGCCAGCAGAAGAAGGTCTGGTGCTGCTCCTTGAAAATGTCCCAATAGACTAGGCATCCATGCAGGTAGATGGCCCCCTCGCCCGCCTCGGCCTTGTCCCAGTCGGCGCCGGCGATGATCGTGTCGTGGTGATCGAAGCGCACCGTTTCACCGGCCCCGACGATCAGGCCCTCGCTCGATCCGGCCTCCTCGTAGCGCCCCTCCGGCTGGGCGGGCAGATACTGCTGGCGGATGTTGAGCCATCGGACCACCGCCGGCGAGCGGCCGTGGTTCTTCATTCCGAAGGCGAACCGCAGTTTCAGGCCGCCGCGCGGACCGCGATGGTCGGCGTGGGCCAGCGAGATGTCCTGATCGAGGAAGAGATAGGCGCGGTCGAGCATGGCCAGGGCCCGGCCGGCGGCCCGCGCCTCCTTCATCGCCCGCGCGGCGGCGATCAGGGCCAGACCGAAGATCAGCGTCTGGAGGATGCCCAGACCGACGATCCAGGCGGTGAGCTGAATGGTGCGGTTGCGCGCATCGGCCAGTTCGCCCTCGATCCGCATGACGTCGTCGTTGTCGCCCAGGGCGGCGCCGGCGGCCGTTGGCGATGCTCCGGTCGGCGAGGCGAACGGCATGACCTGGCCCTGCCGGCCGCGCCCGCCCCCCCCATGGCCGCCGCCGGCGCGGTCGGCGCTCGCTGGTGAGACAAGGCACAGGCCGGTGGCCGCAGCGATCGCCGCGGCGCGCGCCCAGGCGCGGACCCGCGAAACTCGATCCGGCATGAGAGGGCGCGGCCTCCTGGAAGCGATTGGCCCGACCAGCCTAGGGCCAATGCGCCGCCATGTCTTTGAAATCCCGCCGGCCGAGGACGCCGGGCCCTCGGAACCAAGGCCCCGCCGGCGAATTGGCTCGCTGTCACCTTGCGCACAGGCCGTTCCATGAGAAAACCCGCAAAACCGTCCCCCACCCGGTCCGCCCACAGCCGGGCGCCCAAGACCGCCGTCGATGCGCCTCGCGAGGGTCGCGGTGACACGCTGGGCCGCCCCACTTGGCGCGGGCATCTGCGGCTGTCGCTCGTCACCTGCCCGGTGGCCCTCTACACTGGCGTCTCGCCGGGCGGCGAGGTGCATTTCAACCTGATCAACCCGGCCACCCACAACCGCATCAAGATGGTCGCCACCGATCCTGACACCGGCCCGGTGGAGCGCGGCGACTTGGTCAAGGGCTATGAGGTGGATCGCGACCGCTACGTCCTGCTCACCGACGAGGAGATCAGGTCGGTGCGCCTGGAGAGCACCAAGACCATCGACATCGAGCGCTTCGTGCCGGCCGACAAGATCGACCGCCTCTACTGGAACGACCCCTATTTCCTGGTTCCCGACGGCAAGCTGGCG
>JBBRPN010000029.1:0-28382 GCA_038227925.1 Caulobacterales bacterium | reverse complement strand
GGGCCCGCATCAAACGACAGACCATCGAACATCGGCGCTTGCAGCACCGCAAAATCGCCGCCTAAATATCAACCCCAGGTGAAGCCAACCCTCCGCTAAATCCCAGCCCCACCTGTCTCAAATGTCCTGACGACGCACACATGGCAGTCCACGGTTCAGCATCTGAAAGGCCTTCCGATGCCTCACCGGGTTCAAAAATTGGCATAAAATCATTGATCCAATGTACAAGAGATCCACTGAAGACGGGTCCAAAAGCGGTTCACGAAAACGGGGTTAAATGGCTCAAAGGCCCTGTAGATGAAAGGATGGGGCTTGTAGGTGCTTCAACTCATAGGCTTAATTGCAACACTGCACTGTCGGCGGTCTTCGTAACGCCGCCGGTGCGCCGGTGGTGTCGCAGCCCGTGAGGCAGTGAGGCGTGAGGCGGAATTCTCGCGACCCGCGCCAGTCCACAAACCGAAAAAAACGGGGAACTCAAAAAAATCCTACCCTTGCTGCCGATCTCGTGGAGTTTCGCTCCTCCAGCTTTGGCGGCGGCGCTTCTTCACCTGCTTGGCGTGGTAGCCGGGCCCCCAGGGTCTCACCCGATCTGTAGAGTGGAGTTGATTTGTCGTGACAGGGGCGGAGTTGTCATGATATACCTCGTGATGTCAGGAGTGGACTCTGGTGCGGATTCGTGCGTGCTCGATAATTTGAACAATACTCATTGCAGCTATAGGGTATTCACGACGCAGCCATTTGCTGTTGTCATTGAATGACATGCGGTGACAGCCAAGACACGCGCGCATCACCGCCTCTGGCGCGCCAGATAGGCCGCGAAATCTTCCCGCGAGACGCGGATCAGGCGCCCGATCCGGTGGACGCGAAGCTCGCGGCGGTCGATCAGGCGATGGACGGATCGGATCGAGACGCCGAGCTCGACGGCGACCTGCTTCGGGCTGAGAAATTCGCTTGGCGAGGAGGGGGGCCGGGGCGCCATCTCACAACCCCCTTTTTGAGGGGGAGGGCGGGCGCTCGAGGCCGTCGGTGGGCGCTTTCATCTGTCTGGGAGCACCGGCCTTCCCGCGCCGGACCTGGTCCTCGATCCAGAGATCGATCTCCTGGCTGTCCCACCGGTACGCCGCCCGGATCTTCAGAGGCCTTGGAAAGCCGCAGTCGCCGGCGGCGAGCCGCTCGTAGACCCACGATCGGGAAAAGCCGATTCTGCGAGCGACCTCGGCAATCTTCTCCAGCCGTCGTGGGAAAGGGAATTTTTCGTTGTCCACTTGGCGTCTCCTTCGAAATGAAGACGCCGATCATCCCGTCACGACTTGTGGCCGAGGAGGCCCGCGATCACGGACTCTTCGTCGAATGCCCTATTTTGTTGGGAAATAAATTTGATTGACCGGGCTCAGGCCGCTCAGGGAGGCCCCGCGCGCTCCGAACCTGCGGCGGCGTGATTCGGGCCGAAGCGTCACTCGCCCCGTCCATGCCTGACATCCAATGGCGACGGGACGCCGAATCGAGTCGCCGCTCGATCAGGTCACCGCTTCGTCGCTTGTCATCGCGCAACCTTTCGTGGGCAGATTTGCGGTGAGCCAGGCGTAGTCCTGCGAGTCAAAGTCTATGAGAGCCGGGCGCCTATCCGTTTTCCTGACGGCGCTGATATTCGCCGACGCTCCGGTGGCGATTCGGTCATGCTCCGTCCAGCGACTCGCCGCGCCCAGCTTTCACGAGTCTCGGTCCATATAAAATGGACCTCCGATTAGGCGGCGACCGAGGCGGGGGTGGGGCACGGGCGGCGGCGGGAGCGATCGTTTCACATTGTCGATAGATGCGGGGCCGCTCACTATCCCGAACAGAACCCCGCCCAAGCCTCCATCAGGCCGCGCCGCCGCTCCAGCGCATCGCCGCGCCGGTAGGCGAGCTCGGCGGCGTCGCCGATGGTGTGGGCCAGGGCCGCTTCGGCCAGTTCGCGCGGCGCTTCGGTCGCTTCGCCCGCCCAGTCGCGGAAGCTGCTGCGAAAGCCATGCACCGTGACGTCGACCTTCATCCGCCGCATGACCATCTCCATGGCCATGTTGGAGAGGGGCTTCTCCGCCGAGCGGCCGGGGAAGACGAGCCCTTCGTCGGGATGGAGGTCGCGAAGGATCTGGACCGCCGCCTCGGAGAGCGGAATCCGGTGCTCCTTGGCAGCCTTCATGCGCCTTGCCGGAATGGTCCAGACGGCGCGCTCGAGGTCGAACTCCTCCCAGCGGGCGCCCAATGTTTCGCTGGTGCGGGTGGCGCAGAGGATGGTGAGCTCCAGCGCCCGGGCGGCCAGGGCGGAGCGAGTGCGAAGTTCGGCCATGAAGGCTGGCACCTGGGGAAACGGCATGGCGGCGTGGTGGCCGCGGCTCAACGATTCCCGCTTGGGTAGGATGAGCGCCAGGTGCCCTTGCCAGGCGGCCGGATTCTCGCCGCCGCGGTGTCCGCTCGCCTTGGCGAGGTTCAGCACCGCCTCGATGTAGCCGCGCACCAGGCCGGCGGTGGAGGCCTTGGCCGTCCACAGGGGCTTCAGGACCCCCAGCACATCCTCGGTGGTGATCCTGTCCACCCGCAGGGGCCGAAGGGCCTCGGCATGGCCGCCCGCGCCGATCGCCCGGCGCCAGCGGGCCACCGACTTCTCCGAGCGCACCGTGTGGGCCCGATCCATGATGTAGTCGTCGGCCAGGGAACCGAAGGTCGGCGTCGAAGCGACGGCCCGGCGAGCGGCGAGCGGATCGCCGCCATCCTCGATAGTCTCGCGGGCCGCCTGGGCTCTCTCCCTGGCCCTCGCCAGACCAACCCAAGGCGGAGCGCCCAGACCCATCTCGCGCCGCCTCCCGGCCACATGCCAGACGAAGACCCACGAGCGCATGGTCTCGCCCCGCACACGCAGATACAGTCCGGCCCCGTCGGCGTGCATGCCGACGCGCTTCAGGGTGGCGACGGAGCGCGCCGAGAGGCGGTTAAGGGCGCGGGACATGGTGGCGGCTCATGCCGCCGTTCATAGGTTAGTTCATAAGCCAATGCAAGGATTGGGGCGGATGACTTTGGACGCTGGCGGACGGGCCGCCCGTTACAACGCTGAATAAACTGTCAATTTTTTACTATGATGGACGTCCGCAGACTCCCTCGGACTTCAGTTCGAATTCTGTCGATTGCGCCAATGCCCATCGGCAAACGAAGGGCCGATTGTTCCCAAAGCGCGAAAAACGGTTCGATTCTGGCGGCTAGGCCCTGGGCTTGACGTAGATGACCTTCGGCCCTCGCCCGGCGATCAGCAGGCCGATCAACAGGCCGATGGCCGTCGCCACGCCCACCGCCACATAGGGCTTGTCCTCGATCGTTCGCGCGATGCCGCGCGTAGCGCCGGAGACGCGGGCGTAGGCGTCGCTCGCCGTGGAAAGCGCCGCCTTCGCCTGGTCGGCCACCTGTTCGAGCGTTTCCTGCACCGACCCGGCGGTTTCCTGGACGCGCCCTTCCACCTGCCGCGCGCCGCCCCGGGCCCGCAGCTTGGCGTCGCCGACCGCCTCGCCGGCGGCGCTCTCGAATTTGCCCAAAACGACTTTCGCCGCGCCTTCGGTCTTGTTCTCGTTCATGAGCCTGCTCCTGCTCATCCTCGAACGCCGGAGGTCGGCGGCTGTTCCGTTCGGCCCCTGGAAGCGGCTTCTTGGAGGGCGGGCGGGCTAAGGACGTCTCTACGGAGCGGCGGACTTCAGGGTGGCCGTCCCGGCAAGGACCGACAGGCTTCCGAACAGGCCATGCGCTTCGTTGCGAACACCGGCGGTGAAATAGACCGTGTTGACGTCGCCGGCGGAGCCGCCGTTGCCGGTGATCAGTCCCCAAAGGTCGCCAAGCACGATGGGCTGGCCGTCGGCGCCGAGCAGCTTGCCCTTGAAGGCGCCGGTCGCCGGATCGAAGGCGCTGATAATGCCGTTGCCGAAGTTCCCGACCAGCAGATCGCCGGCGAACGAACCGAAGCCGGCCGGGGCGATGTCGAGCCCCCAGGGCGAATTCAGCCGGCCGGCCGAAGCGACCCGGCGTTTGAACGTTCCGTCGAGACTGAAGGCGTCGATATAGCCGTGGCCGGGTCCAGAAACGTCATCGTGTTTCGCCGCGTCCTGCAACGCGAAGGTGACGTAGAGCGTGCCGCCCAGGTTCTGCACGTTGAAAGGAGCGTATCCCGCCGGCACGGTGGGGTCGGTAAAGGCTTTCACCAACTGGAATCTCGCATTGTACATCTCGACGTCGCCGGCGCGGAAATTGGCGGCATAGAGGAAGTTGGCGTGATCGGTGTGGGCGATCGCCAGACCCTTGTAAACCGCGCCCTCGCTCGAGTTATCGACCGCCAGGATGGCGTTGACGCCATCGACCGTGGGCGACCAGCCGGCGATCGTGCCGTCCTCGGTGGCGAACAGGAAGACCGCGGCGGCGGTGTTGGCGCCCTTGGTCACCTGGAAGGCGTGGCTCGAGGCGTTGAACACCTGACCGGTCGGCGTTCCAGAACCGCTCCCTCCGGCTGGCGGCGGGATGTTGACGGTCAGGCCGATCTTGCTTCCCGAGCCATCGTAAAGGGTGCTTACGCCCGCGTTGTTGTCCGATACCCAAAACGGGCCGGTCGGCGCATAGGACATTCCCCAGGGATTGATCAGCGATAGATCGACGGTCACGGCGGGGACCGAGCCGTCGGACACCAGGTTCGTGACCTTGAACTGCTGAGCCCGCGCCGGGAGCGCCTGCAGCGCGAACAGTCCAGCGGCCACGGCCGCGAACACCGGCGCCAGGCGCCTATTCGAGATGATCATGATAGTCCCTCCTTTGGTGCCAGCCCGAAGAAACTTTTTCGGTTTTGAGTAAATACAACGCCGCGAGCCGGAGGTTCAAAGCCGCCGAAAAATCTCTGGTCCGGGCGCGATTTCACACCCGGCGCGCTTTACCGCACCGTCACCGCGACGGCGGCCGAGGCAATGCCGTTGACGACCACCTGCAGTTGGCTCGCGCCGGAATCGCACGGCTGCTCCCACGGCGGCGGCGTCGAGGCGGGCATGTCGAAATCGACGTGGTTCTGGGCGTGGTCGTGCGCGACCGCGAAGCACACATGGCCGCTCGCCACATTGGTGATGCGCACCAGCGGATAGTTGGAGGCCATCTGCGCGTCATCGCCGTAGGCGGCGCCGTTGGACACCCCCTGTAGGCGCTTTCCGCTCAGCAGATAGTTGGCCTGGCCACGCACCAGTTTGGCTTTCACGCTGGAGACGGTCGGCGCCCACGACTTCCTTGGGTGTCCCTTGGGCGTGTAGACCTCCACATCGCCAGGACGGCCGTCGCTCCACAAAATCTGGCCGGTCGGAAGCACCAGCATCCGTCCCTCGAACGCCGCCACGTTCGGCGCGGTGGCGGGCTCGTTCACGCGAACGAGGCTGACGCCATCGAACTCGAAGAAGTGGGAGGGCGAGCAGAAGGCCGAGCCGCAGGCGTAGCCGGGGCTCGCCTGAATCAGCACGGCGCCATCCGGCAGGATCGCCGCCGGCCCGTCGGTGACATCGTAGTTGGCGCCGGAAATAGCCGGGAAGTCGGGTCCCACCGTCCAGGCGCCCGTGGCGGCGTAGATCGCCGTATGTCCCACGCAACTGGCCATGCTGCACGAACTGGATCCGCTCTGGAAGACGCTCCCGTCTGGACGGCGAACCGCCGGGCCGATCTCGTGCGAGCCAGGATCGACCAGCACGCTGGGCGCGGTCGCGGTCGGCGCCCAGGCGCCGGTGGCCGGCGAATAGAGTTCGGCCGGGGTGTTCGCTCCGAGCGATCGATTGGTGTCGAGGGTCAGGACATCGCCGATGGCCAGCGGCGTCCAGCCTTCCTCGTCATTGCCGTCGGCCTTGTTCGTTCCGGTGGGTGTCCAGGTGACCGTCGTGGCGGGCCGCGGCGCGACCGTCCCGATCGCCTGCAGCGTGCCGCTGACGCTTTGCAGCATATAATTTCCGTCGGGCAGCACCACGCTGGCCGCGTCGCCGATCTGCGTCCAGTGCGACGGCGGCGCCACCGGTGTCCAACTGTCGGCGACCGGATCGTAGAGCGCCCCGAGCTTCGTCCACACCGGCGAGCAGGATGCGCCGTTGTACTCGCCGCCGTTGACGATCAGCCGGCCATCGGGGAGCACCGAGGAGGCGAAATAGAGCGGCGAATAGCCGGACGGCAGGGGCGCCGTCTGGCGCCAGGCGCCCCCTACATAGCCGCCGCCGGCGTCGGGGGTCAGCCGATACCAGTTCGGCGTACAGGAATCGTGCATGAGGACCGTGCCGTCGGTCATCAGAAGCGCCGTGCCGGGCGAGCCGCCGGGGAAAGCCGCGGCCAGCGGCGTCCAGGTCCCGGAAACCTTCGCCGGGGCGCCCATATAAGGCGCCAGCATCGGCCCGACGTGACCGCCGGAGTGGACGGGCCGCTCCGCCAGGGCGGCGGCCGGAAGAAGGCCCACGCAAGCCGTGAGAAGCGCGCCCGAAACGGTTCGCCGATTTAAAAGCATGTGTTTCCTCTTCAAGACAATGCGCGACCTACCCAGGGAACGCCCCGAATCCGACCGCTGGATAAGCCAAAAGCCAGGGGCGCGAACCGCCGGCTTTTTCGAGTTAGAAATAAGATCAGGAACTACGGTCCGGTGTAGGAAAAGGCGACGTGATCGACGATCGAGCCCTTCCTGCCGATGCCGTAGCGCAGAGGGACCATCGTCGTCTTGTCGATGCCTTTCGCGAAATCCGTCTTGCCGACAGCGGCGTGCGCGTTCGTCCAGGTGAAGGCGACGGTCGCGAAGGTGAACACGGTGCCGGCGCAGGCGCCGTTGCCCAGAGCGCCTTGTATTTGGGTCGATGACCAGGTTCCGTTCGGGTCAGTCGTCGGAAGGGTGAAAATGCCCGGGACGCCGATCTGAACGCACGCGGTTTGATCGATGAACGCCCAACCATCGACGACCACGGTCTGGTTCAGCGCGCCGGACGCGGCGTCGCTGACCGGGGCCTTGAAATCGGGGCCGTTGGCGAAGGGATAGACCCTGCCGTCGGGGTGCCCGGGCTTCATGCTCGCCAAGGTGGCCCTAGGGGCGGCTTGAGCGAGGCCGGCGGCGAGCAGGCCAGCGGCTACCATCCCGAGCACAAAAGCTTTTGTTTTCAATGTCATCGCGGCATTCCATCCGATGGAGACTTATCCAGACTCTCCCGGCTTGACGAACTCTAGGGCCAAATTGCGGCGGCTGTAAAGTTCGTTTGCGGCTCTAAATCTGATGCCCGCGCACTCTCCTATCGTTTCGACCATCCGGGCAGGGTAGATGTGGCCCATGACCGATCAGGCTCTCGGTCCTACTTCGGGGAGCTATATCTCCTAGCGCCTGCGCCTGCACTACGTGGACTGGGGCAATGCCGAGGCGCCGCATCGCCTGCCTGACGCTGCTGGTTTATGGGCGGAAAGCTGGGCCTCGAACCCACGGGAAGACGGCCGGATCGCCCATTTCACCCATGCCGAGGTGGAGGTCTTCGAGGGCGCCGGCCACTGGGTCCACCACGACCGCCTGGAGGCGTTCCTGGCGCGGGCGCGGGCGTTTCTGAGTGCGGAGCAAGTCGTGACTCGCGCCGGGCGCGATGACGGCATAAGTTTGAGTCGGGACCAAAGCTGAAGGGGAGAGACACATGCGCGGTTCGCTTCTTGCCGCCCTGGCCATCGGGGCGATGTTTTCGGTCGGCGCCGCCTGCGCCGAGGTCGTCCATTTCACGGCCAAGCTCGACGGCGCCTCCGAGACGCCGCCCAGGGTGACCAAGGGGACGGGAACCGCCGATGTCAGGCTCGACACGGTGACCAAGGTGCTGAGCTGGAAGGTGGAATATTCGGGCCTCACCGGCCCGGCGACCATGGCTCACTTCCATGGGCCGGCGGCGCCGGGGACGGCGGCCAAGGTCACCGTGCCGCTCACCGGCGATCTCGCCAGCCCGATCGCCGGTTCGGCGGCCATCGCCGACGGCCAGATCGGCGATCTGAGCGGCGGCCTGTGGTATCTCAACATTCACACCGCCAAATATCCGAGCGGGGAGATCCGCGGCCAGGTGCTGAAGGCGAAGTGACCGCTTGACCATGGCGCGCGCGGTTCGATCCGGATAACCTCGGCGGACTTGGCCGAAGGCGGTCCGAGGAGCGCGCGCATGGGATCTGGGGATGTCGGGCGATGGCTCGCCGGCGCCACCGCCTGGGCCGCGCTCTGGGCGGCTGGCGCGGTCGCCGCCGCTCCGACGGCCCCGCCGCCGGCCGACGAGGCGCTCGGCCGGGCGATCCTGAAACAGTTGGTGGAGATCAATTCCACCCACGCCCTGGGCTCGACCGCCGCCGCCAAGGCCGTCGCGGCGCGGATGATCGGGGGCGGCTTCGCCCCCGCCGACGTGCAACTGCTGATTCCACCCGGTCATCCCGACAAGGGCAATGTGGTGGTGCGCCTGCGCGGCGCCGGCCGGGGCAAACCCATCCTCTACATCGGCCATCTCGACGTGGTGGAGGCCCGCCGCGAGGACTGGACCTATGACCCGTTCGTGCTGACCGAAAAGGACGGCTGGTTCTATGGGCGCGGGACCATCGACATGAAGGGACCCGACGCGGCGGTGATGACCGCCCTGATCCGCCTGAAACGCGAGGGCTTCGTTCCGAACCGCGACATCGTCGCCGCCTTCACCGCCGACGAGGAGGCGGGCGGCGACTTCAGCGGCATCGACTGGCTTCTGAAGACCCACCGCGACCTTATCGACGCGGCCCTGGTGATGAACCCCGACGACGGCGGCGGCGAGGCTGGGATGAAGAACGGGCGCAAGCTCTATGTGAGCGTCCAGACCAGCGAGAAGATCTATGTGACCTACCAGATCGAGGCGGTCGATAAGGGCGGCCACAGTTCGCGGCCGACGCCCGGCAATCCGATCTACCGCCTGGCGCGCGCCCTGGCGCGGATCGAGGCGCGCCCGTTCCCGGTGGACCTGACGGCGACCACCAAGGCCTATTTCCGCGGGCGCGCCGCCCTGGAGAGCGGCCAGGTCAGGGCCGACATGCTGGACGCCGGGTCCGCCCATCCCACGCCGGCCGCCCTCGAACGGCTGTCGCGTCAGATCGAGACCGACATCCTGATGCGCACCACCTGCGTGGCCACCATGATCGAGGGCGGTCAGGGCGAGAGCGCCTTGCCGCAGCGGGCCCGCGCGGTGATCCAATGCCGGGTGATTCCGGGGGAGCCGGTGGAAGGGGTGGAGGCGGCCCTCGTCGCCACGATCGGCGACCCGCGGGTTAAAATCTCGGTCTTCACACCGCCGACGATGAGCCCGGAGTCGCCGCCGTCGCCTGAGGTCATCGGCGCGGTCACCCGCGTCGCTAAGGCCCTGTGGCCGGAGGTAGTGGTCCTGCCGATCATGTCGCCGGGGGCCAGCGACAGCGCCTTCACCCGCGCCGCCGGCATCCCCTCCTACGGCGTCGATGGCATATTCGACGACGTTGACGACGAGCGCGCCCACGGCCGAGACGAGCGCATCGGAGTCGCCGCCTTCTCGCAGGAACTCGAATTCACCTACCGGCTGATGAAGGCGTCGGCCGGCGGGGATGGCGTCGCGGGGGGACCGAAGTTAAAATAGAGCCGGGCCGACGCCACGCCAGGTCGATGATTGGCGAACAGGGGAGGCGCGAATGTTTCGAAAAGAAAAACCGGCGCCCGCCGAGCAGGTGGCCCGCGAACTGGCGCTGAGGGTACTCGACCCCGAAACCTGTCGCCGGGCGGCGGCGAGCCTGCCCGGCCGGCCGAGCCCCGATCCGGTGGGAAGCTGCGAAATGGCCTTCGCCGGGGCCGGAACGCTCAAACACGTCATCGCCGACACCCAGACGCCGGACATCGCGGCGCGGATGAACGGGGTCGTGGACACGGCGGTCGCCGACGCCTTTGGCGGCGCCCACACACCCGAAACGCGGGATCATTATGGCCCCGAGAGCCTGGCGCAAGCCGCCGCCGCAGCCGTGGCGCGCTACCAGGCCGACGCCTTCTTTTCGAAGCGATTGGTCGAGACCATGGGCGCGCGCCTGGGGATGGTCGGCCCCCCTTCGATGAACGTCGCTCGGGTCTTCAGCGAAATCACCCAGGACTCCGCTCTGGTCATTTCCAAGGTCAAGATCGCCTAGGGTTCTCCGCCCCTATCGGCCCGCTCTGAGCAAGGCGACCGCGTGGACGAGCATGGCGATGACGCCGAGCAGGGCGACCATCATCATGAATCGCCAGGGAACGAGGCGCGGCGCCGAAAGAGGCTTCACCGGCCGCGCGCCCAGCCAGCCGAACCACAGGGTGAGCGCCAGGGCGACGCCGGCGATGCTTAAGGTGACGGGGAGAGTCATGGCGGCGCCGACCCTAGAGCGCTTTTTCGCAAAAGTGGGAACGGGTTTTGCGGTCGGAATGCGCTCGAGTGTTTTGAGGCAGAGCCTGTTTATCCCGATCGGGCTGATCGGGCCCGATCGGGACAGACTCTCTGGCGGTCGCCCCGCCGCGTCGAACATTTGGGCGCCGCGTTTACACGCCCGGCATCGACCGCTACGATTCGGCCTTTGCAGGGAGCCTTGAGTCGCATGACCCCTTCGCCGCGCCCGTTGGGCCAGGGGTTCGGCCGCGACACCCCGTTGGTGGAGGACCGCGAGAGCGTCGCCCACCACGCCGCTTCCGGCGAACCGACGGCCGATCGTCTACACAATCGCGAAAGCCCTTCGCCCTCCGAGATGGCGGAGATGCTTCGCGAGGTTCAGGATTCATTGGCGGCGCTGGACGGGCGCGTGGCCGCTCTGGAAGGCGGGCGGGGCGAGTCGTCCCTGGTGACGCGCCGGCTGGCCTTGAACGTCGCGGAACTAGGGGAGACGCTCGCCAAAAGGGTGCGGTCGCTGGAGATGGACATCGGGGGAACGCCCTCACCCGCGCTCAACCCAATGCCCGCGGCTTCGCCGTTCGCGGCCGCTCTTGTTTCCCGCCCGGATCGGTCGCCGCGACGACCGGTGAACGGTTTGGCGCTCATCCTGGGCGCCGCCGTCCTGTTTGGCCTCATTTTGATTGGGCTGTGGGTGTTTGGGCGCTGGCGCGAAGGCGACGCGCCGGCCGCCCGGCCCTTGGTCTCCGTCGCCGCGCCGGCTCCGGTGAGCCTTCCGCCCCCGGCCACCACCGCCGCGGCCACCCCGCCGCCGGCGGTTCACCGCGCCGCGCCGCCCGCGGCCCATCGGCCGCGACACTACAACCTCTATCCGGCGCGCCACACGGTCGCTGCCCGCCCAACGCCGGCCATACCGGTCGCCGATGGCCCCGCGCCCACCGGCTACGGATCCTTCGCTCCCGCCGCCGTCACCAACACCCCGCCTGGGCCGCCAAGGTAGAGTATCCAGCCAGTCTCAATCGCCCCTGAGGGACGCCCAGCCCACGGCGTGAACCCGCTCGGCGCCCAGGACGGCGGCCAGGGGGCGGCGGGCCAGCAGGCGGGCGAACGCCGGATCGCGAATATTGAGGCCGCCGGCGAAGGCGCCGAAGGCGGGCAGGATCAGCCGCTCGCCGTCGGTAACGAAGCAGCGGCGGCGTACGCTGGCGCTTTTCGTGCGAACCCTGGCGCAGGGATGCAGGTGGCCGGCGATTTCGGCGGATCGCGGTTGGTCGGTCGGCTCGTGAACCAGGGTGAAGGTCCCCAGGGTCAGACGGGCGACGATCTCGCCGGGCAAGATACGCGGCCCGTCGGCGTCGTGATTGCCCAGCACCCAGACCAGGGTGCGGCCGGCGGCCATCGCCCGCAGCCGGTCGAGATCGGCGGCGGCTAGGCGCGCCTCGGCTTTCCGATCGTGAAAGGTGTCGCCGAGGAAGATCAGAATGCGCGGGGCGACGGCGGCGACCTCCGCCTCCAGACGCCCGAGGGTGTCGCGGGTGTCGTAGGGCGGCAGCATCTGGCCGCGCGCGGCGTAAGCCGAACCCTTCTCGAGATGCAGATCGGCGACGATCAGGGCCCTCCAGGCCGCGAGCCAGAGGGCGCCGGCGGGCCGGCAGAGGGCCTCGCCGCCGGCCATATCCAGGCGAAGGGCGCCGGTCGGATGGGCGGCGAAGGCGTAGCGATAAGGGGCGGCCGCGGTCATGCAATGGCCTCGGCGATCAGATCCTCGGCCGCCTCGGCCAGGATCATCTCGCCGGCCCCGCCGGGCGAGCGCTGGCGACCGATCTCCAGAATCACCGACACGGAAAACGGCGAGAGGCGATCCAGGGCCGCGTGGCGGATGCGGCCTTTGACACGGGCCAACATTTGTCCCAGGCGGCCGACGTCGATCAGGCCGCGGGCGGCGTCCTCGCGGGCGCAACGCAGCAACAGGTGGTCGCCCTGGTGGCGGCGCAGGACATCGTAGATGAGGTCGGTGGAAAAGGTCACCTGGCGTCCGGATTTGCGCTCGCCGCGGAAACGCCGCTCGATCAGGCCGGCGATGAGAGCGCATCCCTTGAATGCCCCCTTCATCATCGAACTTTCCGCCAGCCACGCCTCCAGATCGTCACCCAGCATGTTTTGGGCGAACAGCTCGGCGAAGTCGAGCCCGGCCATGGGCTTCAACGACCACACCGCCAGGGCGTAGTCGTTGCACACGAAGCCAAGCGGGCCGACGCCCAGGCGCTCCAGACGCCTTGTCAGCAGCATGGCCAGGGTGGTGTGAGCCAGGCGCCCTTCGAAGGGATAGCAGACCAGGAACTGGCGGTGGCCGTGGGGGAAGGTCTCCAGCAGCATTTCCCCCGGAGCCGGAATGGCCGAGCGGTCGCGCTGCAGCTCCAGCCACTCGCGCACGTCGGCCGGCAGGACCGCCCAGTGATGGGCGTCGCTCATCATCGCCCGCACCCTGGCGGCCAGGAAGGTGGAGAGGGCGAATTTCGAGCCGCCCCAGGACGGCATCTTGGCGTCCTGGCCGGGGGCCGGAGTGACTAGCACGTCCAGGCCCGTCACGCCCATCAACCGCCAGACGCGGCCGGCGAATACGAAGGTGTCGCCCACTTCCAGCACTTCGAGATAGCCCTCCTCGACCTCTCCGATCTTGCGGCCGGGTGTGGCGCGGCGACCGACGGCGAGGCGCACCGAGAGCATGACCGGCGAAACGATGGCCCCGATGTTTAGCCGATGACGCAGGGCCATCTCGGCATTGCGCACCCGCCACAGGCCATCGCGTCCCTTCACGATGCGCGCGAACCGGTCGTAGGCGCGCAGGGCGTAGCCGCCGGTGGCGACGAAATCGACCACCGTCTCGAAATCCTCGTAAGGCAGCGCGCGGTAGGGGCCGGCGCCGCGCACCTCTTCGTAAAGAGCTACCAGGTCGAACGGCTCGGAGCAGGCGCATCCCATGACGTGCTGGGCCAGGACATCCAGGGCGCCGGCGTGTTCGGGCTCGAAATCCAGGGCCGATTCGGCGATCGCCTCGCGCGCGGCCTGGCACTCCAGCATCTCGAAGCGGTTGGCCGGCACGAAGAGGGCGCGGCTGGGCTCGTCCAGCCGATGGTTGGCGCGGCCGATGCGCTGGACCATGCGCGAGGCGCCCTTGGGCGAGGCGAGCTGGATGACCAGATCGACATCCCCCCAATCGACCCCCAGATCCAGGGTCGAGGTGCAGACCACGGCCCGCAGTTCTCCGCGCGCCATCGCCGCCTCCACCCTGCGCCGCTGCTCGGCGGCCAGCGAGCCGTGATGCAGGGCGATGGGCAGGGCGTCCTCGTTGAGGCGCCACAGTTCCTGAAAGGCGAACTCGGCCTGGAAGCGGGTGTTGACGAAGACGAGGGCGGTGCGGGCGCCGCGGATGGCCTCATAGACTTCCGGCATGGCGTGGCGGGCGGTGTGGCCGACCCACGGCACCTGGCCTTCCGAGAGCAGCACATCGACGATCGGCGGCGCGCCGGACGCCCCGCGCACCAGATCGACCTCGTCCGCCCCGCCCCCCTTCGCGCTTTTGGGGCTCAGCCAGCTGCGGATCACGTCCGGGTCGTCCACCGTCGCCGACAGGCCGACGCGCCGGCACGACGGGGCGAAGCTGTGCAGCCTCGCCAGATCCAGGGCCAGCAGGTCGCCGCGCTTGGACGGCCAGACGGCGTGGATCTCATCGACGATGACGCACTGGAGGTCTTCGAAATACCGCCGCGCCCCCTCCCAGGCACAGAACAGGGCGAGTTGTTCGGGGGTGGTGAGAAGGATGTCGGGCGGCCTGACCCTCTGGCGCTGGCGCCGGGCCACGCCGGTGTCGCCGGTGCGCGACTCGGCCTTCACCGCCAGTCCCATCTGGGCGATGGGAGCCAGCAGATTTCGCTCCACATCCACTGCCAGGGCTTTGAGCGGTGAAATGTAGAGGGTGTGGAGGCCGGAGGGCGTGTTTCGCGCCGGCCGCCCCGACAGTTCGATCAGGGTGGGCAGGAAGCCGGCCAGGGTCTTGCCGCCGCCGGTGGGGGCGATCAGGAGGGCGTGGCGGCCGGTGCGGCCCTTCTCGATCATGGCCAGCTGGTGGTCGCGGGGGGCCCAGCCGCGCATCGAGAACCAGGCGGCGAATCGGGGCGGTAGGAGGTCGATGGCGCCGGCGCCGTCCATGCGCCGTGCTATAGCATGTTCGCGTTCCGTTTCACCCGTTCTGGCCGCTTGGGCCCGAACACACGATTGCTCCCGCCACACGGCCCCGGTTACTACGGTCCATGCGATCGCGATCCATCGGCCTCGAAACCCCTGCCGAGACGCCCGTGCGGGTCATGCTGCTCCTGGGGTCGTTGAGCGGCGGCGGAGCCGAACGGGTCGCGGTCAATCTGATGAACCGCTGCGACCCCTCGAAGGTCGATCTGACCCTGGGGCTTCTGAAGCGCACCGGGCCCTATCTCGCCGAGATCGATCCCCGCCGCGTCGCGGCCCCGGCCGAAACGCGAACCGGGTTTTTCGCCGCCGCGCGCGCCCCCGCCGACATCGCCGCGATGATTGGCGAGCATGCCCCTCGGGTGCTGATGAGCTTTGGCATGGGGGTCAATATGCTCGCCTGGCTGGCCTTGCGGGGGCTTGGGCGCCGCCGGCCGCTGTGGATATGCCGCGAGGATAGCAACACCGACGCCGAGATCGCCAATCTGACGAACAACCGCGCCGGCCGCGCGGCGGCGGGCTGGGCGGTTCGGCGCGCCTATCGGTCCGCCGACGGGCTGCTGGCGGTTTCGCGGGACCTGGCGGCGGGGCTCGCGCGCCAGCTTGCCGTTCCGCCGGGGCGCGTGACGGCTATCCACAATCCCATCGACCTGGCGGCGATCGGGCGGTCGGCGAGCGAAGCCCTGGCCGACGCCCCGGCGCGCCCGTTCATCGTCGCCGCCGGGCGTCTGACCCACCAAAAGGGCCACGATCTGCTCATCGACGCCTTCGCCGCCAGCGGCTCGGCGCGCGGGATGGACCTGGTCATCTTCGGCGAAGGGCCCCTGGAGAGCGCCCTGCGCGCCCGCGCCGCGTCGGCGGGTGTCGGCGATCGGGTGCGGTTCGCGGGTTTTCAGGCCAATCCCTGGGCCTGGATCGCCCGCGCCCGCCTGTTCGTGCTTTCGTCGCGATGGGAAGGATTTGGCAATGTCGTCGCCGAAGCCATGGCCTGCGGCGTGCCGACCCTGGTCACCGATTGCGACTTCGGCCCGCGCGAACAGGTGATCCACGGCCACAGCGGCTGGGTGGTTCCCGCCGGCGACGCGGGGGCCCTCGCCCAGGGCCTGGAGGCGTTGCTGACCGACCCGGCCCTCGCCGCCCGCCTAGCCGCCGGCGGCCAGGCGCGCGCCGCCGATTTCGCCGCCGATGTCATCGCTGGGGCCTATGTCGAATTCTTTCTGAAATTGGCCGGCTTTCGCGCCGACGGGACGGCGACCGGGCCGCGCGAGCGTTGGCGATCAGGGCGGGCCGACGCCATGGCGCTCCGCCCGGTCGCCTAAAGTTTCGGGCGACCTTCGCCTCGAGGGCTTCAGGTCGATCTGCGGCCTCGGCGCGGATATCGGGCCAACAAAAGGCCTCCGCGGTTTCCCTCGGAGGCCCTCTCGCCGAAGGCCAAGCCCATTCGGTCTTGGCCGATCGAAGCTCGCCGTCAGGCGCCGTTTTGGCAGACCGACAGGACGGTCCCCTGGAAGGTCGTCCGGCCGTTCAGCGAGGTCGAGGCGGGGGCGCCGAAATAGGGCGGCTGCGCCAAGTCCTGCAGATTGTAGGTCATCAAGCCGTTGACCACATACGGATAGCCGCCGAAGTTGGCCTCGCGCTCCAACGGATCACCATTCTCGTAGATGCCGCAGGGTGAGTTGTTGTTGGTGAACGGATCGCTCAGCCATTCGCCCATTTCGTGGCTGAGGGCCGACACATCTTGCGAGAAGGCGCCCGGCGTGCCCACATAGTCGAACAGCATGTAGGACTGGCCGCCGTTCGCGGAGTGGTAGCCGCCGATGCAGCAGCCGCCTTGGGTCTCGTAGGTGTTATAGGCCACGAAGACTGGGATCGAACCGGCGGTTATCTGCGGGTTGGCGGCCATGATGGAATTCAGCTGTTGGTCGATGTAATTGATGTCGACCAGGGCCACATGCACACCGAACTCGGTGCCGACACTGCCGCTCCCCTTGGGCACGTTGAGGGTCACTTCCGGAAGCACCGTGGGGGCGCCTAGCAGAACATGATAGTGCTTGTTGGCCGCGACGGTCGGCCAGAAGCTCTGGCGCTCATAGGCGTCGATGTACTGGGTCTTGCCCAGATTGACACCGGCCTCCTTGAACCGGATGACGCTCTGGAAGATCGGCGAGGCGACGGTGTCGGCCAGGGCGGACTGGCCGTTGGCCTGCGCGGTGGAGGTGCTGAACGTCTCGCCGCCGACCACGATCTTGAGGGGAATGATGAAGGACGGCGTGGTCGTCGCCTTTCCGCTCGGGTCGTTGCCGACGAACGTGTCGGAGTAGTTCTTGCCGTTGTGGGCATAGGTGAAGTTCCAGGTGGTCAATCCGCCCCGGTGGGCCCGATCGACCAGTTCCGGGTGTGTCGCGGGAAGGACCACGAACCTCGGCGTGGCCGGCATGGTGTCAGGCGCCCGCGCGGCCGGCCGCGCCACGGCCGAGCCGCCGGCCCAGGTCAGACAAAGCCCGGCGGCGAGGCCGCCTATCGACGACATTAAGCGACTTGGTGACATTTTTTGGCGTTCCTGTGATTTGGGATCGCGCCCGTCGCGAGCGAGATGACGCCGCGGCCATGTGAGTATGGGCGCGTGACCGGGCGTCACGGCGTGTCGCTTAAGGCATTTCCCCTGGTTTTGGCCGAACCCGTCGTGCGGCCCGAAAGGGGGGGCTAAACTAGATTTTCACGGTCCGCAAGGACAAGACTGCCGAGATTGGGCATGGCGGGTGGATAACTTCTCTCCCGGCGCCGTGGGGAACGAATATGGCCGGCGAACCTGAATCCCTGGACAGCGACGAAGGATTGGAGCGGCGACGCCACCGCCATTGGTTCGATCGCCTGATCATGCTGTCGGACGGCGTGTTCGCCATCGCCATGACCCTCCTGGCCTTCGATCTGCGCGGGCCGACGCCGTGGGATGGGCGGCTGGCCAGCCTGTGGGCGAACCTGGCTCCGCAGCTCGACGCCTACGCCCTGAGCGTGGTGGCGATCGGCGTCTACTGGCTGGCCCATCGACGGTTCATGGCCATGGTCCTCACCGTGGACGCGCCGGTGACCGTACTCACCCTCGTCATGCTGGCCCTGGTGGCGCTGCTGCCGGCCGCGACCCGGCTCACCCATGCGCTGCCGTCCTCGGCCACCATGCTGGTCTACGGCGCCCTCATCGTCGCCATCGGCGCCGCCATCGCCGCCATCTGGGGCTACGCCGCCCTGGTCGCCGGTCTGGTGTCGAAGGAGGTCGCCAGGCCGGCGCGGTGGTTCTTCCTGATCCTGATGCTGTTCACCCCGCCCTTCTTCCTTCTGCTGGTGACCCTCATCCCACGTCCCCGCACCGGCGAGATTCCGCTGAGCCTGGTCGCCCTGTTTCTCATCGGCTGGCCGATGCGCGTGTGGATCGTGCGCCGCTTGTCGCCCAAGGGCGGTTCGTAGGCGGTTCGTGAAACCCCGGGGTGGCGCGAGTGATCTTTCAGCCCAGTCCCAGCCGCTGGCCCGCGTAGGTCCGCCGGACGATGGGTTCCCACCATTGCGGGTTGTCCAGATACCAGCGCACCGTCTTGTCGATTCCGCTCTCGAACGTTTCCCTGGGCCGCCATCCCAATTCACGCGCGATCTTCGCCGGATCGATCGCGTAGCGCAGGTCGTGGCCGGGCCGGTCGGCAACGAAGGCGATCAGGTCGCGGTGCGGCGCGCCGCCGGCTCTGGGGCGCAGGGCGTCGAGGCTGGCGCATAGGCGCTCCACCACCTCGAGGTTGGCGCGCTCGCAGGACCCGCCGACGAGATAGCTTTCGCCGGGCTTGCCGGCTTCGAAGACCGCGACCAGGGCGCGCACATGATCGTCCACATGCAGCCAATCGCGGACATTGCGCCCCTCGCCGTAGACCGGCAGGGGCTTTCCCGCCAGGGCGTTGACGATCGTCAGGGGGATCAGTTTTTCGGGAAACTGGCGGGGGCCGTAGTTGTTGGAGCAGTTGGTCACCAGCACCGGCAGGCCATGGGTGTGGCCCCACGCCCGCACGAGGTGATCGGAGGCGGCCTTGGACGCGGAATAGGGGGAGCGGGGATCGTAGGGGGTGGCTTCGGTAAAGAAGCCCTCGGCGCCCAGGGAGCCGAACACCTCGTCGGTGGAAATGTGATGAAAACGAAACCTCCACTTCGCGTCGGATTTCAGGGTCCGCCAATATTCCAGTGTCCGCGACAGCAGGACGAAGGTCCCCACGATATTGGTCTCGATGAAGGCGGCGGGGCCGTCGATGGACCGGTCGATGTGCGATTCGGCCGCCAAGTGGGTCACTATATCGGGCTCGAAGTCATCCAGGATCGCGCCCACGAGGGCGGCGTCTCCGATATCCCCCTCCACGAAACGATAGCGCGGATGGTGGGCGAGGCCGTCGAGCGACCGCGGGTTTCCGGCGTAGGTGAGCTTGTCGAGGTTGAGGATCCGATGATCCGAATGCTCGATGAGGTGACGCACCAGCGCCGAGCCGATGAAGCCGGCGCCGCCGGTGACGAGAATGCGGGCGCTCTCCATGGCCGCCGGCGCGCCTAGAGGTCGAGGGGCGACAGAGGGCCCCCATCGTAGGCGAACGGGCTTTCGAAATCCTTCAGGCGCGGCAGCCGGCGATCCTTTTCGGACAGTACCGGCCCGCCGGCCGGCAGCGGCCAGGGCAGGGCGAGATCGCGATCGTCCCAGATCAGGCCGCCCTCGCACTCGGGCGCGTGGAAATCGGAGACCTTGTATTCCACCTCGGCGTCCGCCTCGAGGGTGATGTAGCCATGGGCGAATCCGATCGGCACGAACAGCGCCAGCCCATTTTCGGCCGTGAGTTCGGCGCCGGCCCACTGGCCATAGGTCGGCGAGCCTGAACGGACATCCACCGCCACGTCCCAAATGCGCCCGCGCACGCACCGCACCAGCTTGGCCTGGCCCCGCGGCGGACGCTGGAAATGCAGTCCACGCAACGTCCCGGCCCGGTAGGACTTGGCGTGATTGTCCTGACGGAAGACGATATCGACACCCAGCTCGGCGTAGCGCGCGGCGTTGTAGGTCTCGGCGAACCAGCCTCGCTCGTCGAGGAATCGCCGGGGACGGATCAGCCTTACCACGCCCCGGTCCTTCGGAGGGTCAGAGAGGCGCGGCGGCGGCTTCCGGCCGCGCCTATTTGAGGACGAAATTCGGGGACGCCGAGGCTCGACAGCAGAAAAACCCTTATTATTTGGCCACTTAAGATGATAGCGTGGCGGTGAGAGAGACCGCCAGCTCGTCATAGCATTTTCTCTACTAATGACGATTTCCTACAAATTGCCATACAGTAATTCCTCCGCTGCGCCTTTTCGTTTCGATGTCGAATGGCAAGGCTCGCGCGAACCATCGCCCGCGCCCTTTTCCACTACCGTGGCTTAAGCCATTTAGAAAAACCGTAAGAAATCAATATCTTAGTTGACATCGGTCATGGCCGTGGTATCATGGAACATATCATGAACATGAGGCTGTGCCATGCCGAACCGAAGTGCGAGGCCGCCGCGCATCGCCGCCGTGCATGTTTGCGGCGGGCCGGCGAAACGCCCTGATCAAAACGACGGTCGGGGGCGGCTCCTGAACTGGATCGTCGAAAAAGTCTCGTTCGAGGCCGGTTGGGGCCGGCTGGACGCCCTGTTGCTGCCCGCCGGTTTCTTTCGGCTCGAACTGGCGCTGGGGCCTCTGGACAGCCTGGCGCGAGCGCGGGCCATCGAAGGGTCCGCGATCGCCTTCGAATGCCGCAAGGCCGCCGAGCGGCTGGCGCGGAGTTGCGGGGCGCTGCTGGTCCTGGGCATCGACACGCGGCGCGCGGCGAAGGGGTTCTCAGGCGATCAGTTCATGGCCGCGTGGCGAGGAGACGCCATCGTAGGCTCGGCCCGCAAGGTGTTCCCGTCGGCGCGGGACACGGCGCCGTCAAAGAAGCGGCCCTACCTGCTTTTCGCCGCCGACGCCGATGACCCGGCGCGCACTGTCGATCTGCCGAGCGGCGGGCGAGCCCTGCTGCTGGTTTGCTACGACGCCTTCCTGTTCAGCGAGATCGCCCGGGGACCGACCTTAAGGCGCGCGTCGATGCGCTGGGTGGCCGACAACAAGGATGTTGGGCGGCGAACCGCCTCGGCGGAACGCGACGGCATGATCGAGAGGTTCGAGGCCCTGGTTCAACGCGACGGCATGATCGAGAGGTTCGAGGCCCTGGTTCGTCGTGAGAACCCCACCGTGGGGCTGATCGCGGTCCACGGCTTCGAACAGCCCGGCCGAGACACCCGCTGGCAGCGGCATGGGATCGCCAGCGCCAGTTCGGCCCTCGGCGGCGGTCTGGCGGTCGGGGCGGCGCACTATCAAGAGTGGTTGCCAGATCCTGACGATCTCGAGCAATCGACGTTGGCCAGCGCTGGGGTGGGTTCAGAGCATCTGCTGCAGGGCCTGCACCGCAAGTCCCGCAAGCTAGCGGCCAAGGATGCCCTCTACGTAGAGGTTCCCGGCTCACCCGGCCTCCGCGCCGTGGTGCGCCTGTTTCAAGCGCCCGCCATCCGCGGCGAGTGATTTCATCGTCTCAATCAACCTAGGAGGACCAACGCCATGGCTGGACGCCAGGCCAAGACCGTCACGCCCCATGCCATCAGGCGCATGCTCGCCTACGCCGCCCGATCGTCGAACCCGGAGCGGGACCGGGTCATCGTGCTGCTATCGGTGAAGGCCGGCCTTCGCGCCGCCGAGATCGCCCAGCTGACCTGGCCCATGGTGCTCGACGCTCGCGGCCGGGTGTCTGACCGCATCGAACTGGCCGACCGTGCGGCCAAGAAGGGCTCGGGGCGGCGCATACCCCTTCATCCAGACCTTCGCGCCGCCCTGCGAGCCTTGTGGGCTCAGGGCGAGGCCATGGGGCCGGTCGTCTGCTCGGCCAGGGGCGGGGCCATGGCGGCCAACTCTATCGTCAACTGGTTCATCGCCCTTTGCGCCGCCCTGGGTCTCAAGGGGTGTTCTTCGCACAGCGGCCGGCGGACCTTCATCACCCGGGCCGCGCGCCTGGCGCACCGGGCCGGCGGCTCGCTGCGCGACGTGCAGATGCTGGCCGGCCACCGGTCGATCGAGACCACCCAGCGCTACATCGACGGCGACAGCGACGCCCAGCGCAAGCTCGTCGCCCTGATCTGAAGCATTCCCCCAGCTGAGCTCCGGCGCGCGCCCGGAGCCTTTCCCCGACCCTCCCCGAGATGGCCGGCAGCACAACCGCGCGCGCCTTCCAAAGGGCACCCATGAACCCTCTGACCATGAACATCCAGTACGTCGTCGAAGATGGCCCCACCGTCACGGTGATCGGCGTCGACCATGCCACCGGCGACCAGGTGGCCGTCGTCGTCGATCTCAAGCCGCGGGAACGCATCCTCCAGGCCCTCAAGTCCAAGGGCGGCAATGAAACGCCGACCTTCGCGGCCGAGGGCCTGACCATGGCGCTGGAGTTCGCCCTGGCCGAGCCCGAGATGGCGGAGGCCGGCTGATGCTCATCGACGATCTGATGATCCTGCTAGAGGACAGCCCCTCCCACTGGCGGGTAATGGCGGTGCTCGATGGCGAGGAGCCCAAGGCCTTCCGCGTTTACGCCTTCGGAGCCGGGCCAGACGAGAGCGACGAAGGCGGCACGGCGTGGCTGATCGCGGACGCCACGGACGAGCCGGCGCCGGAGGCTCTGCTCGATCCTGGCCAGATCGAGGCCGGCAATGGAGAATAATCGGGCGGCCCGCGTTCGGCGGCTCAATGATGCTCTGCGCTGTGGCGGCCTGGGCGGGTCGATCCACATCACGGCGGGTATCTCGGGGCTTGGAGCAGCTGGCGTGCGGGAGGTTCTTGCCGCCGTCGCCGGCTTTGACGCGTTCAACGGCGACAACGATCCTTGGGGCGAGCACGATTGCGCCAGCCTGACCGTGGCTGGGCGCACAGTCGTCTTCAAGATCGACTACTACGATCTGGCCCTAGCCGGTGGCTCGGAGGACCCTGGGGATCCCCACGTCACCTGCCGTGTGCTGACCGTCATGCTCGCCGAGGAATATTGACAGCGAGGTGATCCCGTCCGAGCGCTCGCGACTTTCCTCGCTCAAGCCATCTGCGTTCGGGGAGCCATAAGCATCGCCGGGCCCTCCCGCGTGACGGCGACCGCAACCTCCAGTGCTGCGGCGCTCGCCCCCAAAGACGCCATGGCGGCAATAAACGGGTGGACAGAGGTCGGCGCTCTGCTTGGATCGACGACGGTCGTGCCACCGCGCCCGTCACTCTTGGCCACGAAGGTCGAGCCTGTGTAGTTTCCCAGGAGAGTGATCTGCGCGGTGTGGGTTCCATCGGTCACCGTCAGCACGCCGGATGTCGCTGTGCCGGTGAACGTGGCTTCTCCGGAACTGACGAAGCCGATGTCGCGCAAGTCCAATGACGTGTGCCCGGAGAGGGAGAACCCCGACACGGCGCCGGAATAGCCCTGGGATTGGGCCAGTTCGAGCACGCCTCTCGTGCCGGTAAAGGTCACGTTCTCGTTGAAGCTCGAAGCAAAATCGAGAGTTCCGCGGTTGATCAATGCCGACCCGGCGCCCGTGACCGCCCGTTTGAAAATCAGCTTTCCGCTTGCCGCCTCAAGTACGCCGGTGTTGTTGACGGCGTTGGTGATGGACGCCAAGCCGGCGCCGGTGGCTTCGATAGTCCCGGCGTTGGTGATGGTGTTCGCCCCGGTATTGATGATTAGGGCCGTCGCGCCGTTGGCATCGATGACGCCCATGGCTTGATTGACAAGTGTCAGCGTGCCCCCGCCGAGCGTGCCGGCGCCCGAGATAGTGTTGTCGAGGTTGGTCAGGATGGTCGCGGACGAGGCGCCGTAGATGCGGCTCAGCGGCCCGCTCAGGATCACAGACCCTCCCCCGCTCAGTGTCGCCCCAGCGGAGAGAATACTCAGGTCGTTGTTTCGCCCGGTGTTGGCGACCACGACCGTCCCGGCGTTGGAAAGCGTCCCCTGCACGTTGGCGACCGAACTGTCGTTCGCGACGGAAGGGTCACCAATGTTGATGACCCCTCCCGACGCGGTTTTCAGCATGTTGTCACCGCCCGCGCCGTTGACTGTGTCGCTCTCCAATGTGACGCTCGAGCCCGCGTCGGCGAAGATCGTCCCCCCCGTGCCATCTATGGCGGCGTTGGCAATTAGAAGACCCCCAGACCCAGTGCCTTCCAGCATCCCCGCGTTGATGAAGGCCCCGTTTGATCCCAAGCCGGGCTGGTCGAGGGCAAGTTGGTTAATACCAGTGGCGTCGATGACGCCCTTGGTTTGATTGACCAAACCAGTACCAATGTTTCCGGCTCCGGAAATGACGTTATTGACGTTGATCAACTCGGTTGCTGCGTTGCTGCCGATGAAGTTCTCAGTGCTGTCCGTCAGGGTGATCCTCCCGCCCCCAGTCAGCCTCGTGTTGGCCGAAAGGAATATGGAGGTGAGGTGGCCGCTCCCGTTCAGTTTGATAGAGCCTGTGTTGTTTAGCGAACCGCCGATGGCGAATTCAGCGAAGTCGCCGATGGCGATCGTGCCGGCATTGGCGCCGCCTCCCGTCCCATTGGTGGCCCTGAAAACGGTATTTCCCCTGAGAGCGAGGATCGTGTTGGCACCGGTCTGAAAACTGCTCACCGTGAGGTCGAGGTTTGCGGCGGTCACCGTGTATGCTGGCCCCGTGGCCTGCATGCTTGCGTCGTCCGACGCGCCGGGCACCACACCGCCTTTCCAGTCCGCAGCGTCGTTGAATTGGCCACTGATCGCCGTGGCCCAATTTATCAGCGCCATGGACGCCCCTCCTGTTTCGCCGGTCGCAGCCGGACGCCATGGAGATTGCGCGGGAAACGGCCAAGGTCGGCATATTATTCAGGCTTCCAACACTAGGTCAAGGTGCTTGACGTAGTCTTACTCGGTGGGCGCAAGGGCTCCCCCCGAACGAAACTCCGTCTATGGACACAGACGAGTTGAAACGGGCCTTCGGGCGCAGGGTTCAATCCCTGAGGGAGGGGGCGGGACTGACCCAGGAACGCTTGGCCGATCGGATCGGGCGCAGCGTCGATACGATCAGCAACATCGAACGGGGCGCCAACAGCACCCGTGTCGAGACGGCTGCTCGCTTGGCCGAAGTTCTGGAGGTCGCGCTTTCGGAGTTGTTCGAGTTCAACACCGAACCGGAGCCAAGCCGCCATCGGCGGCGAGAATTGGCCGACCTTTCGCGGCGCCTCGGCGGTCTTGATGATCGTCAGTTCCGGCTACTGGTGTCGCTGGTCACCACTGGCTTGACCCTGTCGGAAGCGAAGCCATTGAGCGTCCCGTAAAACGGCCACTCGCACGTCCTCTCCCGCACGAATTGTCGATTTTCGGCTGAAAACCCGTCATAGGGTCTTCGGCAACATCAATTGGGCGTGGAGATACCGTTTTGCCCGAAGACGCCAAATCATCCCTGACCGCTTCCACGGCCTTGATCGTTTCCGCCTTCTTGAAGAACAACCGCCTTCAAGTCGCCGATCTGCCGTCGATCGTCTCGACGGCTTGATCGCCCATCCGCGCAATCCGGACGAAAAGCTTGATCATGCGCGCGCCGTGCGATTGAATTGTGTGCTGAAAATGCACGGACCGATAGAGACGGGATTATGGCCGAACCCCCGCACCTATTTTTTCGAAGAAAGGTGATCGAGGATTTCCTTGGCTCCTATGTCTATGCGTTGCTCGACCCGCGTTCCGACAAGAACAACGTCTTCTACGTTGGGAAGGCTGGCGGGCGCGAGGGCCAGGGCAACACTAGGCCCGACGGTCATCTCTTCGAGACGGCCGAGGCGTTGGCCGCTGGCCGGACACTCAGCAGAAAGCAGCAAACCATTGCGGACCTATGGAAAGAGGGACGCGAGCCCGTTCTGGCGATTGTTCGGCGCCGGTTGAATCCGGAGAACGTAACGTCCGAAGATGTTGCGTTCGAAGTCGAGGCCGCGTTGATCGAAGTCCTTCAGCGCTTTTGTGGGGCTGCGGACGGCAACAAGGTTTCCGGACACCATGAATGGGATCGAGGTCTTCTGATTGGCGAGGAAATAGAGGCGCGGGTTGCCGCGCTATTTGTGAACCCATCGCTGCCAATAGACGACGTTTGGGTGTTCAACATCTCCCGAGCCATCGGCCATCAAAGAAACCCCGACAATGAAAGGCTCTATGGGGCCGTGCGAGGCGATTGGGCCATTGGCATGCCCGTTCGGTCGAGTATCGCCGTCGGCTTGGTCCGGGGCATCGCCCGCGTCGTCTGTAGCGTGGATCGGTGGTTTGAGACTGCCGACGATAGCGGGCGACGCCGGCGCAAACGCTTCGACGGAACGATCCTCGACGAGAAGGATGAGATTGGCCGGGAGTTGCTGCACAAGGACTTCACACCGGTCATATCCGCCTGCCGAGCTTGGCTTTTCGGCCAACCTCTTCGCGTGAATTTCGATGGAAAGGGCGGGGCTACCCCGACCTATAATGGCCCGAGCGGCGCCTCAATCGATTTAGCCGAGAAGCCAGAATGAGGTGCGGTTCGCGTGGTAGACGACCGAGAACTATCCGCGGGGCACGAGGGTCTTCTCGCTGCGATCCCTTGGAGAGCGTTGCATGACCGAAACGGAAGGTCGTACCCGCTTTATATCGCTCGTGACGTGACCCCCATTTCTCATCCGGCCATAACGAGAGTCCCGGGTTGATCTGAGCCTTCGTGTGGGTGGCTGGCAAGAGCCCGGTGCGCGGAACCCTCATGTCGTGCAGCGCTCCGGGCGGTCTGTCCGCGTAGAGTGCTGGCGTAGGCCCCAGGCGTCATCCATCCGAGCTTCGAGTGTGGTCGGGCCTCGTTGTAGTCCCGCCGCCAGATCGACTATCTTCAGTGGATGGTTTGCCAAGCGGAAATGGACAAGGACGCGCTCTGGCACGCTCAGAAAGATCTCAGCCGGAGGCTCTGACAATGCCGCCCCGCTGTTTTGTGAAGCCCACGCAACCTGAAGTTCTCCGTCCAAAACTGACGTACGTGTGTGTCAGTGTTCGGACATGGCGCAGATCCAGACCTCATTCACGCCCGACCACTCGGTCCAACAAGGCCGGCTCTGGGGAGAATCGGCGTGCGTCGCGCTCGGCGGCGGTCATTGCGTCCAGCAGCGCGTGATGTACGGACGGGGCATTCAGGGCGCTTCGCGCGTCGCCCGGGCTGAGCCGCCCCTCGTGTTTCGCGTAGAGCTTAGCCATGGTGGCGCAAAACCGCGCGGCGCCCATCGCCTTCCAGCGCCCGGCCTTTCGCAACTCGTAGACATAAATGTCTCGCGTGTAGACCGACTCCAAAGCAAGGGCGTAGCGGTCGGCCAGGATGGCGCCATCAACCCGGCAAGGGTCCAGTCTGCGCAAGGCGCTGGCGTCGCGCGCGTTGACCCTAACGCCGCCCAGATGCTCGGCGCCAAAAGCGGCGCCGGCGGCGAGGACAAGCACGGCTGCGAGGCGAATAGGTAAATGCAAAGCGATGACGCGGCCCCCTGTGTTGGCATCTTCTGGCGCGTTCCCACCCAAGAGGGAAGCTTCCTCCTGGTCTCTGACCGCACCGCCTTGGATCAGGCCGAGACCTATGGAGACTGTCTCACCCACCCCCGCGGACACGCCGAGGTTTGGGAGGCTTGGCGAAACCTGACCGTTGCAGGTCGAAAACGAATTGGCGTGCCGGAGGTCGTGACGTTCCACGAATACGAGGATTTCCCGCGCGGGCGCATTGTTTTCTCGAATCTCGAAAAAACCTTCTGGATCTACGCCGACCGACGCCTGCAACGCCCGCCGATCGTCACCGCCATCCGGCACGTCTTTGGGCTCACCGCTCTGCCCTGCCGCATCCGCTCGGATTTGCACTACCGATGAGGGCGGCCCTGCGTGCTGTCCTCCCGCAACTCGACGATTTGCGAAACGCGGACGCCTCGCCATTGAGCACGGTCGCCGAACTCATTGCCGGTGACTTCTCAACCGCCGTGCGCTCGATCTGGCGGGGTCGCCGGATCGCCGAGTATTTGAGCGCCACCGATGCGCGCCGACACGTCTGGCACGCCTGGCTCTCGTCACCCGCCGGTGACGCGGCAGACGCCAACGCGGTCGTCGCCGACCTCGCCTACCAGCGCCTCACCAAGTCTTCGGGCAAAGACCTGACGGGCGAGGCCTTCGGCGCCTGTCCGCCAGGTCTTCTGATGGCGCTGGGCCGGCTGGGCGCCGAGGCTCGGGATCGCGGCTTTCATCGTAGGCGCGGCCCTGATTGTCTGGGGGGCGGCAGCCTTCGCCGAGCATCTCAGCGCTGCCTCGGTCGGGCTCGGCGTTTCCACTTTTGCGCTGGCGCTGCTGCTGGCGGGGGCCGAGCCGGAGCCACAGCCTGGATGATCCAAACGAATGCCCACCCTACTGCGTGGTGTTCCGAAAGGGCTGTCGCGACTATGTGAGCGGGGCAGGGGAAAGAGATGACAGACCTGGTCAAAGCCGTCCGCCTAGCGATCCGCTATGGACATCGCACGGCGCACATCATTACGGCGAACTTCATCCGCGCCGCGGACCCGGCCATCGGCGCGCCTGCGCCGACCGGTACCCTTTGTGTGTGTATCGGGGTCCGCGATACACAGGGTCGCGAAATCTTGGTTCGTTCGCT
>JBBRPN010000028.1:0-30003 GCA_038227925.1 Caulobacterales bacterium | reverse complement strand
GGCGCGGTGGGCGAGGTGGTCGCCTCCAACGACCCGGCCTTCAAGGCCGGCGACGCGGTGCAGAGCTTCCTGGGCTGGCGCGAGGCGTTCAACGCCCCGGCGGCGGCGGTGCAGAAGCTCGACTCCCACGGCCTGCCGCCGCAGGCGTTCCTGGGCGTCGCCGGCATGCCCGGCATGACCGCCTATGTCGGTCTGTTGAAGATCGCGTCCTTAAAGGACGGCGACGTGGTGTTCGTCTCCGCCGCCGCCGGCGCCGTGGGCCAGGTGGTGTGCCAGATCGCCAAGCTCAAAGGCCACACGGTGATCGGCTCGGCCGGCGGGGCGGAAAAGGCCGCCTGGCTGAAGGCGATCGGCGTCGATCACGTCATCGACTACAAGGCCGAGCCCGACCTGACCGCCGCCCTGATGCGCGCCGCGCCCGACGGGATCGATGTCTATTTCGACAATGTCGGCGGCGCCCATATGGAAGCGGCCCTGATGGCGGCGCGCCCGTTCGGCCGCTTCGCCCTGTGCGGCATGATCTCTCAATACAACGACACCGACCTGGGGGCCGGGACGCGTGGGCTGATCATGGTGGTCGGCAAGCAGCTTCGCCTGGAGGGCTTCATCGTCTCCAGCCACTACGACCTGCTGCCGACCTTCATCAAGGACATGTCCGGCTGGATCGGCGAGGGCAAGGTCAAATGGCGCGAGACGGTGGAGGAGGGCATCGAGAACGCCCCGACGGCGTTTCTGAAGCTGTTCAAGGGTGAAAACCTGGGGAAGATGCTGGTGAAGCTCTAGGCGAACGGGCCCGGCGACCGAGGCGCCGGCGCTCTTTCCCCCGCCCCCTCCACCGCTTCGCGGTCCCCCTCCCCCGCGAAGAGGCGCGGGGGAGGATTTGAGCGGTGTGATCCTCCCCCATGAAATGGGGGGGGACCCCGAAGGGGTGGAGGGGGCGGACACGCCAAACCGGCGCGCCGCCGTTGACATCCGCCTCGGCGTCGGCTCCGAGTGCGGGCGGCGAAAACCTGGGGGGCCCTGAATGGATTGGACCAGCGGCTACGTCGCCGAGATCGACTACACCCACGGCTACTACCGTGAGCTGGCGCCGGGGCTGATCGATCTGGCCCTGCTGCTCAGCGGCCACGAACCGCCCAACCGCTCGTCCATGCGCTATCTCGAGCTTGGCTACGGCCAGGGCCTGTCGGCCAACATCCACGCCGCCGCCGTGGCCGGCGAGTTCTGGGGGGCCGACTTCAACCCGGCCCACGCCGCCAACGCCCAGTCCCTGGCAGAGCACGCCGGCTCCCAGGCCCGCTTCTTCGACGACAGTTTCGCCGACATGGCCGCCCGCGACGACCTGCCGGCCTTCGACTACATCGTCCTGCACGGGGTGTGGAGCTGGGTCAGCGACGACAACCGGCGGGCCATCGTGGAGATCGTCCGCCGCCGGCTGAAGGTCGGCGGGGCGGACTACATGAGAGACAACACCCTGCCCGGCTGGTCGATGGCCATGCCGCTGCGCCACATGATGACCCTGCACGCCGAGACGGTGGGCAGCGACGCCCAAGGGGTGGTGGGGCGGATCGACGCCTCCATCGCCTTCGGATCGAAACTGGCCGAGGTCGGGGCGCGCTACTTCGCCGCCAATCCCATGGCCAAGGGGCGTCTCGACGCCATCGCCGGCCAGAACGGCAACTATGTGGCCCACGAATATTTCAACCGCGACTGGACGCCGATGTATTTCTCCGACGTCCATAACTGGCTGTCGGACGGCAAGCTTTCCTACGCCTGCGCGGCCGCCCTGCTCGACCAGATGGACGGCTTCAACCTGACCTCGCCGCAGCAGGAGGTGCTGGGCGCGATTCCCTACGCCGTGCTGCGCGAGACGGTGCGCGACTACCTGCTCAACCAGCAGTTCCGGCGCGACATCTATAGCCGCGGCGCCCGGCGGCTGTCGCCGCTGGAACGGCTGGAGCGGCTGGGCGAAGTGAGGGTGACCCTGACCACGCCGCCGGCCGACATCACCCACGAGGTGGAGGCGGGCCTGGGCAAGGTCGGCCTCAAGCCGGAGATCTACCAGCCGGTCGTCGAGGCCCTGGCCGACGAGGATGCGGCGCCCAAGCGGATCGGCGACCTGGCCAAGAGGCCGCCTCTGGCCGCCCTGCCCGGCGGGGCACTGATCGAGGCCCTGGCGGTGCTGATCGGCTCGGGCCGCGCCCATCCGGCCCAGAGCGACGCCGACCAAACCTTGGCCGCGCCCCGCTGCCAGCGGTTGAACGCCTATCTGATCGACCGGGCCAGGATCAGCGGCGATGTGAGCTGCCTGGCCTCGCCGGTGATCGGCGCCGGCGTGCCGGCCGGTCGCTTCGAACAGATGTTCCTGGGCGCCCGGGCGCGCGGCCTCAAGACGCCGCAGGACTGGGCCAAGGACGCCTGGAACACCCTCGCCACCCAGAACCAGGCGATCATCAAGGAGGGCAAGGTCCTGCAGGGCGCCGAGGCCAATCTGGACGAGTTGAACGCCCAGGCCAAGGACCTGGCCGACAAGCGCCTGGCCATGCTGCGGCGCCTGCAGGTCGCCGGCTAAACAGCCTTCAGCACCGCGCCGCCGAATGGCTGGAGACGCAGGGATCGGCCATCCACATCGCACCCCCTCCCGAACCGGGCGACGATCTCGGCGTGCGCCGGCGCGCCCCAAACCGCCGCCCGCCCGGCGAGTTCGAAGACGCAGAGCAGCGCCTGGCCGGGAAGGCGCCGCTCGAAGGCGAGGACGCCGGGGGGGGCGGGCAGGACGATGGCGTCGCCGAGGCGCAGGGCGGCATGGGCGCGGCGCAGGGCGATCAGCCGGCGGGTGAAATGCAGCATCGAGGCGCCGTCGGCCTCCTGGACGTCCACGGCCAGCGCCCGATGGGCCGGATCGATCGGCAGCCAGGTGTCGGAAGAGGCCGAGAAGCCGGCGGCGGGGCCCGTCGCCGTCCACGGCATGGGGGTGCGCGCGCCGTCGCGCCCCGAGCCGCCGTCGAAGGCGGCGACGGCGAAGGGATCGCGCAGGCGGTCGAACGGCACCCGGGCCTGGGGCAGGCCCAGCTCGTCGCCCTGATAGAGAAAGATCGTGCCGCGCAGGCACATCAGGGCGGCGAGGATCGTCCGGGCCTGCGCCGGATCGCCCGACCGGGCCAGGCGGGTGGCGAAGCGGGGCACGTCGTGATTGTCCAGCGACCACGACGGCCAGCCGTCGGCGGCGGTCCATGACGTCAGGGCGGTGGCGAATAATTCCGGCGTCGCGGCCGTGGCCAATAACAGATAGAAGCCATAGGCCGTGTGCAAACGATCGGTCCCGGCGACATATTCCTTCTGGCGCGGCAGGGGCGGATCATCGACCACTTCGCCCACGCTCATCGCGCCGTAGTTGTCGAGCAGGCGCCGCAACCGGCCGAGGAAGGCCAGCGCCTCCGGCCGGGAGCGGTCGTGGAGGTGGCGCTGGAAGAGCGTCGGCATGGCCGGCGGTCGCTCGCGCGGTTCGGCCGGATTGTCGGTCAAGGCCTGGTCGTGAAAGATGAAATTGATCACATCGAGGCGGAAGCCATCGACGCCGCGATCCAGCCAGAACCGGCCCGCCTCCAGGATCGCGTCCTGAACGTCCGGATGCCAATAGTTGAGGTCCGGCTGTTCGATGAGGAAATTGTGCAGGTAGTATTGCCGCCGGCGGGCGTTCCAGGTCCAGGACGGCCCGCCGAACACCGCCTGCCAGTTGTTGGGCGGCGAACCGTCGGCCCTGGCGTCGGCCCAGACGTACCAGTCGGCCCTGGGGTTTTCGCGGGAGGCGGCGCTCTCGATGAACCACGGGTGCTGGTCGGAGGTGTGCGACCACACCTGGTCGATGATCACCTTCAGGCCGAGGGCGTGGGCGCGGGCCACGATGGCGTCGAAGTCGGCCAGGGTCCCGAACAGGGGATCGACGGCGCGGTAGTCGCTCACGTCATAGCCGAAATCCTTCATCGGCGAGATGAAGAAGGGCGAGAGCCAGATCCCGTCGACGCCGAGGCTGGCGACGTAATCGAGCTTGCCCAGAATCCCCTTCAGATCGCCCACCCCGTCGCCGTCGGAATCGGCGAAGCTGCGCGGATAGATCTGATAGATCACCGCCCCGCGCCACCAGTCGGGGGCGGCGGACGTTCGGCTGGCCATGGACTCTCCCTCTCGTGGGGTTGGACGACTTGTCGCCTCTGGCCCGCCGAGGGTCAAGCGGGGTGGTGGCCGCGCGGGGTCGGCGCTCTGTCCCCCGCCCCCTCCACCCCTTCGGGGTCCCCCTCCCCCGCTTCGCGGAGGAGGATTTGAGCGAGATGATCCTCCCCCATTCTTCATGGGGCAGGGGGACCCCGAAGGGGTGGAGGGGGCGGGTGCGCCACGATTGCCTCGACAGCCAATCAAGATTCGTTGGCCGACCCGGGAATCTCCGCTTAGAGAGACCCCATGATCACCCTCTACGAGCACGTCCTTTCGCCCTACGCCCAGAAGGTCAAGATCGCGCTTCGGGAAAAGGGGGTGGAATTCGAGCGGGCCGAGCCGGCCGGGATGGGGGCCGGCGGGGCGTCCGGGGCCTTCGTGGCGGCCAACCCGCGCGCCGAGGTGCCGGTGCTGATCGACGGCGAGACGGCGGTCTTCGATTCCACCGTCATCCTGGAATATATCGAGGATCGCTGGCCCGCCCCGGCCCTTCTCCCCGCCGGCGCGGCCGAGCGGGCGCGGGCGCGGACGATCGAAGAGGTGATGGACACCCACTTCGAGGCGATCAACTGGGGACTGGGGGAGATCGACTGGTTCAAGCGGGCCGATGGGGAACTGGCGGCGAGGCTGAAGGCCAACGCGGCGCGGCAGACGCAGGGCTTCTTCGCCTGGCTGGAGCGCCAGCTCGGCGAGCGGCCCTGGTTCAACGGCGAGGCGTTCGGCTGGGGCGACCTGGCCGTCGCCCCCTTCGTGGGAACTTCGGTGGCGGTCGGCAACCGGCCGGCGGCCGGCTCGCGGCTGGCGGCGTGGCTGGAGCGCGCTCTCGCCCGCCCCTCGGTGGCGCGAACCGTCGCCGAAGCCCGCGCCTTCGATATCGGGGCTTCCAACGTCGCCGACCTGGTCGCCAAGGGCCACTTCAAACGCGAATACCGCGATCATCGCCTGGAATGGATGATCAAGTCCGGCGGCCTGGAAGTGGTGGTCAAGGGCCTGGAAGCGGGCAATATCCGCTTCGCGCCGGAGTTCGGGTAGGGGTTAAGCGCGACGAGCCGCGCGGGATTCTTTCTCGGGATTGGCTCGGACGGCGCGGACCTAGTCTTCCTTGATTCCCACCATAACGGCGTTGGGGGTTCCGCAGGCGACCTTGCGGCCGTCCTGGCTGTTGCGGCAGATCATGGTGGCGTGTCTGGGCGACGGCGCCGGCGCGGCGACGGCGGGGGACTGGGCCGGCGGCGCCGGGGCCTTGGCCGCCGGCGCCGGGGCGCAGGCCGCGAGCGAAACGACGGTCATGGCCAAGGCGGCGGCGGATCGGCTCATGGCGTGGCCTCGCTTGTCGGAAGGCGTGGAGGCTAGCAGCCGCCCGGAGGTTGACGCAAGGCGCGCGCCGCCGACTTTTTGCGCCCCCTAATAGCGGTCGTCGGCGCGGCGCCAGCCGTCGGGACGGGGCCGACGGGCCCACCGGTCGCCTCGCCACCGCGCCGGCCGCCAGGCGGCTCGTGGGGCATAGGCATAGCCCGGAGCATAGGCGTAACCGGGCGCATAGCCGTAGCCTCCGCCGCCGTAAGCTGGGCCGCCGTAAGCGTAGCCGCAATCGCCGCCGCCGGAGCTGGAGCCGATCGCCGCGCCGAGGGTCGCGCCGATCGAGCCGCCGAACAGGGCCCAGGCGCCTCTGGCCGCCCAGCCGGCCACGCTCAGACCCAGAGCCGCGCCCGCCACGCCGCCGACGATGGCCCCGGCGACGGTGTTTGCGCCGCGATTGCCGGAACAGTTCCGCGCCCCATAGGGCCGGCCGTAGTGCGCCCGATAGTCGGCCAGGGATTGTTGATATTCCGCCACCGATTGTTGGTAGGCCTGGGAATTGTAGTCCTGGCCGGCGCCATAGGGCGGAGGGTACTGACCTTGCGGCGGGGGCGGGGCGTAGCCAGCCCGGGGCGGTGGCGGCCCGTTCTGGGCATAGCCATCTTGGCCGTAGCCGCCCTCCTGGCCATAGCCGTTCTGGGCATAGCCGTTCTGGCCGTCGCCGCCTTGGCCGTAACCGTTCGGGCCGTAACCGTTTGGGCCGTAGCCGTTCTGATCATAGGCGTTCCCGCCGTAGCCGTTCTGACCATAGCCGTCCGGAGCGCCTTGGGCGTAGGACGCCGCGGGCACGGCCACCATGGCCGCGCTCGAAAGAGCGCCCAGGAGCACGGCGGCCTTGGCCAATCGCCAGTCGTTCATTTTGTCGATACTTTCACTTGGGGCCGGCGCGATTTTCGCGCGTGGCCGGCACAATCACCGATCGTTAGGCGTCGCCGCCTGAACCGAGGGTGAACGAAAGCCATCGAGGGGTCCGCTCCGGCGGCGCGGAGCGGGATGCCGCACCCCAAGATCGATCCGCGAAGACTCGTCGCGTGAATGGGACCGGCTAAGCCATGGCGATGGTCACCGACCCCCAAAACCTCGCAATCAGAACCTATGCGCGCCAGGTAAGGGAGGCCCGGCGCGCCCATGCCGCCGTCACCGAGCCGGGCCTCGCGCCGCATTTCCAGGCGCTTCTGGTCGCGCTCCTGCCGACCCTCCCGGCCGCGCCGCAGTTGACGGTCATCGGCGAGTTCGAAAATCCTGGCGTCGGTCGTCCGGACATCGCGCTCAAACGCCCGGGCGAGCCGGCGCGCGCCTTCGTCGAATTGAAATCAGCCGACAAATTTACGGACGGCGCCGCTTGGCGCGCACCTCACGACAAGCGCCAGTTCGGCCGGTTCGGCGAGTTCGCCCATTGGGCCATCTGCAATTTCCACGACTTTCGGCTCTACGAACGCGACAAGGCGGTGAGCCGCGCCACCCTGGTTCCCGAAGCCGCGCTCGACCCGTCCCAGACCGACCGCGCCGCCGACCGTCTGGTGGACGAACACGACGCCGACCCGTTTCTGCGCCTTTTCGAACGGCTCGCCCAGTCCCAGCCGCCCGCCGCCAAGGACGCCGAACAGCTGGCCGAATTGCTCGCCCATTCGGCGCGCCTGGTGCGCGGCATCGTGCGCGACCGCCTGGCCGAACTCACCGAGCAAAAGATCGCCGGCACCGCCCTGCAGCAGGTGCGCCAGGAATTCCGCGACGTGCTCTATTCCCACCCCGAGGCGGCGGGCTATTCGAGCGGCGACTTCGACGAGCTGTTTTCCGGCGCCTTCGCCCAGACCCTCGCCTTCGGCCTGCTGCTGGTCCGCGAGGCCAGCGGCAAGGATGTCGATCGGCACGCCGCCGATCATATGCCGCCCGAGCATCCGCTGATGAAGACGGTCCTCCAGGTGCTCAGTATGGAGCCGGTGGCCCGCGAGATCGGGGCCGGTTTCGAGGTGATGCTGGACACGGTCAACGGCTTCCACCCCGGCATTCTCGCCACGCCGCCGAACGGCCGCGACCCGATCCTCTATTTCTACGAGGACTTCCTCCAGACCTTCGATCCCAAGGCCCGCGAGCGGTTCGGGGTCTATTACACGCCGGTCGAGGTGGTCCGCTACATGGTCGGCGCCCTCGACCGCGCCCTGCGGGAGAATCTCGCGACGGCGGGCCTCGCCGACGGTCAGGTCCACATCCTCGATCCGGCCACCGGCACCGGCACCTTCCTGTTGGGCATCGCCGAGCGTCTGCGCCGCGACGTGGCCGCCCGCGATGGCCCGGGCCAGGCGCCGCTGGCCCTGATCGGCCTCGCCCGGCGCATGTATGGCTTCGAGCTTCTGGTCGGCCCCTACGCCGTGGCCCATTACCGCCTGCATCACGCGCTGTCCCAGGCGGATGCCGGAACGCCCGGCGCGTCGGCCCTGCCCAGGCTCGGAGTCTATCTTACTGACACCCTGGCCGAGCCGGGCGCGGCGGCGCCGCTGGGCCCGCTCGGCTTCGTCTCGCAAGGCATCAACGATGAGCGCAAGGAGTCCAACCGCATCAAGGAGACGCAGCCGATCCTGGCCATTATCGGCAATCCGCCCTACCGCCGCCTGGAAGTGGGAGAGAACGAGACCCTGGTCGGCCATTGGATGGACGCCCTCTGGGACGATCTGAAAAAGCCGGTGCGCGACGCCGGGCAGGGCAATCAGCTCAATACCTTCCCCGAACTGTCGGTCGCCTTCTGGCGTTGGGCGATGTGGAAACTGTTCGAGGCGAAGAACGCGCCCCGGCGCGGAGTCGTCGCCTTCATCACCAACCGCAAGTTTCTGACCGGCTGGCCTTACGCGGGCCTTCGCCAGATGATGCGCCGGCGCTTCGACCGCATCGAGATCGTCGATCTGCGCGGCAACGTGCGGCGGGGCGAGCGGGCCGGCGTCGGCGCCGATCAAGGCGTCTTCAACATCCAGGTCGGCACCGCCATCACCCTGGCCATCGCCGATGGAAGCAAGGCGGCGGGGGCGGCGGCCACGGTGAGCTACAACGACCCCTCGGCGCACGATTTCCTGTCGCGCCAGTCGAAGTTCGATTGGCTGTCCGACGGGGCGGGCGCGGGCGTGCTGGCCGGCGCGGTTCCCGTCGAACGCGACTGGCTCGACGACATGCGGCCGAGACCGTTTTTCAATGGCGAACTCATCGGGCTGAATGATTGTTTCGTCTTCGGCCTGAGTGGCCTTCAATCCAAACGCGACGCCTTCGTATATGCCGTCGAACGCACCGTTCTTCGGAATCGGATTTCGGCATTTGTTTCCAAAACTCTCAACGTCTCTCTACCGGATTTCACCGCGACCGACGCCCGTCCTGAGTCTCTGGCGAGAGCGCAGCCGCTCGACGAGGAACGGATCGTGCTGGCGTCCTATCGACCCCTCGATCGTCGATACCTTTACAATCACACGAGATACCTGGATCGGCCGAGGCCCGAACTTCAGAAAGCATGGGGCGCCGAAAACGTCGGCCTTTACGCCATGCCTGGGGGAACCGGCGCCGGCCCGGCCATCTGGTGTCACGGTCTTCTGCCCGATTACCACGCCTTTCGCGGCAGTTACGGCGGCTACGCCTTCCCGCTCCACGACCGGCGCGCCGGCCACGGCCCAAACAATGTCAACGGGGAACTGATCGAGGCGTTGGGCGCGGCCTACGGTTCGGCGGTGGCGGCGGAGGCGGTGTTCGACGCCATCCTCTGCCTGCTGTCGGCTAGTTCCTACACCACCCGCTTCGCCGAGGACCTGGAGGATGTCTATCCCCACATCCCCTTTCCCGCCGATCGGGCGGTGTTCGACGCCGCCGCCCGCCTCGGCGCCGATATCCGCGCCGTGGAGACCTTCGCCCGGCCGCCCGGCGAGACCTATCTCGGCGGCCTGGCCCGCGCCGAAACCGCGCCCACCGGACCCCTCGCGCCAATCAGGTGGGCGGCCGGCGAAATCCGCCTGTGCGCCGACGGCTCGGGGCGGATCGTCAACATTCCAGCCGGCGTGTGGAGCTTCGCGGTCAGCGGCTACGCCCTCCTTCCCCGCTGGCTGGCGGCGCGCGAGGGCCTGGCCATCGGCCCGGCCTTTATCCCCGATCTGCGCGACATAGCCGCCCGCATCGCGCAACTGATTGACCTCTTCGCGGCGGCCGATAGCATCCTCGCCGCCACGCTGGGCGATTCCCTTACCCGCGCGGCGCTCGGGTTTCATGGCGCGGAGGCCGGCTGAAGGAGGATGACGGACCAGACCGATCTTTTCGGCCATCCCACCGGCCCGGCGCAGGCCAGCCTGTTCGGCGAGGGCGAGCACCGCCTTCAGGCGCCGCCCCAGACCTTCCTGCCCGATCCGGCCGTCATCCGTCGCCGGCTCGAGGCCCTGCTGGAGACGGCGCGCGGCGCGGCGGCCATGCCCTGGCCCGAGCGCGAGGCGCGCATGTGGCGCACCGTCTTCCCCAACATGGCCAATTGGCTGCCGGACGAGGAGGCCGACCAGCTTCGCCGCGCCTTCGCCCGCGAAATCGAGCGGCTGACGACGGCGCCCTGACGGTCCCGGAGGCTATACGATCGTCTTTGCCTGATTGACGTTCGGTGTTATCCTGAAACTGGGAAGGGAGTTCGATATGTCCGCAAATACCTCTGCGGAGGCCCTCAGCAACTTTTTGAGTTTTGCGCCAGGGCCGACGCCCAGTGATGGAGACCTGATCGACAGATTGGGTCGCGTCCTTGTCTCGGCCGGCGGCGCGGGCTTGGCTTATGCCGACGCCATGGCGCAATCGAATCTGTCGCGGCCGGAGTTTTTGTCGGCGCTCGGGATCGCGACCACCAGCGGCCTGGTGGAGACCGTCGCGAACGGAGACGAACAACACCTGCGGCTGACGCCGTCGGGGCGCAGCCTCTATTGACCGCTTGACCGCGAAGGGCGGTGCGGGATGGATGTCAACACGGCGATCTGGGCCGCCGGCCTGATCGGCTTCATCGTTTCCGCCGTCGAGCTCCTGGCTCGATACCGCGACGATCCCCTGCGAGCGCTCTGGAGCTGGCCGGCCCTGAGCTATGCGCTGATCAATGGCGGGGCGGGCCTGCTCGCGGCCTGGTGGCTGGCCACCTTTTCCAAGTCCCTGGTCGCGGTCGATCCGGTCGCCCATCCCATTGCCGTCGATGGTGTCAAGCTGACGATCGTCGCGGGATTCGGCTCGCTGGCCGTTCTGCGGACCAGCCTGATGAAGCTGCGCACGGTCGGCGGCGACGATATCTCCGTGGGGCCGGCGGTCATCGTCGATCAGCTTCTGTCGGTCGTCGATCGCGGTGTCGATCGCCACTTGGCGGAACACCGCTCACAGATCGCCGCGCAACTGGCCTCTCAGATCGATTTCGTCCAACAAAGCTCCTCGCTCGTGGCGCTTTGCCTTGTGTTGCTCCAGAATCCCAGTCCGATCGAAGCGCAGCAGATGACCACCGTCCGCAGCGCCTTGGCGGGTCGGACCGACATGCCCGACAGCATAAAAAATATGAGCCTGGTGCTCGCCCTTTTGGGATTGGTCGGGCAGAAGGTATTGGCGGAGGCGGTGAAGTGCGTGCAGACTGGCACAGGGGCGCCGGCGCCCAAGCCTCCCCCTTAAATCCTCGGTCACCCCATCCCCAGCGACTCCGCCGCCGCCTTGTGGACCACCTTGCCGGCCTTGACGTTGAGGCCCTGGGCCAGGCCGGGGTCGTCGGCCAGGGCCTTGTCCACGCCCTTGCCGGCCAGGGCGGCGATGTAGGGGGCGGTGGCGGCGCTGAGGGCATAGGTCGAGGTGAGGGGGGCGGCGCCCGGCATGTTGGCGACGCAGTAATGGATCACCTCGTCGACCACGAAGGTGGGGTCGGCGTGGGTGGTGGGGTGGCTGGTCTCGAAGCAGCCGCCCTGGTCGATGGCCACGTCCACCAGCACCGAGCCGGGGCGCATGCGGGAAAGGTCGGCGCGGGTCACCAGCTTGGGGGCGGCGGCGCCGGGGATCAGCACGCAGCCGATCACCAGGTCGGCGGTCGGCAGAGCCTCGGCGACCAGGTCGTGGGTGGAGTAGCAGGTCTTCACCGCGCCGCCGAACTGGTCGTCGAGTTCCTCGAGGCGGGGGGCGGAGATGTCGAACAAGGTGACGTCGGCGCGGTGGCCGACGGCCATCTGGGCGGCGTGCTTGCCGCTCACCCCGCCGCCCAGGATCAGCACATTGGCCGGCAGGACGCCCGGCGCGCCGCCCAGCAGCAGGCCCCGGCCGCCGTGGGGCTTCAGGAGGTGATAGGCGCCGACATCCACCGCCATCCGCCCGGCCACCTGGCTCATGGGGGCCAGTAGCGGCAGGCGCCCGGCGCGGTCGGTGACCGTCTCATAGGCGATGGCGGTGCAGCCGCTGGCCATCAGGCCGCGCGCCTGATCGGGATCGGCGGCCAGGTGCAGATAGGTGAAGAGGATGTGGCGCGGTTTCAGGCGGGCGATCTCGACGGCTTGCGGCTCCTTGACCTTGACGATCATCTCGGCGGCCTCGAACACCGCGTCGGCGTCCGGGAGGATCTGGGCGCCGACATCGACATAGGCCTGGTCGGCCAGGCCGATGCCCGCCCCGGCCCCGGCCTCGACGAACACCTCATGGCCCTCGTGGACCAGCCGCTGAACCACGCCCGGCGTCGCGCCGATGCGAAATTCGAGGGTCTTGATCTCCTTGGGAACGCCGACGCGCATGGATCTTGCCTCGCTTTGAGTGGTCTTGGGGCGGGCCTTAGCATGCGTCCCCGCCCTAGGCGACACCCCGGCGAAGGCGCGGTTCCTCGACCCGAAACACCAGGACGGCGAGGGCGATGGCGAGGAGAGCGATCGAGACGGCGAACAGAACCTTGTAGCCGGCGGTGGCGGCGATGACGCCGCCGGCCAGGGGGCCAATGGTGGACATGGCCCCCTGGGCGGTGGTGGTCAGGGCCAGGCGCATGGCCATATCGTCGCGCTCGCCGAATTCCAGCACCATGGTCTGGGAACTCATCAGGAAGCCGGACTGCGCCGCCCCGAGGCCGAAGAAGGCTATGAAGATCAGGCCATGGACACCCAAGGCCGGGCCGCCGAATCCGGCGAAATGGAGGCCGGGCGCGGCCATCAGGAGGACCGTGGCGGCGATCCACACGATGAGCGAGCCGATGAAGGTGGAGCGGAAGCCGAAGCGGTCGCCGGCCAGGCCCCAGATCAGGTTGGTCGCCGTATCGGCCCCCAGAAAGGCCAGGGAAAGCAGGCCCAGGTTCTGGCCGTTCAGGGCCATCGAGTGGCCGGCGTAGAGAATGTAGAACGGCGCGGCCACCCGCCCGGCCACCGCCAGGGTCTGGGCGATCATGAAGAACATGAAGCCGCGATCCTGTGTGAGCAGGGTCGGAAACTCCCTCACCCGGTCGATCACCCGGCTCCTGGCGCGGATGGTCGGCGGAACAGGCTCGCGCATCAACAGGCGCAGGGCGGTGAGGCCCAGGCTGGTGAGGACGAAGGCCAGCAGAAAGGTGGTCCCATAGCCGTTGCCGAACACGTTGCGCTGGATCAGGTAGCGGCCGGCGAACCAGGCCAGCCCCGCGGCGATCGCCCCGCCGGTGACGTTGCGCAGGGCCTGGAGCCGTCCCCGCCGCGATATCGGAATGACCTTGGCCAGAAGCAGCTGGAAGGCCACCGACTGCGGCCCGGAGAAGAGGCCGAGCAGAAACAGGAAGGTTAGGATGGCGATCAGCAGCGGATAGCCGTGCAGGATGAAGCCGGCCACCGCGACGCCGAGGATCTGCACCCGCATCAGGGTCCCCATCAGCATGGCCACCGGCAAAACCCGCTTGCGGTGCTCGATCTGGGTCGCCCCGATCACCGGCGAGAGCACCCCGCCGGCCTGCTGCAGCGATTGGCCGAGGCCGACGATGAAGTCCGAGCCGCTGAGCAGATGCAGATAGGCCGGCAGGAAGGTCGGGGCGTTGAACAGGCGAAAGCCGGTCATGCCCAGCATGCCGTGCATGAAATGGCCGGCGAAATTGCGCGGCAGATTCTTCCACACAAACCGCTGATATTCCGCCTCGGCCTCTTCGAGGTCGGGCGGCGGCGGGGCGTCCGGGGAAGGCTGCGGCACGAGCCACGCTCCTTTCGCCGGGCGTGGTATCAGGATTCCCCGGTCGGGGAACGCGGGGAGGGTGATCGGGAAGCGCCGGCCGGCGTGAGGCGATTGACCTGGCCGGAAGAACGATAACTTATCGGCTTCCTTCAGAAAGCGTCGAGGGCTTATTCTTGCTGAACGCACGCCTCATCCCGATCGCCATCGGCCTGTCTATTCTCGCAGCCGCGGCGGCCGACGTCCGCGCCGCGGCGAGCGGAGACTTCGCCGGTCTCGTGGATATCGGCGGCGGGCGCGGGATGTATCTGGAATGCCGCGGCGCCGGGTCGCCGACGGTCGTGCTGGTGGCGGGCCTCAAGGCGTCCGCCGGCGACTGGAACGTCGCCGAGGGAAGGGCGCCGACGGTCTTCTCCGGCGTCGCCAAGGTCACCCGGGTCTGCGCCTACGATCGCCCGGGAACGCCGGTCGGGGAGGGGCCGAGCCGCAGCGACCCGGCGCCGCAACCGACGACAGCGGCGGACGCGGCGCGCGACCTGCACGCCCTGCTCGCCGCGGCGCGCGAGCCGGCGCCCTATGTGCTGGTCGGCCACTCCTACGGCGGCCTGATCGCCAAGCTCTACGCGCGGACCTATCCGCGCGAGGCCGCCGGTCTGGTGCTCGTCGATGCGCTCAGCGAAGGGCTGCGGGAGGCGGAAACGCTACAGCAGTGGGCGACCCAACGCGTTCTGATGGAGGGCGACACAAGGGAGAGCTTGGCCCTCTATCCGGCGCTGGAGCGGATCGACCCGGATCGCAGCTTCGATCAGGTCCTCGCCGCGCCGCCCCTAAAGCCCCTTCCCCTCGTCGTTCTCTCCGCCGACCGGCCCTGGGGCCCGCAAGTCCCGGCGCTGATCGCGGGCGGGACCCTGCCGGCCGATGTCCCGGCCGATTTCGGCTACATCACCGACGCCGCGCAAAAAAAGGCGCAGGACCGCCTGGCGGCCCTCGTTCCGGGCGCCAGGCACATCACGAAGACGGCGAGCGGCCACGAGATCCACAAGGAACAGCCCGGCCTGGTGATCGCCGCGATCGTCGATGTCGTGGGCGCGGTGCGGGCCGGCAAGACCAGCCTCGCCCCATGACGGCCCGACAGGCGGTGAATGGATGTCCCGTCGTCCGGCGGCTCGGAACCTTCGCCGTCCGAGCTTCCGGAGACGGGTGGGGCGGTGGGGCAGGGCGCGTTGCGGCGGCGTCCTCTCACCCGCTCGCCTTCGGCGAGTCGCCCTCCCCATCCGCCAACAGCGGGAGGCGTTCTTGGCGCCGATCGTTCAAGCGATTGCCCTGACGCCGAACCATGGCGCTTGCTCCGGGCGGCCGACCGGTCATCGTCGCGACGACACGGCTTTGGGGGAAATTCATGATTGTCTCGATCACCAACGACGTCGCCGGTCACCGCGTCGTGCGCCACATCGCCCTGGTGCGGGGGATCACGGTGCGCTCGCGCAGCGTGGTCGGCAATTTCGCCGGCGGCATACAGTCCATCTTCGGCGGCAAGCTGTCGATCTATGTCGATCTGGCCGAGACCGCCCGCCAGGAAGCCCTCGATCACATGATCGAGCACGCCACGGCGGCCGGCGCCAACGCCGTCATCGGCATGCGCTACGACGCCAACGACATCATGGACGGCATCACCGAGGTTGCTGGCCTACGGAACGGCGGTGGTGGTGGAGGAGGGCTTAGAGTCTGACTCACAATTGGGGGACCGGCGCCGAGAGAGGCCATAGGTCGCCCAGTTACGGTAGCCAAATACCGAGACGCGTGCTCGTGCGGCCCTTTTTTGGCCGTCCGCCAGCGCGTCCGGCCGCTCCCACGAAGCCGCGGCCGAATTTTCAGTCAGCCTCTCAGGGACGCGACCTGAGCCTCACTAATTGTACACCACCTTCAAATCCGCGCCGACGAAATCCCCAGCGCCGTTCGGCCCTCCATCTTCTTGGATTTGCAGCAATACCGTATCGCCAACATTGAGCGTGACCGTGCCAAGATTGAACGCGTGCTTCGTGGGTCGCGTGATGGACCCGTCGCCCGGCAACAGGCCCGAAGCCTTAACGGCGCCGTTCACGGAAATCAGCCACGTTTGCGGCCGGTTCAAATTGCGGGCGTTGTAGACGTATCCTGAAATCACCGCGGCGCCGCTCGCCGGCGCGGTGAACACTGCGGCGGCTATGCCTTCCCCCGCGCCATTGGCGATGTCCGTCGTGTGCACAATCACTTCGTGCCGCCGCCAGCCGAAAGCCGCCGAGTCCGGGGTGACCGCCGCCTTGAACCAGGCGGGCAAGAATGGACGGGGGCCACCAGAAGGCGCAAAGGCCGGCTGCTTGATGTGGCCAGTGAGCGGATTGTAGGCGAGGTCGGCGTTGCTGAGAGGGGTCCAGTCCGGAACCGCTGGTAGCGGCACGGAGCCCTGCACCAAGGCCCAGGGACCATGGGGATTGGTCGCATTCTTCCAATCCAGCCTCAGATCATAGATCGTGCCCGCCGAGGCTGCGCCAGCCAAACACATCGTGACCGCCAACACGGACCAATCAATCCTCAATCCACGCATTGTCTCCATCCTCGTGAATGGTGACGCTCTGCACCGCACCCATGTCGATCTGGCTGCTTTGGTCGCGGTGAGCGTCCAGGTTTTGGGAGCGTGCTCTTCGTGAACCATTCCGTCAACGGCTTCGAGGCGTCGGCGAGGTGTGTTCAGAGGACCCGCACCGCGCCGCGACCGCACGCCCCTGCTCAGGGCCGCTTTGGGTCGTCTTCCCCATTGCCGGCTTGTCCAAAAGCGGACCCGACGCTGCATGCCGGGACTGGGTGGTCGGGCGCCGTCCGACTGGTTCGCACCCCTAGTTGTAAACCTCGAACAGCCCCGCGCCGCCCTGGCCGCCGCCGATGCACATCGTCACCACGGCGTGTTTCACGTTGCCGCGCCGGCGGCTTTCCTGGAGGGCGTGGCCGGCCAGGCGGGCGCCGGTCATGCCGAAGGGGTGGCCGATGGCGATGGAGCCGCCGTTGACGTTGTAGATCTCGGGATCGATCTTCAGGGTGTCGCGGCAATAGAGGCACTGGCTGGCGAAGGCCTCGTTGAGCTCCCAAAGATCGATGTCCTCGACCTTCAGGCCATGGCGTTCGAGCAGGCGGGGGACGGCGAACACCGGGCCGATGCCCATCTCGTCGGGGCGGCAGCCGGCGACCGCCCAGCCCTTGAAGACGCCCAGCGGCTCGAGCCCCCGCCGCTCGGCTTCCTTGGCTTCCATGATCACCACCGCCGCCGCCCCGTCGGAAAGCTGCGAGGCGTTGCCAGCGGTGACGAAATTGCCGGGGCCTCGCACCGGCTCCAACCTGGCGAGGCCCTCCAGGGTGGTGTCGGGCCGATTGCACTCGTCGCGGCTCACCGTGTAGTCGACGATGCTCTCTTCCTTGGTCTCCTTGTTCACCACCTTCATCTTGGTGGCCATGGGGACGATCTCGTCGGCGAACTTGCCGGCTTGCTGGGCCGAGGCCATGCGCCGTTGGGATTCCAGGGAGTATTCGTCCTGGTATTCTCTGGAGATATTGTAGCGCTTGGCGACGATGTCGGCGGTGTCGATCATCGGCATGAAGATGTCGGGATAGGCCTCCATGAGCTTGTGATCGACCGGCTCGCCGCCGCCGCGGGCGCCGCCGAAGCTGATCGACTCCACCCCGCCGGCGACCACGCACTGCGCCCCATCGTCGATCACATAGCGCGCCGCCATGGCGATCGATTGCAGCCCCGAGGAGCAGAAGCGGTTGATGGTCACCCCGCCGGTGGTGATCGGCAGGCCGGCCAGGAGGGCGGCGTTGCGGCCCGGATTGGTCGCCCCGTGCGAGACATTGCCCATGAAGCAGTCCTCCACATCGGCCGGATCGACCCCCGATTTGGCCACCGCGTGCTTGATCGCGTGGGCGGCCTGGGAGACCGACGGGGTGATGTTGAAGCCGCCCCGCCCGGCCTTGGCCAGGCCCGTGCGGGCGTAGGAGACGATCACCGCTTCGCGCATCTTCGAATCTCTTTCTCAAATGGTCGGATGGGTTGCGCGCGGACTCTACGCAAAGGCGGGGCGGCGCCTAGGCGAAAAAGCAAATTGGCCCAGGCGCGCCGGTGCCGGATGGGATTACTCGATCGTTCACGCCGCGCCGTGGGCAATCAGGCTGCGGGCGCAATCGAGGATGGTCTCCTCGGCCGTTCGCGGGCGCCAGCCCAGGAGGTCGCGCGCCTTGGCCGAGGTGAATTCGCGCCGCCGACTCAGGCCCGAGGTCACCGAGCCGAGATCGCGGTCGAACAGGGCGGCCAGGCGGACGGCGAAGTCGGGCATCCTGCGGGTCGGCGCCTTGGCGGCCGCCGCGCCGAGATGGCGGCGCAGAATCTGGCCAATTTCCTCCATCCATTCGAAGTCCGAGGCGGCGATGAACCGCTGGCCGGCCGCCTCCGGCGCGGTCATGGCCCGAAGATGCAGGTCGGCCACGTCGCGCACATCGACGACGTTGAAGCCGAGCCGGGGCAGGCCCGGAATCTTGCCGGTCAGGAGGCGCTGGACCACCTGCACCGAGTCGGAGAAGTCGGGGCCCATCACTGGCCCCAGGACCAGGCCTGGATTGATGGTCGCGAGTTGCGTCTCGCCGCCGGAAGAGGCCATCAGGTCCCAGGCGGCCCGCTCGGCGATGGTCTTGGAACGGGTGTAGGCGCCGACGCCGGGGAGGTCCGGATCGGTCCACACCGTCTCGTCGGCGAGGGCGTCGGCGGCCCCCGGGGCCAGGGATGTGGCGGCCACCGAAGAGGTCATCACCACCCGCTTCACCCCCGCCGCGATCGCCGCTCTGAGTGCCCGCAGGGCGCCGTCGCGGGCCGGAACGATCAGGTCGTTGGCATCCTTCGGTTCGGGAACGCCCAGGGGGGAGGCAACATGGAGCACGAAATCGCAGCCCTCGGCCGCCGCGTCCCAGCCGGCGTCGGCGGTGAGGTCGGCGGCGTGGAAGGTCAGGCGGTCGCCCGGATCGACCACCGTGGCGATGGCGGCGCGCACCGCGCCTTCGCGGGCAAGGCCGCGCACCGTGGTCCGCACCTGGTAGCCGCGCTCCAGCAGGGCGGCGACGCACCAGCCGCCGATATAGCCCGAGCCGCCCGTCACCAGAACCGTTTGGTTGTCGCTCATCGCCGTCTCCCGTTTATCTTAACGACGATAAGTTGGAAGGCGGGGCGTGACAAGCGGGGGCGTTACCTGCCCCTTCCGTCCTAAAGATTACGGGAGGCGGCCATGAACGCTCGAAAGCTGCGGCCGGGTGATCAATGTCCCGTACAGGGGGCAGTGCTCCAGGTTGGTGCTGAACACAATGTGCCCGAGGTTGGTCAGCTGCGCTTTCACGTCCCCCGCGCAAGCGAAGCCATCGGATCTGTGAAACGCCATTCCATAGATCGTTAGGCTGTCGGTGGCGTGGGTCGCCATCCTCCAGGGAAGCCCATCGGCGACGAAACCGCACCCCGTTCTTCGGTGGAAGGTCACCGAGGTGACGCTCGCCCCTTGCCCCGCGTCGGTATTGCCACGGAACGTGGCTTTGCGGAGCAGGAAGTTGTCAATGACTAACGAGCCCGCGGCCTTATAGGCGACGCCCTTGGGTTCGAAGTGATTGGCCGACGCCGAACCGGCGAAGGCCGTGGCCGCCAGACCGATGGCGGCGAAGGTTGCGATCGATTTCATAGCGTTTCCCTCCAGTTTGCCAGGCGGCCACGGAATGGTTGCCGCGACGACGGCCGCGAGTTCGGATTATGTCAGGTTTTGGGCGCCGTGCCAACGCTTGCCACGGGGCGCGCGCCGGGGCATCGCTCGGGCGAAGACCGAAAGGACGTCGCATGGAAAACCCGCCGCCGGGCGCCCTTTCGGGGGTGCGGGTGATCGATCTGACCCAGTTCGTGCTGGGCCCCTACGCCACCCAGACTCTCGGCGACCTGGGGGCGGACGTAATCAAGATCGAGGAACCCTCGGGCGACCGGCAGCGGACCGGCGGCAAGGCCCCCAACGCGCCGACCATGGGGCCGCTCTACGTGGCTTTCAACCGCAACAAGCGCTCGGTCGCCTTGGACCTGAAGAGCGAGCCCGGCCGCCGCGCCCTCGCCCGCCTGATCGGAACCGCCGATATCTTCATCCACAACATGCGCCCCGAGGCGGTGGCTCGCCTGGGCTTTTCCTATGAGGCGGTCGCCGCCATCAAGAGCGACATCGTCTATGTCGAGGCCATGGGTTATGCGCCCGAAGGCCCCTATGCCGGCCGCCAGGCGTTCGACGACCTGATCCAGGCGGCCAGCGGGGCGTGCGGCCTAGCCGGCTTGGTGGACCCGGAGGCGGTCTTTCGGCCGCTGCCCTCGATCGTCGCCGATAAGACCTGCGGCCTGTTCGCCGTTATCGCGGCCCTGGCGGCCCTGCGCCACAAGGAGCGGACCGGGGAGGGGCAGTATGTCTGCGTGCCGATGCTGGAAACCTTCACCGGCTATCTGATGGCCGAGCATCTCTACAACGAGACCTATGTGCCGCCGACCGGCCACTTCGGCCACACCATCACCCTCACCCCCCACCGCAGGCCGTGGAAAACCCGCGACGGCCACCTGATGGTGATGCCCGCCAACCAGACCCAGGCGGCCAGGTTCATGGCCCTGGGCGGCCTGCCCGACGCCTACGGGAGCGAGCGGTTCGTCTCCGCGCGGGGGGCGGCGGCGCGGGTGGCGGCCTACAACGACATGATGGAAGAAGCGACGGCCACCCGCACTACCGCCGAGTGGATGGCGCTCTGCGCCGAGCACTCGATCCCGGCCATGGTCGCCAACCGGCCGGCGGACATCTTCGACGATCCGCAGCTCGAGAAAACCCTGTTCGAGGAGCGCCAACTGGAGGGCGAGGGGGCCTATCGCGCCATGCGCCCCGGCCTGCGCTTCTCCAGGACCCCCGCCGCCATCCGCCGCGACCCCCCGCCGCTGGGGCGGGATACGGAAGAGGTGCTGGGGGAGGGGGCTAAGTAGGTGTGTGTCCAAGGTGTCCGCGTCGCAGGTTCGAATCCTGTCGCTCCGACCAATCTCCTCGGAGAGTCAGGCAAATTCCGGCCCTCTGAATGAGGCCAGGGTCGGATTCGGTCACAGAAACGGTCACAGGTCGAGGCGCGGCGCGTCGATACCACGGACTGACCAAGTCCTGCGAGCGGTCGAAGCTTGCGCATTGCGCGCGTCGGGATGTAAATCATCGCTCCGCACTCGGAAGGAGTGCGTGTTCAAGACAACCCTTGGAGGGAGTTCCCGGATGCTCAGAGCAACACCCATAGTCGCCATGATCGCCTCTCTCTCGGTGAGCGTCGCCGCCAACGCTAAGACCATCGAGCCCAAGGCGGGCGAATATCTATCCAGCGTTTCCACCACCGCCTCGACTTGCGTTGGGAGTTCATTGGGCCTGGAGAGCGCCGGTTTGATGTTCTGGCCGGGCCCGGCCGCCGCCGGCTTCACGCTCAGGGTTCCGATTAGCGCGAGCGCTCCCTTGGGCCAGAACGGCGCTCTGTCGGTTGGCACCGGTCCGATCACGCCAGCGGCGGGCGTCAGGGCTTGGTCGGGCGTCCTGACGGGTTTCATGTACCCGGGTAAGTCCCCGTTTTCGCTCTCCTTCACCGCCACGCTGATCTACGCCACGAACGACGCCTTCCAGATTGCGTTTCAGTTTCCACAAAGCTGCCAGGACGGATCAATGGGGACGAGAACCCATGTCTTCACCAACATGCTGATCTAGGGCCTGTCCTCAATTGAGCCAAACGGTGATGGCGGCGGCGTGGATGCCGGCCAGGAAGTTGACGGCGAGTCTGTCGTAGCGTGTGGCGATGGCGCGGGATTGCTTGAGCGTGCGGAAGAAGTTCTCGATGAGGTGGCGCGCCCCATAGAGGCGGCGGTCGAAGGCGCGGTTTTTTTGGGGCCGCGCCACCCCGAATCCACCATGCGAAAAACGCCCGGGTCCCCGCTTTCGCGGGGAGGAGCGGAGTAGGGGAAAGCAATGGCGAGACCCTAGCCCCGCCCCGCGCCGTCGCGCGCCTCCGCCGGGATGGACTCGTAGACGGTGGGGCGCTCGATCTTCAGGGCGGCGCGGGCGGTGTCGAGGGGCTGGGCGAACAGGGCCTGGTAGTCCACGGCGGCCAGCCAGGCGGCCGACCGCCCGTGGCGCCAGGCCTGCCAGATCGCCTTGGCATAGGGATGGCCGCTCTTCGCCTTCTCGAACTCCAGCGCCGCTCCGGCGGCGATCAGGGCGAACCCCGGGGTGCGGGTGTGGGGAAGGGAAAAGGCGACCAGGCACGATTCGCCCAGGGCGTCGGTGCCGTAGCCGGTGAGCACATGCCAGACATCGTGCACGTCGCGCAGGCGCCTGGCGTACCAGGCCACCGGATGGACGGCGTCGAAGTTGGCGTCCGGCAGCTTGCGGCTCTCGTCGGCCAGGCCGTAGGCGGAAATGTCGCGCGCCGCGATGAAGGCGCGATAGCCGGCCCCGACGCTGCCCTCCGGCAGGCTCTCCAGCCAGGCCGTGTCGTGCAGGCGGTGGGAGAATTCGTCGGCCAGGCCCGCCTGCCGGCCGCCCTCCGGCGTCTTCAACACGCGCGCGTAGCCGCGCGGCATCGAGCGGCCGGCCAGGGCGCGCATGATTTCGAACACCTGGAAGGTGTCTTCCTTGTCGGCCACCAGGCGGCGAAAGGCCTTGAGGGCGCGCATCGGCTGCACCTTGTAGATGTGCGAGATCGGGGCCGAGGCTTGCCCCGAGGGCGCCGAAAGGGTCTCAATGGCGGTCATGTCAATCTCCGGGAGTCGGCTTGCGGCTACCTACATGAATGTAAGTTAGAGCTATGTCAAGCGGGGTGAAAACGAAAAAGACGGCGCCTAAGCGGCGGCGGCGCGGCCCCGAGGAGGCGCGGCGCGAAGCGGTGGCCACCGCCCGCGCCCTGCTGATCGCCAGCGGCCCCAAGGCGGTGACCCTCAAGGCGGTGGGCGCGAAGATCGGCGTCACCCACGCCAATCTGATCCATCATTTCGGCTCGGCGGCCGGGCTGCAGTCGGCGCTCATGGGCTCGATGGTGCGCGATCTCACCGACGCCCTGGCGGCCGCGGTGACCAATCTGCGCTCGGACGAGGGAGCGCCCCGCGCCCTGGTGGACGAGGTGTTCGAGGCGGTCGATGTGGGCGGGGCCGGCCGGCTGGCCGCCTGGATCGCCCTTTCCGGCGACCTCGAACACCTCGAACCGATCCGCGCCGCCGTCCAGGATCTGGTCGAGGCGGTCCATGAGAAGTTCGCCGAGGAGGGCGAGGACGGCCGCCGCCGCATCACCCGCGCCATCCTCTTCATGGCGCTCACCGCCTTCGGCGATTCGGTGATCGGCGCCTCCCTGCGCGACATGCTGGGCGAGGGCGACGACGCGGCGCGCGACATCGTGGCGCGATGGCTGCCGAGCTTCTTTTATTGAGAGAATCGTATAGACTGCATATAGACCCCAACCCTTGATCCTCCCGGAAGGACCCATGACCAAGAACGCGATGTTCACGATGAAGCTGGAGCCGGAATTGCGGGACAGTTTCATGGCGGAAGCCGCGGCGTCCGATCGGCCGGCTTCGCAACTGGTGCGCGAATTCATGCGCGATTTCGTGCATCGGCGGCGTCAGGCGCGCGAACACGAGTCCTGGTTCCGCGGCGAAGTCGAGCAAGGCATGCGCGAGGCCGACGATCCGGCCGTGGCGCGTCTGCCTCACGACCAAGTCGAGGAAAGATGGCGCCGGCGCCGCGCCGAGTTGATGAAACGCGCCGGCAGGAAGGCCGGGTGAAGATCGAGTGGCTGCCAGCCGCCGAGCGCAATCGCGAAAACCAGCTAACCTATGTCGCCGAGCGAAACCCCGGGGCGGCGATCGACATGGGCAACGCGATCGCCGCGGCGGTCGGGCGTCTCGTCGATCATCCGCGCAGCGGGCGGCCGGGGAGGGTCCGGGGAACGCGCGAACTGGTGGTATCGGGAACGCCCTACGTCGTTGCCTACCGAATCGAGCCATCGGCCGTTGTGATCCTGCGCCTTTTGCATGGCGCCCAACGCTGGCCGAACGCACTATGACCGGCATCGGGAGACTCGGTGGGACGCGCGTCTTGACATTTCATGACTGATCATGATTGTGGTCGAGGGGAAAGGAATTCGGCCATGGCTGTCATCACGCGTGAGAAGTTCGCCACCCAGGCGAATGCCGAGATCCTCGCCGAGGTTCGAGGCTTGGCCGAAGCGGAGGGGCGGCAGTTCCAATCGCTGATGGACGAGGCGCTGGCCGACCTCATCGAAAAGCGCAAGCAGTCGCGGCCTCGGGCTCACGTCATGGCGGCCTATGGGCGCAGCCACGCGAACTACGGTGAACTCTACAAGAAACTGGCGCGGTGAGCGATTATCTTACGCTCGCCGAAGTTCTTGCCATGCACGCCGACCAGATCGAACGCTATGGCGGCGCGCCCGGCTTGCGGGACGCGGGGCTTCTGGAGGCGGCCCTGTTCCGGCCCCAGACCGGCTACTACGCCGACGTGATCGAAGAAGCGGCGGCTTTGTGGGAGAGCCTGTCGCAAAACCATCCCTTCATCGACGGCAACAAACGCACCGCGTTCGCGGCGGCCTACACATTTTTGTCGATCAACGGCGTCTCGCTAAGAGCCTCGGCGGACGACACCTATGCGTTTATCGCGGAGCTTTACGAGACGGCATCCTTCAATTTCGGCGAACTGGTCGCGTGGCTGCGGGAGAAGACCTGAACGCGGGAAACTATCCCGCCGCCTCCAGCGACAGCCGCTCCCTGAGTTCGCGCTTCACGAACTTGCCGCTGGCGTTGCGCGGCAAGGGGTCGGGGAGGAACCAGATGTAGCGGGGGATCTTGTGCCGGGCCATGATCGCGGCGAGGTGGGCGCGGAGATCCTGGGCGGTGAGCGGGTCGCCTTCGCGCAACACCACGGCGAGGGCCACCTCTTCGCCCAGGCGCTCGTCGGCGACGCCGAAGGCGCAGCATTCGGCCACGGCGGCGTGGCGATAGACGGCCGCCTCGACCTCGGCGCAGTAGATGTTCTCGCCGCCGCGCAGGACCATGTCCTTCTTGCGATCGACAATGAAGATGAAGCCGTCGGCGTCGATGCGCGCCACGTCGCCGGTGTGCAGCCAGCCATCGGTGATGGTCTCGGCGGTGGCGTCGTCGAGGTTGATGTAGCCCTTGATCACCTGCGCCCCGCGCACCCACAGCTCGCCGACCTCCCCCGGCGCGACGGCGCGGCCCTCGTCATCGACGCATTTGGCCTCGTAGCACGGCATGGCTGGGCCGGCGCTCTCGGGCTTGTCGATGAAGAAGTCGGCGCTGACGGCGGTGATGATGCCGCTGGTCTCGGTCATGCCGTAGCCGGTGATCGGGCGGGCGCTCTCCACCGCCTCGTCGATCCTGGCCACCAGGTCCGGCGGAAGCTGGGCCCCGCCGCCGCCCAGGGTCGCCAGGCTGGAAAGATCGTGTTTGGCGAAATCGGGATGGGCGATCAGTTCGCGGGCCATCACCGGCACCCCGCTCATGGCCGTCACCTTCTCGGCCTCGATGAGCCGCAGGGCCTCGCCGGCGTCCCAGCGGTGCATCAAAACGAGCCTGCCGCCGCCGGCGGTCACCGCATAAGCGGCGCAGTTGTTGGCGGTGACGTGGAAGAGGGGGGTGTTGATCAGGCCGACCGGGATCGGCGGCGCCGCGGCCGGGTCGGGGCCGACGCCGGTGGCGCGCAGGGTGGCCAGGGCGGTCACCTGGCCCGAGAAGACGATGCTCATCAGATTGGCGGCGCAGCCGCGATGGGTGAGCCGGGCGCCCTTGGGAAACCCGGTGGTGCCCGAGGTGTAGAAGATGCAGGCGTCGGCGTCGGGATCGACGATCACGGCCGGCAACCCACCGCCGCCGTGGGCGATGACCTCACTCCAGGGCGTGACGCCAGAAGGCAGAGTGTTGGCGCGGGTGGCGACGAGGGTCGCGCCGGCGGCCATGTCGGGGCGTTCGCGCAGGCGCTCCAGCCGCTCGGCGTCGCAGAAGATGACCTTGGGCCGGGAGTCCTCGATGGCGTAGGCCATTTCCTCGGCCACCCACCAGGCGTTCATGCCGACCACGGCGATCCCGGAGGAGACGCAGGCCCAGTAGATCAGCAGCCATTCGGGATAGTTGCGCATGGCGATGGCCACCCGGTCGCCGGGGGCGACGCCGCGCTCCGCCAGCCAGCCGGCGACGGCGTTCACCTGGGCGTGGGCCTGGCCATAGGTCAGGCGCTCGTCGCGATAGACCAGGTAGTCGCGATCGGCGAAGGCGGCGGTGGAGAGCCACACCTCGCGCACCGTCGGCGGGGCGTTTTTGTAGACGCGCATCGGCGCGCCGCGCACCTCTATCTCGCCGATCTCGAACGGCGCACCGGGGGCGGTCAGCGCCGCCCAGACCTCTTTCAATTCCTTGTAGTGCATCGAGGACTCATATCTCCAGGCGATAGACCTTGGCGGCCGTGCCGCTGAACAGGGCGGTCTTTTCTTCCGGCGAACAGCCGGCGGCCACGATCTTGAGGGCGTTCCACAATACGCCGTAGCCGCAACTGCCGATATCCACCGGAAAGTTGCTCTCGAACATGCAGCGGCCGGCCCCGAAGGCCTCGATGCAGGTCTCGATATAGGGTTGCCATTCGGCCGCCAGCTGCGCCGACGACGCCGGCGGCGAGGCCATGAAGGAGGGAAAACCGGCGAACGCCATGGCCAGGCCGCCCAGCTTCACCTGGACATTGGGCGATTGCGCCAGAGCGCGGATGTTCTCTCGCCAGAGGCCGAACCGCTCCTCGCGTCGTCCGGCGTAGGCGGAAATGCCCAGCGGCGTCCCGACGTGATCGAGGACGATGGTCGTCTCGGGAAAGGCGCGGGCCAGATCGATGAGATCGGGGAGCTGCGGCTCCAGCAGCCAGGCGTCGAAGGTGAGGCCCAGGGGGGCGAGCCTGGCGAACCCCTGACGGAAGCCGGGCTGGCGATAGAGGCCGCCCTCGCCGCGCGCCAGCGGCCCCAGCACCTCCGGGTCGGCGTCCCACGAGCAGCTGTGCCGGATTCCGCGAAACCGGCCGCCGCCGGCCGCCAGGTGGGCCTCCAGAACCTCGGCCACCGCGTCGCCCAAGGTGAGGTCGGCGTGGCCGACGATGCCGGCACAGGCCCGCGCCTCGCCATAGAGGCCGCTGGCGCTCATCGCCGCGATGCCGCCCGCGAACTGCGTCTCCCCCACCGGGCGCATCGCCGGCGGTCCATCGGCGCGGTACATCGAGCCGCATTCCACATAGACGGTCGCTCGCACGTTGTGGCCGCGGTTCATATCGGCCAGCAGCTCGTCCAGCAGGTAATGGGAAACCCCGGCGATCGCCCGCGCGAAGCCGTGCCCGGTAGCCGAAAAGGCGGCGACCGCCGCCGCCGGGTGGTCCCAGAGGTGATGGTGCGGATCGACGATCGGCAGGTCCGGCTCGAGGATCGCCTCGCGGGGTGGAGATGGGGTCATGGGCGTCGTTTCCTCGGAGCGCGGGCTTCTAGCCCGCATCGAAAAAAAAGAGCGGGCTGACAAACCCCGCGCTCCTTAAAGACGCCTAGGCCCTCAAGGCGGCGGGAGACGAGGCAGCCTCGGTCGCGCTCAACCGCTCCAGCAGAGCCTCGTATTCCCGCCACAGACCGGCCGGCAGGCGGTCGCCGAAGGCCTCGTAGGCCGGGGCGATGAGGGCCGCCTCCTCGCGCCAGATCGCCGGATCGACCTCGAGGAGCACCGCGAGCTGGTCGTCGGTCAGGCCAAGGCCGTCGATGTCCAACGCGCCGGCGGCGGGCACGAGGCCGATGGGGGTGACCCGGGCCTCCGCCTCTCCCTCGATGCGCTCCACGATCCATTTGAGCACCCGGCTGTTGTCGCCGAAGCCCGGCCACACGAACCGTCCGGCCGCGTCCTTGCGGAACCAGTTGACGAAGAAGATGCGCGGCAGCTTGGCGGGATCGGCGGTCTCGCCCAGTTTCAGCCAGTGGGCGAAATAATCGCCCATGTTGTAGCCGCAGAAGGGCCGCATGGCGAAGGGGTCGCGGCGCAGTTCGCCGATGGCGTTCTCCGCCGCCGCCGTTCCCTCGGAGGCGACGTTGGAGGCCAGAAAGACGCCATGGCGCCAGTCGAAGGCCTCGGTGACCAGGGGCACGGCGCTGGCCCGCCGGCCGCCGAACAGGATGGCCGAGATCGGCACCCCCCTGGGGTTCTCCCACTCGTCGGCGATGACCGGACACTGGCTGGCCGGGGCGGTGAAGCGGGAATTGGGATGAGCGGCCGGCTCGCCCGAGCCGGGGGTCCACGGCCGGCCCTTCCAGTCGGTGAGGCCCGTCGGCGGATCCTTGGTCAGGCCCTCCCACCATACGTCGCCGTCGGCGGTCAGGGCGACGTTGGTGAAGATGCAATTTTCCGAAAGGGCGGCGATGGCGTTGGCGTTGGTGGCGTAGCCGGTGCCCGGCGCGACGCCGAAGAAGCCGGCCTCAGGATTGATGGCGTAGAGCCGGTCGTCGTCGCCGAAGCGCATCCAGCAGATGTCGTCGCCCACCGTCTCGGCCGTCCAGCCCGGAATGGTCGGGGCCAGCATGGCCAGGTTGGTCTTGCCGCAGGCGCTGGGGAAGGCGGCGGCGATATAGTGAACCGCCCCGTCCGGCGAGGTGAGCTTGAGGATCAGCATGTGCTCGGCCAGCCACCCCTCGTCCCTGGCCATCACCGAGGCGATGCGCAGGGCATAGCATTTCTTGCCGAGGAGGGCGTTGCCGCCATAGCCCGAGCCGTAGGACCAGATTTCCCGCTCGGCGGGGAAATGGACGATGTATTTGGTCTCGTTGCACGGCCAGGGAACATCCGCCTCGCCGGGGGCCAGGGGCTTGCCCACCGAATGGACGGCCGGAACGAAGAAACCGTCCTCGCCCATCTGGTCGAGGGCCGCCTTGCCCATGCGGGTCATGATGCGCATGGAGACGGCGACATAGGCGCTGTCGGTGATCTCGACGCCGAGGGCGGCGATCTTCGAGCCAAGGGGCCCCATGCAGAAGGGGACGACATACATCGTCCGTCCGCGCATGCAGCCGTCGAAGAGGCCCACGAGTTTGGCCCGCATCTCGGCCGGATCGCACCAGTTGTTGGTGGGGCCGGCGTCGATGGCCTCGGGCGAACAGATAAAGGTGCGGCTCTCCACCCGCGCCACGTCGGCGGGATCGGAGGCGGCAAGGAAGGAATTGGGGCGCTTGGCCGGGTTCAGCGCGGTGAGGGTGCCGGCGGTGACCAGTTCGGCGGTCAGCGCATCCCATTCGGCGGCCGATCCGTCGCACCAGTGGACGCGGTCGGGCCTGGTGAGGGCGGCGATGTCGCGGACCCAGGCGATCAGGCGCGCGTGCCGGGTGGGGGCCGGCTCCAGCCCCGGGACTTGGCCCGCGGTCACGGTCGTCTCTGGGGCCGTCATCGCCTCACCATCGCCTGCGTCATTCCGCGCCGCGGGCCACCCTGACCCTAAAGGAAGCGACATCCCTAGCGGGCGGGCGTCGCTATCGCAACGACTCGTTGACGGCGGCGAGGGCCGCGGCGCCGGGCGTGAGTTCGTGGTCGCCGAGCCGGTTGAGCGGCGTTCCCACCGTGCCCAGGTGGTCGTGCAGATCCCGCGCCTCGGGATCGACATAGAGCAGGCCGGTGACGATCTCGCCCATCGCCTGGTGGACCTGGAGGTGGGTGACGGCGGCGATCTTGTCGGTGGGATCGTAGTCGCTGGGCAGCTTGCTCAGCTTCAGGACCGAGCCGTCGTGCTGGGTGACCAGAGCCACGGTCCCGGGATCGTGATCGACGACGATCTCGTCGCGCGGGGCGATCACGTCCAGCCGGTTCACCGCCGCGTTGTGCTCGCGCACATAGTCGAAGCTCTTGGTCGATCCGGGGTGATTGTTGAACTGGACGCACGGCGAGATGACGTCGATGAAGGCGGCGCCCTGGTGCAGGATGGCGGCCTCGATCAGGGGCACGAGCTGGGCCTTGTCGCCGGAGAAACTTCGCGCCACGAAACCGGCCCCGAGTTGCAGGGCCAGGCCGATCAGATCGATGGCCTGATCGTGATTGACCGCCCCCTTCTTGGATTTCGATCCCTGGTCCGAGGTGGCGGAGAACTGGCCCTTGGTGAGGCCATAGACGCCGTTGTTCTCGACGATGTAGGTCAT
>JBBRPN010000027.1:0-30719 GCA_038227925.1 Caulobacterales bacterium | reverse complement strand
GATCCCCTTCGCCTCCCTCTCGCCGGCCCTGCGCGACATGGCCGGCCAGGGATTCGCCAAGCCGATCTATGTGCGCGCCGACGGCCGCGCCCCCTACGCCATCGTCGCCCAGGTGATGGCGGCCCTGTCGCAATCGGGCTTCACCAGCATCAATCTGATCACCGACACCGGCGGGCCCTCCTCGGGCGCGCCGCTCGGCGATTTCGGGAAGAGGGCGGGGGGCGCCCCCGCCGCCCCATGAGCGCGGTGGCGGCGCGCCGGCGCGAGAACCTGACCCCGGCCTTCCTCGCCGCCGTCCTCCTACACATCGGCCTCTTCGCCGCCGTCATCCTGATGGGACGGCCCCAGCCGGCCCCCATGGGCGACGCGGTGCCGATCAACATCGTCTCCAGCGCCCCGACCACCGATTCCCGCCCCGCCGAGGCGGCGCCACAAACCCAGACCGCCCAGGTCGAGACGCCGGTTCCGCAGGCCAAGGCGCCCACGCCGCCGCCCGCACCGCCCCAGCCGGCGCCGGAGCCGACACCCGCGCCGGTCAAGGCGGCCAGGGCCAAGCCCACGCCATCGCCGGCCAAGCCCTCGCCCGCCGTGAAAGCCAAGCCGGCCAAGCCGGCGTTCAGCCTCGATGCCCTCCAAGCCAGCATCTCCCGGGCGGCGCGCACCCAGCCCGCTCGCCCGGCCTTCGCCGCCCGCGGCCCCACCCGCGCCGAGACGGCGCCCCAGGCGCGCGTGGACGCCGGCCAGGGCGTCTCGCAGAGCGACCTGCAGGGCCTGCAGCAACTGCTCGAACGTCTGTGGAACCCCAATTGCAGCGTCGAGGGCGGGGAAGGGGTCATCGTGCCGGTGAAGTTCGCCATCGGCGACGACGGCGCGGTGACCGGCCGGGTCACCGATCGCGCCGACTCCTCCGACCCCGTGGTGTTCGCCGCCGCCCGCCGCGCCATCGACGCGGTCCATCAGGCCGAACCTTACGCCGCCCCCTATCGGGGCAAGAGCTTCACCGTCAATTTCGACGCCAAGACGGCCTGCGCGAGGCGTTAGAATGCATGCCTATATGCGCCGCCGCCGCCTGCCGGAAATCTGGATCAAGGAATCTCCATCATGCGCTTCTTCAACCTGATCGCGGCGGTCTTCGCCCTGGCGATTCTGGCGGGGACGGCGCCGGCTCGCGCCGAGATCGTGATCAATGTCGATCAGGGCGCGACCCAGCCCCTGCCGATCGCCATCCCGGCCTTCGGCGGCCCTTCGGTCGGCGGCCAGATCTCCCAGGTGATCGGCGCCGATCTAGGCGGTTCGGGCCTCTTCCGTCTCCTCGATCCGGCCGGCTTCCAGGAACAGATCGCCGACGTGAGCGTCCAGCCGAGGTTCGACGCGTGGAAATCGATCGCTGCCCAGGCGCTCCTCACCGGGCAGGTGGTCGCCGACGCCGACGGCAGCCTGCGGGTGAATTTCCGGCTGTGGGACGTCTACGCCGGCGAGCAGCTTCTGGGCCTGCAATTCACCTCAACGCCGGAAAACTGGCGCCGCGTCGCCCACAAGATCAGCGACGCGGTCTATCAGAAACTGACCGGCGCGCCCGGCTATTTCGACACCCGCATCGTGTTCGTCGCCGAGAGCGGCACGCGGGCCAAGCCGGTTCGCCGCCTGGCGATCATGGACCAGGACGGGGCCAATCCCAGCTATCTGACCGATGGCTCCTATCTGGTCTTCACCCCCAGGTTCTCCGCCGACAGCCGGGAAATCACCTACATGGCCCTTCGGCCCAGCGGCTCGAGCATCTACCTGCTCAACATCGAGACCGCGCGTCAGGAAACCCTGGGCCACTTCACCGGCATGGTATTCGCGCCGCGGTTCTCGCCGGATGGGCGCAAGGTGGCTTTTTCGGTTGAGCGGCAGGGCAATTCGGACGTCTATGTGATGGACCTGGTCAGTCACGCCCTCACGCGGGTGACCACCGACCCGGCCATCGACACCTCGCCCTCCTTCTCGCCCGACGGCGGCCAGCTGGTGTTCAATTCCGACCGCGGGGGCGCGCCGCAACTCTATGTGATGAGCATCGACGGCTCGGGCGTGCATCGCATCTCCTTCGGTTCGGGACGCTACACCACGCCGGTGTGGAGTCCGGACGGCCGGCTGATCGCCTTCACCAAGCAGGAAGGCGGCGAATTCCACATCGGGGTGATGCGCCCCGACGGTTCGGACGAACGCCTGCTCACCACCAGCTTCCTCGACGAGGGGCCGACCTGGGCCCCCAACAGCCGGGTGATCATGTTCTCGCGCCAGTCGCCGGGTTCGGGCGCCCATCTGTGGTCGGTGGATACGTCCGGGCGGCCGGCGCGGGTGGCCCCCTACCCCCTGGGCGCCTCCGACCCGGCCTGGTCGCCGCTGCTGCACTGATTGAATCGCGGCGAGGCGGCGCCACGCCCCGGCCGCAATTGAATCTCTTTTGGCGTTAATCGATCTTGGAGATTATGTCATGGGGCGGCGCGACAATCACCAGACTGGAAGCCCTGACAAGGAGTCGGCGATGAATCTTTCCAATCGGCGCACCGCTCAATGGGCGGCGATGACGCTGGCGGCGCTCTCCATGGCGGCCTGCGCCTCCCATCCCAAACCGATGGGGCCGGTCGCCACCCCCCAAACGCCACATCCCCCGCCGCCCTACGGGAGAAACACGCCGGCGCCGCCGCCCGGCCCAGTCGCCGAACGCGAGGAATCGGGCGTTCCCGTCCCCGGCTCGGAACGCGACTTCGTGATCAACGCCGGCGACCGGGTCTATTTCGATTTCAACCGCTACGATCTGCGCGATGACGCCCGCCCCATCCTCGACGCGCAGACCGCCTGGCTCGGCCGCTACCCAGCCGTCCACGTCCGCATCGAGGGCAATTGCGACGAACGGGGCACCCGGGAATACAATTTCGCCCTGGGCGCGCGGCGGGCCAATACGGTTCGTGAGTATCTGATCGGCCGCGGCGTCTCGGCCGGCCGGATCGAGACGGTTTCCTACGGCAAGGAGCACCCGATCGATACCGGCGGAGGCGAGGACGCCCAGGCCCACAACCGTAACGCCCACACCGCTATCACCCAGGGCGCCCGCTAGGCGCGGCCACGCATGACTCATCGCCGCCGCCTCGGCGCTCTCATGGGCGTCGCGTTCGCCCTGACGCTGGCCGGACACGTCGCCGCTCAGGTGTCCCTGGGCGAACCTCTCGACGAGCACGCCGCCAAGAGACTCGACCGGATGGAAAAGGCGATGCGCGAACTGCGGGCCATCGTCTTTCAGGGCCGCGAGACCGGCCAGCCGGTGGTGGTCCAGCCGGCCGAGACGCAAGGGCGGATCACCGGCCTCTCCGACCGCCTGAACGATCTCGACCAGACCCTGTCGCGCCTCAACGGCCAGATCGAGGTCATCAGGCACGATCTCGACCAGGCGCGGCAGGAGGCCCTGGATCTGCGCGCCCAGAACGCCACTCTGAAGGATCGGCTGGCGGCGATGGACGAAAAGGTCCAGGCCTTGACGGCTCCGCCTCCTTCCCCCCCCGACGCCGCGGCCGTCGATGCCCCGCCGCCGGCCGATCCGGCCGACGCCTTCGCCGCCGCCCGGGGCATGTTCGAGGCTGGCGACATGGTCTCGGCGGAAGCGGGGTTCCGCGATTTCGTCGATCGCTTCGGCGATTCTCCGCGGGGACCGGAGGCGCGCTACTATCTGGGCCGCGCCCTGCTGGCCCGCCACGCCTTCGCCGATGCCGCCACCGCCGATATCGGGGCCATCCGCGGCTGGCCTCAGACCCGCTGGGCGCCCGAGGCGGTTCTCGATCTGTCACGCGCCCTGGTGGCGCTGAAAAAGCCGACGGACGCCTGCCAGACCCTCGATGAACTGACCAAACGCTATCCCAAGGCGTCGGCGCCGGTGAAGAGCGCGGCCGGCGATCTGCGGGTCAAGGCCCAGTGTGGATGATCGTTCCTCGCCGCCAGTCCGGCCCATCGCCGATCTAGCCAGGGCGGCGCTCGACTGCCGCCTGGAACAAAGCGCCGCCGCGCCCCTGGTCGTCGCCTTCTCCGGCGGCGGGGACTCCCTGGCCCTGCTGATCGCCGCCAAGGCCTGGGCCGACGGGGCCGGCCGGCGCCTGTTGGCGGTCACCGTGGATCATCGCCTCCAGGCCGCGGGGGCCGCCTGGGCGACCTGGTGCGAGGCGCGCGCACGCCGCCTGGGGGTGGACCATCGCGTCCTGACCTGGACCGGCGACAAGCCGGGCGCCGGCCTGACGGCGGCGGCGCGGCGGGCCCGTCACGGTCTGATCGCCGAGGCGGCGCGGGCCGCCGGGGCGCGGGTCGTCCTGATGGGCCACACCGCCGACGACCGGCTGGAGTCGCGCCTCATGCGGGCCGAGGGAGGCTCCTTGTCCGAACCCCGCGAATGGTCGCCCTCGCCGGTCTGGCCCGAGGGAAGGGACATCTCCATCCTCCGGCCGCTGATCGAGGCTCGCCGGGCCGACATTCGCCGGCTGCTCGCCGAAGCCGGCGAGACCTGGATCGACGATCCGGCCAATGTCGATATGCGCCATCCCCGCGCCCGCGCCCGCGCCGCCCCGGCGGGGGGCGACGAGGTGGGTCCGAACCAACCCTCGCCGAACGGCGCCTCGCTGCTGGAGCATGTCGTCGAAGGGCCGGCCGGCGATCTGGTCGTGGCGCGCGAGGCGCTGCGGCGGGCGCCCGCGGTCGCCGGGCGGGTGCTGATCGGCGCGGCCCTGCTCAGCGCCGCCGGGACCGACCGGCCGCCGCGCGGCGAGCGGCTGGATCGCCTGATCGACCGTCTCGTCGGACAGGCGTCTTTTGTCGCCACCCTGGCCGGGGCCCGGGTCGAGGCGAGCGATCCCTGGGTCCGCATCCAGCGCGAGGCCGGCGACCGGCGCCGGGGCGGGACGGCGGCCATGACCCTGCCGGCCGGCGCCGTGGTGGTGTGGGACGGGCGTTTCGAGATCGAGGCGCGGACGGGCGGCCTGGTGGTGGCGGCCCTGGGCGGCCTCGCAGGGCGGCTGGACCGGGCGGACCGGGACGCTCTCAAGGCCGTGCCACCGACCGCCCGCCCAGGCCTCCCCGCCGTGATCGACGGGGCGGGGCGCGTCATCTGTCCGCTGGTCTCGCCCGACCCGCGCCTGGCGGTCCGATCGCTGATTTTTTCCAGGCTCGCGGGCGCCCTGGGCGGGATCGATGGCGAGGCGGCGATGAGCCGCGTGGCGGAAACGCTCAAGACCCCCTAGATTGACGGAGCGAGCAAGCGCGACGAGGCGAGTTCATGAACCTGCGTAATCTAGCCATCTGGGGCGTGATCGTCCTGGCCCTCATCGCCGTCTACGGCGTGATCACCAAGGGACCCCAGAGCGGGAGCTCCAAGGCGATCCCCTATTCGGAACTGCTGAGCCGGGTCGATAGTGGCGATGTGAAATCGGTGACCATCAAGGGCGCGGAGATCACCGCCCAGGACCGCGACGGCGCGCTGACCTCCACCGGGCCGCAGGACACCTCCGATCTGGAAAAGCGCCTGGAAGCGCACGGCGCCTCGATCACCTTCCAGCCGCCCGGCGCGGGCCTCTTGCTGACCATCCTGCTCAACGCCATGCCGATCCTGCTGCTGATCGGGGTGTGGGTGTTCTTCATGCGCCAGATGCAGGGCGGGGCGCGCGGGGCCATGGGGTTTGGCAAATCCAAGGCCCGCCTGCTCACCGAGAACAGGAACAAGGTCACCTTCGACGACGTGGCCGGGGTGGACGAGGCCAAGGAGGATCTGACCGAGATCGTCGATTTCCTCAAGGACCCGGCCAAGTTCCAGCGCCTGGGCGGTAAGATCCCCAAGGGCGCCCTCCTGATCGGCCCCCCCGGCACCGGCAAGACCCTGCTCGCTAGAGCCGTCGCCGGCGAGGCGGGGGTGCCCTTCTTCAGCATTTCCGGCTCGGATTTCGTGGAGATGTTCGTCGGCGTCGGCGCCAGCCGGGTGCGCGACATGTTCGAACAGGCCAAGAAGAACGCCCCCTGCATCATCTTCATCGACGAGATCGACGCCGTCGGGCGCCATCGCGGCGCGGGCCTGGGCGGCGGCAACGACGAGCGCGAACAGACCCTCAACCAGCTTCTGGTGGAGATGGACGGCTTCGAGACCAACGAGGGCGTCATCCTGGTCGCCGCCACCAACCGGCCCGACGTGCTCGATCCCGCCCTGCTGCGGCCCGGCCGCTTCGACCGCCAGGTGGTGGTGCCCAACCCCGACGTCGGCGGCCGCGAGAAGATATTGCGCGTCCATATGCGCAACGTCCCCCTCGCCTCGGATGTGGATGTGAAAGTGATCGCCCGCGGCACGCCCGGTTTTTCCGGCGCCGATCTGGCCAACCTGGTCAACGAGGCCGCCCTGATGGCCGCCCGCCGCAATCGCCGCATGGTGCTCCAGCGCGACTTCGAGGACGCCAAGGACAAGGTGATGATGGGCGCCGAGCGCAAGTCTATGGTCATGAGCGAAGAGGAAAAGCGCAACACCGCCTACCACGAGGGTGGCCACGCCCTGGTCGCCCTCTCGGTGCCGTCGGCCGATCCGGTGCACAAGGCGACCATCATTCCGCGCGGCCTGGCGCTCGGCATGGTTATGCAACTTCCCGAGGGCGACCGCTATTCGCTGAACTACGAGCAGATGACCTCGCGCCTCGTCATCCTGATGGGCGGTCGCACCGCCGAAGAACTGATCTTCGGCAAGGAGAAGATCACCTCTGGGGCCTCCAACGACATCCAGGCGGCCACTTCGCTCGCCCGCAACATGGTGACCCGCTGGGGCTACTCCGACGAACTCGGAACGGTTTCCTACGGCGACAACCAGGAAGAGGTCTTCCTGGGCCACTCGGTGGCGCGCACCCAGAACGTCTCCGAGGACACCGCCCAGAAGATCGATTTCGAGGTCCGCCGTCTGGTGCAGACTGCCCACGACGAAGCGCGGCGGATCCTATCCGAGCGGATCGAGGATCTGCACACCCTGGCCAAGACCCTGCTCGAGTTCGAGACCTTGTCCGGCGACGAGATCATCAATGCCTTGAAGGGGGTGCGCCCCAACCGCGACGAGCCGCAACACCGCGCCCCCGCCGGCCCCCGCGTCTCCGTCCCCCTCGCTCCCAGGCCGGAGACGGGACTGGCGTGAGGGCGGGCGTTGACTTTTCCTCCCTCCCCATGAGGGGGAGGGAGGGGCGCCGCCCCCTCGTGATGGGCATTCTCAACGTCACCCCCGACAGTTTCTCCGACGGCGGAAGGTTTGCCGACAGCGACGCCGCCGTCGCTCAGGGCCGCCGCCTGATCGCCGAGGGGGCGGATAGCCTCGACATCGGCGGCGAGTCCACCCGCCCCGGCGCGGCGCCGATCTCCGAAGCCGAGGAACTCGCCCGGGCGATCCCGGTCATCGAGGTCATCCGCGCGCAAAGCGACATCCCACTCTCCATCGACACCATGAAACCCGCCGTCGCCCGCGCCGCCATCGCCGCCGGCGCGACGATGTGGAACGACGTGACGGCCCTGCGCTGGACGGCGGACAGCCTGGCGGTCGCGGCTGAACTCGGTTGCGACGTGGTGCTGATGCACATGCAAGGCGAGCCGGCCACCATGCAGGAGGGTCCGCGCTACGGCGATGTGGTGGCCGAGGTGGCCGCCTTTCTCGCCGCCCGCGCGGCGGCGGCCGAAGCGGCGGGAGTGCGGCGCGAGGCTATCTGGCTCGATCCGGGCATCGGCTTTGGCAAGACAATCGCCCACAGCCTGAGCCTCCTGCGCGGCCTGGAGCGCCTCGTTGAACTTGGCTATCCGGTGGTTCTCGGGGCGAGCCGCAAGGGCTTCATCCGCGCCGTCGATCCGGCCGCGAAAAACCCCGGCGATCGGCTGGGCGCTTCCCTCGCCGTCGCCCTGGCCGGCGCCCGGGCCGGCGTCGCCACCTTGAGGGTCCACGATGTGCGGGAGACCGTCCAGGCCCTGGCCGCCCAGGCCGCGATCGATGGCTGAGTTCCTGGGCCGCGTGTTGATTATCGCCGGCTCCGACAGCGGCGGCGGGGCCGGCGTCCAGGCCGATATCAAGACCGTCACCGCGCTTGGCGGCTACGCGGCGACCGCGATCACCGCGATCACCGTTCAGAACACCCTGAGCGTTCACGAGATCTTCCCCCTCCCCGCCGCCCTCATCGAGGCCCAGGCGCGCGCCGCGCTGGACGATATCGGCGCCGACGCCATCAAGATCGGCATGCTGGGGAGCGCCAAGGTGGTGGAGACCGTCGCCCGCCTGATCGACTCCGCGGCGGACATTCCCGCCGTGATCGACCCGGTGATGATCGCCAAGGATGGTGAGAACCTACTGTGCGCGTCGGCGCTGGACGCCATGCGGGATTTACTGGTCGGCCGCGCCGCCCTTTTTACCCCCAACGCGCCGGAGGCCGCCACGCTCACCGGCCGAGTTGTCACCTCCACCGACGATCTGCGCCGGGCCGGCGAGGCGCTGCTGCGGATGGGGGCGGCGGCGGTGCTGATGAAGGGCGGCCACATCGCCGGCGACGTGCTCATCGACGTCCTGATGACGGCCTGTGGCGAGACGACCTTCGAGGGTCCTCGGATCGACACCCGCCACACCCACGGCACGGGCTGCGCCCTGGCCTCGGCCTGCGCCGTCGGCCTCGCCCAGGGCCTGACCCTGGAGAGCGCCGTCGCCCGCGCCTGGAGCTACACCGCCGAGGCGATCCGCCGCGCGCCGGGCCTCGGCGCCGGCCATGGACCCCTCGACCACGCCTGGCCGCTGAGGGACCGATGAGCGATCTCATGGAACGGATGCGGGCCATCCTTCGCGGCTCGCCCGGCCTGATGCGGGTCCTCGCCGTCGCCCGCGACCTCGCCCTTCCCGACTGGATGGTGTTTTCCGGCGCCGTCTATCAGCCGGTATGGAACCACCTCACCGACCGTCCGCCGGGCTACGGCGTCAACGACTACGACCTGGCGTATTTCGACGCCGCCGATCTCTCTTACGAAGCCGAGGACCGGGTCATCCGTCGCGTGGCCGCCGCCTTCGAGCCGCCGCTGCGCGATCGGGTGGAGGCCCGTAACCAAGCGCGGGTGCATCTGTGGTTCGAAGCCAAGTTCGGTGAAGCCTATGCGCCGCTGACAGGCAGCGCCGAGGCGCTCACCCGCTTCACTTCTCCGACCTTCGCCGTCGGCGCCCGCCTGGAGGCCGACGGCCACCTCATCATCGTTGCGCCGTTCGGTCTCGATGACCTGTTCGCCCTGCGCATCCGCCCCAATCCTCTTCGCCCCTCCGCCGGCCTCGCCCGCACCGTCGCCAATGCGAGCCGGCGATGGTCGGTGGTGGCGGCGGAGAGCCTGTGAACGTCTCTTAAAAAAGGAATTTCTCCGTGCGCCAATGGACCATCGACGCCTTCGCCGCCGCCCCGTTCAAGGGCAACCCGGCCTGTGTGATCGAGCCGTTCGACGCTTGGCCGGACGCGGACTGGATGCAGGCCCTGGCGACGGAGAACAACCAGGCCGAGACGGCCTTCCTCCTGCAGACCGACGATCCCGCCCGCTTCGGCCTGCGCTGGTTCACCCCGGCGCTGGAGGCGCCGCTTTGCGGTCACGCGACCCTGGCCAGCGCCCATGTGCTGCTGGCCGAACTGGGTGTTCCCGGCGACTGCATCGTCTTCGATACTCAGTCGGGGGCCCTGACGGTCGAACGCGCCGCCGGCGGCTACCAGATGGACTTCCCGGCCGACCTGCCGCGACAAGTCGAGCCGCCCGCTGGGCTGGCCGAGGCGCTGGGCGTCCGGCCGCGCGAGGTGTGGGCGGCCGCCTTTCTGGTCGCCGTGCTGGAGGACGAACGGGCGGTCCGCGGCCTTGAGCCGGACATCGCCGCCCTCAAGCCGATCTCCAGCGCCGCGACGCAAGGCCGGGGCAACGTCGCGGTGACCGCCGCCGCCGCCGGCGCCGCCTATGACGTGGTCAGCCGATTCTTCGCGCCGGGTTCGGGCATCGCGGAGGACCCGGCCACCGGATCGCTCCACTGCATCCTCTCGCCGCTCTTCTCCGCCAAGCTCGGCCGTCCGACACTGCGTTTCCATCAAGCCTATCCGGGCCGTGGCGGCGACCTGGAATGCGAATATCGCGGGGATCGCGTCCTGCTGCGCGGCGCCGCGGTGACGGTTCTGGACGGGCGCCTGCGAATTTAACGTTCGCGACGGCGCCCGATTGCCGTTTCATTCCGCGCGCCGAACCCCTATATGAATCGCCAATCCCCGCCCGGCCGCAAGGCCGGGCGCCGCTGTTTCTGGAAGGCCCCCATGACCGACATTCTGATGCCCAAGGCGACCGCCGTCTGGCTGGTCGACAACTCCTCTATGACCTTCGAGCAGATCGCCGATTTCTGCGGCCTGCATCCCCTTGAAGTGAAGGGGATCGCCGACGGCGAGGTGGCGCGCGACATCCGCGGCGCCGATCCGATTTCCAACGGCCAGCTCAGCCGCGAAGAGCTGGCCGCCGCCCAAGACGATCCCAAATACCGCATGAAGGCGCAGCAAAGTCGCCATGCCGCGTTCCTGAAGCCGCCCAAAAAGACTTCGCGCTACACTCCCACCTCGCGGCGCGGTGACCGCCCCGACGCCATCGCCTGGTTCGTGCGCAACCATCCGGAAATCACGGACGCCCAGATCGCCAAGACCCTGGGCACCACCAAATCGACCATCGATCAGGTACGTAACCGCACCCACTGGAACGCCACCAACGTCAAGCCGGTGGACCCGGTGTCCCTGGGCCTGATCGGTCAGCTCGAACTGGACGCCCTGGTCAAGAAGGCGGCCGAGAAGAAGACCCGCGACGACGCCCGCCGCGCCGCCGCCGAGCCTCAAGGCGAGTCGCTCCGGCCGGCGGGCGAAGCGGAGCCGCCCGACGAGGCCATCGACTCGGGCTAGCGCCGATCCTTGGCGCGTTCGGGCTTTCAGTGGACCCGGGTCTTCAGGCTCTCCATCTCCTCCTTTAGGCGCAGCTTCTGTCGTTTCAGGTCGGTAAGGCGCACCGCGTCGGCGGCCGGCCGGCTTATCTCGTCCTCGATCGCGCGTTCGAGCGTCTGGTGACGCTGATCCAGTTCGCGGATGCGGGCTTCGATGGCCATGGCTCTTGAACTCCTGTGATGACGGGACGGCGCCAAGTGAACACCCGTGACGGCGCCCTGTCAGTTCACATATGCTTGCGCGGCGGCGCCAAGGCGGGCGCGTTGAAAAATCGGACCTCCCATGGCGGGAAGCGGCGAACAGCGGCTGGTGGTGGGCGTCTCGGGGGCGTCGGGGGCGATCTACGGCGTCCGCGTCCTCGACGCCTGCCGCGAGATGGGGATCGAGAGCCACCTCATCGTCAGCCGCGCCGCCGTCCTGACCCTCCGGGAAGAGACCAAGCTGACGCCGAGCGATCTGGCGGCGCGGGCCGGCGTGACCTACAGGGCCCTCGATGTGGGCGCGGCCGTGGCGTCGGGGTCGTTTCCCACTCTGGGCATGATCGTCGCGCCCTGCTCGGTGCGCACCTTCAGCGAGATCGCGACGGGCGTGACCTCTTCACTTCTCACCCGCGCCGCCGACGTGACCTTGAAGGAGCGGCGGCCTCTGGTGCTCATGGTGCGCGAAACGCCGCTGCACCTGGGCCATCTGCGCACCCTGGTCCGACTGGCCGAGATGGGCGCGGCGATCGTCCCGCCGGTCCCGGCCTTTTATGCACACCCATCCAGTCTCGACGACATAGTCGATCAGTGCGTCGGTCGGGCGCTCGACCTTTTCGGCCTTTCCTGGAGCGCGGTGCGCCGTTGGGACGGCGGGGCGCCGACGCCCGGCGAGGCGGACGGGTGACAGCGTGGGACTACGCGGCGGCGCTCTGGGCGAGGCCGGCGGTGATGGCGGCTTGCCTGGGCCTTCAGGATGGGGAGGGGGAGTGCGCGCCCCTGCTGCTGTGGCGGCTGTGGAGCGTTCACGAGGGCCGGCCTGTCGATGCGCCGACCCTGGAACGCGCGGTCGAAATCGCGCGGGCCTGGGACGGCGCGGTGACGGCCCTGCTGCGCGATGTCAGGCGCGGCCTCGAGACGCCCTCGCCGCCGATCGCCGACCCCGCGCGCGCCGCCCTGCGCAAGCAGGTCGCGACCGCCGAACTGGCGGCCGAGCGGATTTTGCTCAATGCGCTGGGCGCTTTGACGCCCGCGCCCGGCGGCGCCACGACCGATGCCCTGACCGCTCTGCGCGCGACCGGCGCGATGTGGGGAACACCGCCGTCCGAGGCGGCCTTGCGGCGACTGGTTCTGGCCGCCCGGCCCGACGGCCCGCTTGCCGACGCCGGCCGGTCTGCTACACCTTGAGACGCGCCAGTCCGCGGATGAACGCCCATGCAAGATGACGAGCTCGACAGCGAAACCGAACAGGCGATTCGCCTCGGCCTCGCCCAACTGCGCCAGGCCCATGAGGATCTCGACGCCGCCGTCGCCGCCCTCGAATCGGGCGCCCAGCCCGACCAGTTGCGGATTGCCCGGCTGAAAAAGAAGAAACTCATCCTGCGCGACCAGATCGCCAAGCTCGACAACCGCCTGACCCCTGACATCATCGCCTGAGGGTTGGGCCGCGGTGCTTGCCGCGCCGGGCCCTGTCCGCCATATGGCCCGACATGGATGAGACCCTGCTTCAGGATGTGGTGGCCGCCGCCGTTTCGGCCGGCGCCGACGCGGCCGAGGCGGTGTTCGCGCAGCAGGCGTCGTTGTCGGTGACCGTGCGGCTGGGTGCGCTGGAAGAGGTGGAGCGCGAAGAATCCCGCGATCTGGGGCTTCGGGTTTTCGTGGGGCGAAGGCAGGCGAGCGTGTCCGGCTCCGACGTGTCTCGGGAAGGCCGCGCCAAGCTCATCGAGCGCGTGGTCGCCATGGCCCGACTGGCGGCGGAGGATCCCTGGGCCGGCCTCGCGCCGGCCGATCGTCTGGCGGTCGGCGATCATCGGGATTTGGAGCTTTACGATTCCACCGAATGGTCGGCCGAAGACCTCGAGACGGGGGCCCGCGCCGCCGAAGACGCGGCGCGGTCGGTGGCGGGGGTGACCAATTCCGAAGGCGGCTCGGCGGGCTGGTCGTCTTCGTCCTGGCGGCTGGTCACCAGCGGAGGATTTTCTGGCCGCCATCGCGCCACGGGCTTCTCGCTTTCTGTCCAGGCCATCGCCGGCGAAGGCTCGGGAATGGAACAGGGCGGCGAGGGCCGCGCGACGCGCTGGGCCGAGGATCTGCCCGGCCCGCGAGCCATCGGGGCCGAAGCTGGCCGGCGCGCCGTGGCCAGCCTGGGCGCCCGCAAGATCGCCTCGACCACCGCCCCGGTGATCTTCGAAAGCAGGCTGGCCGCGTCGCTTCTGGGACCCTTGATCGGGGCCATTTCCGGGCCCTCGGTGGCCAGGGGGGTGTCGTTTTTGAAGGACCGCCTGGGCGCGCCTCTGTTCGCCAAGGGAGTCATCCTCACCGACGATCCCCACCGGGCCCGGGGTCTCGGCTCGTCACCGTTCGACGACGAGGGCGTCGCCAACCGGGCGATGCGGATCGTCGATGACGGCGTGCTTACAACCTGGCTGCTCAACGCCAGCTCGGCCCGGCAGTTGGGCCTGAAGACCACCGGCCATGCCGCGCGCGGCCTCGCCGGGCCGCCGGGGGTGGGGCCGTCGAACCTGACCCTTCGGCCGGGCGACCGCGACCAGGCCGCGCTCATGCGCGACGCGGGGTCGGGTGTCCTCATCACTTCGATGTTCGGTCCATCGCTAAACGCCAACACCGGCGACTGGTCGGTGGGCTGCTCCGGCCATTGGTTCGAGAACGGCGAGATCGCCTATCCGGTGACCGAGATCACCGTGGCGGGGAATCTCATCGACATCTATGCGCGCCTGATCCCCGGATCGGATCTGGAGCTTCGCGGCTCGGCCAACGCCCCGTCGATCCTGATCGACGCCCTGGCGATCGCCGGCAAGTGAGGCCAGCCGTGCCCCCTCCCCAACTTTTGCATCTGGTCATCGGCGGCGAACTGAAGGACATCGACGGCGTCGAATTCCGCGACCTCGCCAAGGTCGATCTGGTGGGCGCCTATCCGAACTACCAGGAGGCCCACAAGGCCTGGCAGGCCCGCGCCCAAGCCACCGTTGACAACGCCCACATGCGCTACTTCATCATCCACGCCCACCGCCTGCTCGATCCCCTGAAGGGCGGGAAACGGCGCGCCGGCGACGCCTGACACCGCCGTCGTGGAAGGCGGGGGACCGCTACGGGTTTGGCGGGACGGCGTCGGGTATCGGTCCGTTGGGGTCCGGCATGGCCGGTTCGACGGGGGCGGGGGCAGGCGCCGGCGCCACCTCGGCCGGGGGGGCCGCCACGGCCGTCGCCGCGTCGGTCGGCGCCGCTTCGGCCGTCGCCGGCGGAGGCGGCGTGTCGGTCGCCGACGGATTGTTGTAGTTCAAGGCCTTGCCGAGCAGGGCGGAATTGGCGGCCAAGGTGCGAGCGGTGGAATCGCAGCGGTCGGGCATGCCCCAGGACAGCCAGGCACGGGCCAATTCGCGAGAGGTCTTCTCCTCGGCGGGGGTCCAGATGGAACGCCCGAGCTTGATCGCAGCGACGCCCTGGGGCGCGATGGGGTTGGGGCTCGCTTTCTCGGCGGCCACCACGGCGTCCGCCAAGACTTTGAGTTCGGCGTGGGCGGCGGCCATGTCGGCGGAATAGGGATTTTTTTCGTTCACCACCGACGAGCCGTACTGCTTGTCGATGGCGCGCAGGTCCGGCTTCACCCGTTCGTAGATGTCGAGATACTCGCTCATGGCGCCATAGCACCAGGCGGTGAGTTCATAAGGCTGGGTGGGCGCGCCGGGAGGAAGGGACTCGCCGCCGGACCTCTCGGGGGGGGACGACTGGGTGGCCAGCAGAGCGAGAGCGAGAGAGAGGGAGATCGCCGTCATGAGCGGTTCCTTGTGGTTTCGGATGCCAGGTCGCCGTCGGCGAGGCCAAATCCGCCGCCGCCGGGGGTTTCGATCTCGATGGCGTCGCCGGGCCTGACCTTAAGCGAAAAACAGCCCGGCAGTTCCTTAACCACGCCGTCGGCGCTGAGCAAACGCTGTCGTCCGGCCCGCCCAGCCAAGCCGCCCCGGATGCCTTGCGGGGGATGGTCGCGGCGAGTGGAGAGAAGGGCCGCCGCCATGGGGGCCAGAAAGCGGATGCGTCGAAGGACGCCGTTCCCGCCGGCCTGGGCGCCCGCGCCGCCCGAGCCTCCCCGCACCACGAACGCCTCGACGCGCACCGCGAAGCGGCGCTCCAGGATCTCCGGATCGGTGAGGCGCGAGTTGGTCATGTGGGTTTGCACGGCGCTGGCGCCCGCCGCGCGGGCGGTGGCCCCGGCGCCGCCGCAGATCGTCTCGTAGTACTGCCGCTCCCCGTCGCCGAAGGTGAAGTTGTTCATCGTCCCCTGAGCATTGGCGGTGACGCCCAGCGCGGCGTAGAGGGCATCGACGATGTGCTGGCTGGTCTCGACATTGCCGGCGACCACCGCGCCGGGCGGGTCGGGATTCAACATCGACCCTGGCGTGACGATGACTTTGAGCGGCGTCAGGCAACCCGCGTTCAGGGGGATGTCGTCGTCCACCAGGGTGCGAAAAACGTAGAGTGCGGCGGCATCGACGATCGAGGCCGGAGCATTGAAATTGGAGCCGAGCTGGGAACTGGACCGGCGGAAATCGAGCACCGCCTCGCCCTTGACGGCATCGACGGCGATCTCGACGGCGATCTCGCCGCCTCCGTCCATGGGGATGCGCGCCCGGCCATTGGCGAGGCGACCCACGGCGCGGCGCACGCAGGCTTCGGCGTTGGCCTGAACCAAGCTCATATAGCGCGCCACCACTTCGCCGCCGCGGGACTCGATCATCAGGCGGATCGCCGCTGCGCCCGCCTGGCAGGCGGCGATCTGCGCCTTGAGATCGCCGATGTTGCGGATCGGCGAGCGCGCCGGCCACGGCCCGGCGGCGAGGGTGGCGAGGACATCGCTCTCGAGGAATTCGCCGCCCCGCATCACCGGCACGGCGTCCAGCAAAACGCCCTCTTCGCCGATGGTCCGCGAGAAGGGAGGCATGGAGCCCGGCTGAACCCCGCCGACATCGGCATGGTGGCCCCGCGCGGCGACGAAGAAGATGGGTCGCGCCGCGCCATCGGCGGCGAAGACCGGCATCACCACGGTGATGTCCGGCAGATGCGTTCCCCCCGCGTAGGGATTGTTGAGGGCGAAGGCGTCGCCTCTCGTCAGACGGGGGTGTCTGGCGCACACGGCGCGTACGCTGGCGCCCATGGAGCCGAGGTGGACCGGCATGTGCGGCGCATTGGCCACAAGGCCGCCGCCGGCGTCGAACAGGGCGCAGGAGAAGTCCAGCCGCTCCTTGATGTTCACCGAGCGGGCCGTACGCTCCAAGGTCGCCCCCATGGCTTCGGCCACGCCGGCGAACCGCCGGTTGAAAAGTTCGAGGGTGACCGGATCGGGAGACTCGCCGCCGATCGCCCGCCCGGCGGCCGACGCGATTCGGCTCAGGCGAAGCAGGCCGTCCCGCGCCGGGCTCGCGCGCCAGCCGGCCGCCAGCCAGATCTGGGTGTCGTCGCGCACGATCAGGCGGGGCCCATCGATGGGCGCGATCAAAGAGTCGGCCCGAATGACGGGCCCTTCGATTTGAATCGTCGGCGGGTGGCCGGGCGTGGCGATGCCGGGCGATGTGCCGGATTTTGCGGTCGCCTCGTCCGCCTCCCGCGCCTCGACCTCGACACTGGCGATGATCTTGGCGCGGCTTGGTTCGACGAAGCCGAACAGCCGCTGGTGAGCGGCTTCAAAGGCCGCCGCAACCTCGGCGAGCGTCCCTGGATCGATTGGCAGAGCCGCGTTCGACTCGTCATAGCGGATCCTCAGCGTCGGCGTGACCGCGCCGGTCGGCGCGCCCTGGTCGCGCAGATCGGCCCGCGCCCGCGCCGCCAGACTCCCCGCCAAGGCGCCGGCCGACGCCAGACCGGCGGTGTCGAGGGGACGCTCCAGCCCGGCCTGGCGGGAGGCGCGCATTCTGGCCTGGCCGATACCCCAGGCCGACAGGAGGCTGGCGCGTCGCGGGCACAGAATCTCATTGATGCCCAGAGCTTCGGCGACTTGACAGGCCACCTGACCGGCCGCGCCGCCGAAAGCGACCAGGGCGTGAACGCGTGGGTCGAAGCCGCGCTCCGTCGAGATGCGGCGGATGGCGGCGGCGGCCTGCTCGACGGCGATGGCGAGGAAGCCCTCGGCGGCCGCCTCCGCTCCGGGAAAGCCCATGGCGCGGGCGAGTTCGCCGAGCCGCGCGCGGGCGGCGGCGATATCGAGCGGCGAGTCGCCGGCGATCCCGAACACCGCCGGAAAGAAGGATGGATCGAGGCGGCCCACGACCAGGTTGGCGTCGGTCACCGTGGCGGGGCCGCCCCGGCCATAGGCGGCGGGACCTGGGGCGGCGCCGGCGCTCGCGGGGCCCACCCTGGCCCGCAGGCCATCGAAGGCCAGGATCGAGCCGCCGCCGGCGGCCACGGTCTCGACGTCCAGCATCGGCGCGCGCAGCTTGACCCCGGCCACGCTGGCGGTCTCGCGCCGTTCCAGGACGCCGGCGAAGCGGCAGACGTCGGTCGATGTGCCGCCCATGTCGAAGCCCAGAACCGCGCTCGCCCCCGCTGCCACCGCAGTCCCCGCCACCCCGACCACGCCGCCGGCCGGCCCGGAAACCACCGCGTCCCGCCCGCGAAACGCCCCCGCGCGCACCAGGCCGCCGCCGGAGGTCATGAAAAAGAGATCGGCGCCGGCAACCGCGCGTTCCATTTCCTGGACATGGGCGCGCAGGCGGGGCGTCAGATAGGCGTCGGCGACCGTGGTTTCGGCGCGGGGAAGGAACTTCGGCAGGGGCGAGACCTCCGAGCTCACGGCGATGAAGCCCAGTCCGGCCGCTCGGGCGATGGCCTCGGCGCGGCATTCGTGATCGGGGTTGAGATCGCTGTGCAGGAAGGCGATGGCGACACTCTCGAAACCGTCGGCCGCCGCCGCGTCCAGGGCGCGCCGAAGGGCCGACTCGTCAAGGGGCCGGACCGCCTTGCCGTCGGCGCCCAGGCGCTCTTTGGCCTCGACCACCCCGGCGTGGAGGGGTGCGACCTTGACGATGTCGAGGGCGAACAGAGACGGGCGGGTCTGGTCGCCGATGATGAGGGCGTCGGCGAACCCGGCCGTGGTGACGAATAGGGTCTTGGCCCCGCTGCGCTCGAGAAGGGTGTTGGTGGCCACCGTCGTTCCCATCCGGATCGCCGCCACCCGTTCGGCGGGAAACGGCGCGCCTGGGGCGACGCCCATCAGCCGGCGCATGGCCTCGACCGCCGCGTCCTCATAGGCGATCGCTTTCGAGGGCAGCTTCAGAGAGCACTCCTGGCCGTCGGGCGCGCCCGCGATCACATCAGTGAAAGTGCCCCCGCGATCGATCCAGAAATTCCAGCCTTGTGTCGCCGGCCGCGGTTCTGCCATGCCAACTTCCCTAGAGACGTCGCCGCCGCTACGCCTCGTTTCCGACGCGACAGCGGTTGACGGTCACGCGCCGCCGGACGAAGTATCGGATTTTCCACCGTCGGTGGAGGTGACGTATAGCCATGGAGCGGGACCGGGGAAGATTGCATTCACCGGCACGCCCCGTGCTCGACGCGCGGCGCTGACGACGAGAATTGGAGAAACCCCATGATCGGCGTGGTCGCGACTTTGAAGGTGCTGGACGGCAGGAATGCTGAATTCGAGGCGATCTTCGCCGAACTCGCCGCCAAGGTGCGGGCCAACGAACCCGGCAATCAGTTCTATCAGCTGACCAGGAGCCGGGCCGACGTCAACACCTATAAGGTGCTGGAACTCTATCGCGACCAGGAAGCGCTCACCGCTCACGGCGGGACGGACTACTTCCGCGAACTCGGCCGCAGGATGGCCCCGTGCATGGCTGGCCGTCCCGAGGTGGAACTGCTCGACGCCCTGGCGAGGCCGCCCTGATCGTTGCCTAGTTGCAGGCCGACTGGACCTGGACGTATTTGTTCTGAGCGCCATCCCAACGCCAGGCCGTGCAATTGTAGTTGCCGGCCTGGGGTGGAGGAGCGGAATCGTCGTAGGCGCCATACGCGGCGGGCGCGTAGTCGCCATAGATGTAGGGGTCGTAATAGATCCCGGGGCCCCACCAGCCGCCCCAGCCCCAACCCAGGCCCCACCAGCCCCAACCCCGCCATCCGCAACAGCCGAATCGACCGAATCGACCGAATCGATCGAAACGGCCACGGAAACCGTCGCGGTCATGGAAGCCGCGATTACCGAACGAATGGCCGCCGGCGGGATTGTGGAAGCCGCCGCCCATGCCGCCGTGCATACCGCCGCCGCCGTGCATACCGCCGCCACCACCCCCGCCGCCTCCGGCCAGGGCCGGCGCCGCCGCGAACATCGCCGCGGCCGCCAAGGTCGCCGCCGCCGCCGTCATCAAACTTTTGCGCATGGGAACCTCTATAGCTCTCAGAGACAAATCAGAATCCTCTACTTAACTCATGGCATAGGCAAGCTGAACCCCATGTGAACGGCGCCGTCAGAAAGCCGCATTTCGCCGCCGCTCCAGGACGCGGAAGACGAAGGCGTGATCGTCCTTTGGGCCGGCGGGGAAGGCTTCGCGGGCGACCTCGGTCCAATCGGCCTCGTCGAAGGCCGGAAAGAACACGTCGCCTTCGGGTCTCGCATCCACTTCGGTGAGATAAAGGCGCCGGGCGCGGGAAAGGGCGACCTCGAAGAGCGCCGCGCCGCCGATCACGCACACCTCTTCGACCCCATCCTCCGTCGCCTGTTCACGGGCGATCTGCGCCGCTTCCGAGAAGTCCTCGCAGACGACGGCGCCGGGCGGCGAGAAGGATCCGTCGCGCGAAAGCACGATGTTGACCCGGCCGGGGAGCGGCTTTCCGGGCAGGCTGTCCCAGGTCTTGCGGCCCATGATCAACGGCTTGCCCAGGGTGAGTTGGCGAAAGCGGGCCAAGTCCGATTTCAGGCGCCAGGGCAGGGCGCCCGCCGCGCCGATGACGCCGTTCGCCCCGCGCGCCACCGGTCCCAAGGTCAGGATGGGGGGGGTGAGGATGGGAGGCAAGGGCCGCGCCATCACACCGCGATCGGCGCCTTGATCGCCGGATGGGCCCTGTAGCCCTCGAGGGCGATGTCCTCCGGCGCGAAGGCGAAGAGGTCGGCCTTGTCGGCAAGGCGCAGGACCGGGAAGGGATAGGGTTCCCGCCCGAGTTGCCGGGCGGCCTGGTCGAGGTGGTTCAGATAAAGGTGGGCGTCGCCCAGGGTGTGGACGAACTCCCCCACGGCCAAGCCGGTCACCCGCGCCATCATGTGGGTGAGCAGGGCGTAGCTGGCGATGTTGAAGGGGACGCCCAGGAAGACATCGGCCGACCGCTGATAAAGCTGGCACGAGAGCTTGCCGCCCTCGACATGAAACTGGAACAGACAATGGCAGGGCGGCAGGGCCATGTCGTCCACATCGGCCGGATTCCACGCCGAGACGATGTGGCGCCGGCTTTCCGGATCGTCGCGGATGCTCGCGACGACGCGGGCGATCTGATCGATGGTATGGCCGCCCGGCGCCGCCCACGACCGCCACTGCTTGCCATAGACCGGACCCAGCTCGCCTTCCTCGTCGGCCCATTCGTCCCAGATGGCGCAGCCGCGCTCTTGCAGCCAGCGCACATTGGTGTGGCCGGCGAGAAACCATATGAGCTCCAGGACGACCGACTTGAAATGCACCGTCTTGGTGGTGAGCAGGGGAAAACCGGCGGCCAGATCGAAGCGCATCTGGCGGCCGAAGACGCTCAGGGTCCCGGTTCCCGTCCGGTCGCCGCGCCGCGCGCCGGCGGCCATGACCTCGGCCAGCAGGGCGAGGTATTGGGCCTCCCCGGCGGAAGGGTTCGTGGCGGCGTCGGCCGCGAGAATCGGGGGGGTGGGAGTCATGGCCAGGTGACCCAAGGATTAGCCCGCGAAGCCTCCTTCGTCGAGGAACGCCTGTTCCTCGGCGGTGGTCTGGCGTCCGAGGCAGGCGTTGCGGTGCGGAAAGCGCCCGAACCGGACGATGATGTCGCGGTGGTTTCTGGCCCATTTGGCGCTCTCGCCGGTTTCGCACTCCAGCGTCTCGCAGAGATCGACCGAAAGCGTCTGGTCGGCGGGATCCTCGGAGTGTTCGAACGGCAGATAGAAAAAGCCACGCAGCCCCGGCGCGGTCACCCGATCATGACCGGCGGCGATCGCTCGCCGGGCCACCCCGCGCGCCAGAGGGTCGGTGGCGAAGGCGTGGGCCGAGCGGCGGTAGAGATTGCGCGGGAACTGGTCGAGCAGCAGCAGGAGGGCCAGCGATCCCTCCGCCGTCTCGGCCCAGCGGTCGTGCTCGCCGCGCGAGGCGGCCAGGTGAGCCACCTCGAAGCGCTCGCGGATCGCGGCGTCGAACGCGTCGTTCTTCCGGAACCAGGCCGAGGGGCCGGCCTCGCGCCAGAACGCGACGATGTGCTGGGGCTCGGCGGTCATGCGACCCTTCGGACCCTAGAACATGGCGCCGATCGGCGGAGCCTTCGGTTTTCCGGGTTTGACCTGTTTCTCCAGATCGTCGAGCTTGTCCGAGAGGCTGTCTTCACGCCGCTTGAGATCGGCGTCGCGGGCCGCCTCGTCGCCGCTCGACATCGGCTTGTCGTTATCGGTCACTACCGCCTCCGGGGCATTCGCCTCGCCTTGACGCGGGCGGCGAAAGCCTATCGATAGCGGCCCTCGCGCGATCCGTCCACGCGCGGCGCCGGCCCAGGGCGCCTTTCGGAGCGTAAAATCATGCGCGTCTATCGCGATCGCGACGCCGACCTCTCTCGTCTGCTGGATAAGAAGATCGCGGTCGTCGGCTACGGCTCGCAGGGCCACGCCCACGCCCTCAATCTGCGGGATTCCGGGGCGCGGGACTTAATGGTGGCCCTGGCCCCCGGTTCGGTGTCCGCCGCCAAGGCCAGGGGCGAAGGTCTGAAGGTGGTCGCGGTGGCCGAGGCAGCGGCGTGGGCCGACGTTATCGCCATGCTGGCCCCGGACGAGGCTCTGCCTGCCATCTATGGAGAGTCGATCGCCCCCTACATCCGCGACGGCGCGGCCCTGGTCTTCGCCCACGGCCTGGCCATCCATTTCGGGCTGATCGCGCCGCGCGCCTCGCTCGATGTGCTGATGGTGGCGCCCAAGGGCCCCGGCGGCGCGCTGCGGGCCGAGTATCTGAAGGGCGGCGGTTTGGCCTGCCTGGTCGCGGTGGCCCAGGACGCCACCGGGGGTGCCCTGGATCTGGGTCTCGCCTACGGCTCGGCCATCGGCTGCGGGCGGGTGGGCATGATCGAGACCAGCTTTCGCGAGGAATGCGAGACCGATCTGTTCGGCGAACAGGCGGTGTTGTGCGGCGGCGTCGTCGGGCTGATCCTGGCCGGGTTCGAGACCTTGACGGCGGCCGGTCGTTCGCCGGAGATGGCCTATTTCGAGTGTCTTCACGAGGTCAAGCTGGTCGTCGATCTGATCTGCGAGCGGGGCATCGCCGGCATGAACGCCGCGATCTCCAACACCGCCGAGTTCGGGGAATACGTCACCGGCCCGCGCATCGTGACGCAAGAAACCCGGGCGGAGATGAAGCGGGTGCTCGATGACATCCAGTCCGGCCGCTTCGCGCGCGACTGGATGGCCGAATGCGCCGCCGGCCAGCCCAATTTCAAGGCCGCCCGCCGCCGCGTCGCCGACCATCCCATTGAGGCGGTCGGCGCGCGCCTGCGGGCGATGATGGCGGGGGAGGGCGGGGAGGGGCAGGAGCCTTAGCGAGCGCCTTGCCATCGGCCTATGCGTCGGTCGTCTCGTCCCCTTCGATGTCCGTGGCGAGCCCAAGCAGTTCGTTGTGGTATTTTTCGAGACGTTCGAAATGAGCCTGGATCGCGCCAGCGATTTCCCTTGAGTTTTTCACGGCCAGGAAATGCCCCACGATCTGGGAGTAGTGCTCAGCCTGCCTTGGAAGACGTAGAGCAGGGTCGCGCTTTTCGGCAATTTCGCCATCCGACACGACCTGCACCTTCTGCGCCGGCGTTGGGAGTTCGAAGTGGGTCGCAGGTTTCTTCGGCGCCTTCCTGTTCATCAGGGCTGACTTGCCGTGAAACTCGTGAAAAAGCGCGTCTTCGAGAGGACCGATGGACGCCATATCAGTCACCGGATAGGTCCAAACCCACGCGATCTCCCAGACATCGATTTGGCGATTGGCGATGATGTCCGACCTCGCTGAGATAAGGTGTCGGTTGACCCGCGACCGTATTCCATCGATCGACTGCCCGACATACAACGGCACATCGTCCAAGTCGCAAGAACATAGCAACCGATCTGATTCAGAGGGTTCGAACCGCCCGGCGGCGGAAGGCAAGGTCGATCGCCATCGTTATTCAGCGGCTATCAACTCGATCGACTGTCGAACATTTCTCAGGAGGGGATTGAGTAGACTTTCGGTGATAAACTTCACCGCGAGGACGCAGACGCCGTCGCCGGCGACGTGATAGGCGTCGTTGTAGCGCGAGGGCAATTTGTAGTCGTCCGGCAGTCCCATCAGACGGGCGGCTTCGCGGGGAGACAGCAGCCGCGAGCAGACTCTTTCGCCATCGACGACCAGAACGGTTTGCCGGCTGGAGCCGCCGCGAGGCGTTCTGAGGCACCCCGCCACGTCATCGAACCTCACCTCGGCGCGTTGCCGCCTGCCGCCGAAGGCATCGGGCCTGGTCCTCCGATAGACCCCGCCGACCATGCGGCGCCCGGACGCCTTGGCGGCACTGACCTTCGCCCGATTGATTGGCGACATGAGGCCGAGGAGCCGCGCGGTCTCATCTTTGGTATGCCAGCGAACGCCCGATGGCGGATCCTCGACGAGATCTGCGAAGGTGGTGTTCCTGGCCGGCGGCTCCGGCGGCGCCCACCACAGCCAATTTCGTTTTGCAGACACCGGAAGACGGCCCCACCCATCGGCAAGCGCGCGCGGATGCCACGCCGCAAGCGGACGGTCGGACAGCATCGCAGTCGGCACGTCGCGTCCCGCCTCCACGGCGATGAAGAACACGCGCGGGCGGCTTTGAGGGACAAAGCGGAGCGCATCCACGACGATGGCGCCGAACCTGTAGTCGGCCTCGGCCAAGGCGGCGCAGATAGCGGCGAAATCCTTGCCGCCCCGCGAGGTCAGCGCGCCATAGACGTTCTCAAGCACGATCGTTCGCGGCGCGCGCCGCTCAATTTTCAGCGCCTTCATGAGCGCCCAGAACGGCCAGAAAGTCCCCGAGCGGGTGGTGATCGTGGAGTCTGACCGGCCCAGGCCAAGACCGCCGCCCGCCAAGGAAAGGTCCTGGCAAGGGAACGACGCCCAAGCCAAGTCGGCCCGTCCTGGCAGATCGGACGTCCGAACTGTCGCCACGTCCTCGCAAAGGAAATGATCGTGTCCCCAGTTGGCTGCGTAGGTCGCGGCTTTCATCTGATCGATGTCGTTGGCGAACAAGCACTTCCATGCCGGTCCCAAGCCAGCTCGGGCCATGCCGCCGCCGGCAAAGAACTCGTAGTATGTCGGCGCTGCGCTGGTCATCGCGGTCCACCTCGGACGCCCTGTTCGACGATTTGTATCTCTTTCTGGACGAAATTGCAGGTCTCCTTCCGAGACACAATCCGAACATCGGCCATAGTCCTCGGCGATATGCGTCCCGGACCTACCGGCTTCATCATGTCCACACCAAAGCCGCCTCTCCCCGCAGGATGGCCTCCGCCTCGCCGGTGTGCTTGGCGCCGTCGCGCGGGTGCAGGACGAGGGGCGGGAGGAGCCGCAGGGGAGCCTTGCCGCTCTTGACGGCGCGGATGAGGACGCGCTTGGCGGCGGCGTCCGCGAAGGGGTGGATGGGTTTGATCTGGAACGAGGCGGTCTTGGCGGCCAGCAGGGTGAGGAGGTCGGCTAGGCGGTCGGCGCGGTGGATCACGGTGATCGCGCCGCCCTCGCGCACCGCGCCCACCAGGAAGGCGGTCCAGGCGGCCAGACCGTAGTCGGCGATCCACGCCCCGCGTTTGTCCGGCCCCGGCCCGCGCAGCGCGGCCGGATCGTCGAAGAATGGCGGATTAGCCAGCGCCGCGTCGAATGGGCGAAGGCCCAAGCGTGAGAAGGGCTGGCCGACATCGCCGCCGCGCGCCTCCACGCGATCGGCCAGCCCGTTGAGCTGGATGTTGGCGCGGGCGAGTTCGATGGCGTCGCTGTCGCGCTCGATACCCACGAAACGCGCGGCGGGCCGCCGGACCGCCGCCGCCAGCAAAGCCGCGCCCACGCCGCAGCCCGCTTCAACGACCCGCGCCCCTTCGCCGGCGTCGCACGCCGCCGCCAGCAGGGCGGCGTCCAGCCCGGCCCGGTAGCCGTCCAGGGGCTGGCGAAGGCGAACGCGTCCGCCAAGGACGGTATCCTCGCTGACTTCCATGGCTGGGCCGCCTCGTCCCTTGTGATTGCCTTGACCCTGCCCTATCCCGCCACCATTGTCGCCCGCAACGGCCCTCGACGCGGGCGCGGGATCAAGGAGCGCGGGGTTTGGACGCAGCCAAAGCCGTCATCGCCCGCGAGGCCGGCTCGGTGGATCGCCTGATCGCGCTGGCGGCGCCCGACATGGCGGGCGTCGATGCTCTGATCACGGCGCGCATGCAGAGCCCGGTGAACGTCATTCCGGCTCTGGCCGAGCATCTGATCGAGGCCGGCGGCAAACGCCTGCGCCCGCTGCTGACCGTGGCCGCCGCGCGGCTGGTCGGCGGGCGAGGCGAAGGCGGTCTCAAGCTCGCGGCGGCGGTTGAATTCATCCACACCGCGACCCTGCTGCACGACGATGTGGTCGATTCCTCGCGGCTTCGCCGCGGCAAAGTGGCCGCGCACCTGATCTGGGGCGCGCCGTCCAGCGTCCTGGTGGGAGACTTCCTGTTCGCCAGGGCCTTCGAGCTGATGGTGGAAACCGGCCTTGTGGCGGCGCTGGAGATTCTGGCCCGCGCCTCGCGGGTGATCGCCGAGGGCGAGGTGCTGCAGCTTTCCCGCGCCCACGATCTCAACCTGTCGCAGGCGACCTACCTGGAGATCATCACCGCCAAGACCGCCGAACTGTTCGCCGCCGCGGCCGAGGCGGGGGCGGTCTCCGCCGGGGCGAGCGAGGACCAATCGGCGGCCCTGCGCGCCTTTGGCCTGAACCTCGGCCTCGCCTTCCAGCTGGCCGACGACGCCCTCGACTACGACGGGGCCACCGAGACCCTGGGCAAGAACGCCGGCGACGATTTCCGCGAAGGCAAGGCGACCCTGCCGCTGCTCTTGGCCATCGCCCGCCTAGGACCGCGCGAAGTGGAGTTCTGGGAACGCGCCATCGGGCGGCGGGAACAGACCGAGGCGGATTTCCGCCGCGCCCGCGAGCTGATCGTCGGGACCGGCGCCCTGGAGGCCACCCTCGACCTCGCCGCCGACTACGCCGAACGCGCCAAGGCCGCTCTGGCGGTGTTTCCCTCCAGCGACTGGCGAAGTGGGCTCGAGGCCCTGGCCGACTTCGCGGTCAGCCGGCGGACTTAGGGACTAACCCCAACCGCTCACCCCGGCCCGATCATCTTTTCCGGCCGCACGAGCCGATCGAACTCCGCTTCCGTGACAAAACCGCCGCTCACCGCCTCTTCGCGCAGGGTCGTGCCCTTTTTGTGGGCGGCCTTGGCGATCTTGGCGGCGGCGTCGTAGCCGATCCTGGGGACGAGCGCGGTCACCAGCATCAGCGAGCGATCGAGGGCGGCCTTGATGTTGGCCTCGCGCGGCTCGATGCCGACCACGCAGTTTGTCGTGAAGCTTTCCGCCGCGTCGGCCAGCAGGCGCGCCGACTGCAGGAAGTTGTACGACATCACCGGATTGAACACATTGAGTTCGAACTGGCCCGAGGCGCCGGCGAAGGTCATGGTCGCCTGATTGCCGAACACCTGGACGCAGACCATGGTCAGGGCCTCGCACTGAGTGGGGTTGACCTTGCCCGGCATGATCGACGAGCCGGGCTCGTTCTCGGGAAGGGCCAGTTCGCCCAGGCCCGAGCGTGGGCCGCTGCCCAGATAGCGGATGTCGTTGGCGATCTTGAACAGGCTGACGGCCACGGTGTTCATCGCCCCGTGGGTGAAGACCATGGCATCGTGGGCGGCCAGGGCCTCGAACTTGTTGGGGGCCGAGGTGAAGGGCAGGCCGGTGATCTGGGCGATCTTCTCGGCCACCGCCGCCGCGAAGCCCACCGGCGCGTTGAGGCCGGTTCCCACCGCCGTTCCCCCCTGGGCGAGCTGCATCAGCATGGGGAGACTCATCTCGACGCGGGCGACGCCGTTTTCCACCTGCTGGGCGTAGCCGGAAAACTCCTGGCCGAGGGTCAGCGGGGTGGCGTCCTGGGTGTGGGTGCGGCCGATCTTGACAATGCGCGACCAGAAGTGGGCCTTGTCGTTCAGGGCGTTGCGCAGCATCTGGAGGGCGGGGATCAGGCGGTGGATCACCTCCTCGGCGGCGGCGATGTGCATGGCCGTGGGGTAACTATCGTTGGAGGATTGGGAGAGGTTGACGTGATCGTTGGGATGGACCGGCGTCTTGGACCCCATGACCCCGCCCAGCCGCTCGATGGCGCGGTTGGAGATCACCTCGTTGGCGTTCATGTTCGACTGGGTGCCCGAGCCGGTCTGCCACACCGCCAGCGGGAAATGGCCGTCGAGCTTGCCCTCGATCACCTCCTGGGCGGCGGCCACGATGGCCTCGCCGATCGCCGGGTCGAGCTTGCCCAGCGCCATGTTGGTTTCGGCGGCGGCCCGCTTGACGATCCCTAAGGCGCGGACCACCGGGGCCGGCTGCTTTTCCCAGCCGATCTTGAAGTTGCGCAGGCTTCGCTGCGTCTGCGCGCCCCAGTAGCGGTCGGCGGAAACCTCGATCGGCCCGAAGCTGTCGGTCTCGGTGCGGGTGGGGATCGGCCCCGCCGCCCTACTTCTTACGGAACTGGTCAAGGGAGACAATCTTGGGTTCGTCCTCTCCGGCCGGCGCCGAAGCGGCCTTTGGGGCGGCCTTGGCGATCGGCTTGGCGGCGGGAGGGGCGCTTTCGGCGGGGTTGAACTGCAGCAGGTACTGGACGCTGGGATCGTAGAACCGGGTCACCGCCGCATAGGGGATGGAGAGATTCTTGGGCTGGCCGCCGAACTGGAGGGTGACCGAAAAGGCGCTCTCACCGGGGCTGAGGTCCCAGTACTGGTTCTGCAGCACGATGGTCATCTCCTCGGGGTAGCGGCCGAGCAGATCCTCAGGCCCGGAAACCCCGGGCGCGGCGGTGCGGAAGCTGATGTAGAAATGATGGTCGCCGGGCAAGCCGCGTGGGCTCGCGGCCCTGGCCAGCGCCGAGCGCACCACGGCGCGCAGGGCGTCCTGCTGCAGCGCCTCATACCCCATGAGGTCCTTGGGCTTGTCGTCCTTGGCCATGGGAATGAGCCTAGAGCAAGATGGTCCGAGGCGGAACCGACTCGAAGCTAAATCTTGCTCCAAACGCAAAGTGCAGAGTCGGATTCAGGCTTCGCATGCGAAGTCCTCCGACTCTAGCGCAGGCCGCGCGAGGCAAAGAGCGGCGCGGGGAAAACCGGATGCGTCGCATCCGGTTTCATTAACAATCATTCATAAATAGGTAGCTTGCATCGCCTGATACCTGGTGATAGATATAACCGCGAGTGAAGGAGCGACATTTCGTGGTCGAGGCGGTGCAGGTTCAGCTGAAGAAGGGGGTTCTCGAACTCTGCGTGCTCGCCCTGCTCTCGCGCGGCGACGCCTACGCCTATGAGATCGCCGGCCGGCTCGCCAAGGGAATCGAAATGGGAGAGGGCACCATCTATCCTCTCATGCGGCGCATGCAGGCCGACGGTCTGGTCGAGACCTACCTGGTGGAAAGCTCGGCCGGTCCCTCGCGAAAATACTACAAGCTGACGGCTGCTGGCCACGTGAGCTTCGCGGCTCAAAAGACGGAGTGGTCGGCCTTTTCCACCGCCGTGAATGACATACTGGGAGGCGCCCAATGAATCGCGAGGTCTTTCTGAGGCGGTTGCGCGCCGGTTTGCGTGGCCTGCCGGCCAGCGACATCGATAATATCGTCGCCGACTACGAAGCGCATTTCGCCGAAGGCGCCGCCGCCGGCCGCGGAGAAGCCGAGATCGCCGCCGCCCTGGGCGATCCCGAACGCGTGGTCCGCGAACTTCGCGCCGAGGCCGGGTTGAAGCGCTGGGAAGCCGAGCGCAACCCTTCGGCCGCCGCCAGCGCCGTGTTCGCCGTCCTCGGCCTGGGGGCGATCGATGTGCTGATCCTGCTGCCCATTCTGTTGTCGATCGGCGGGACGCTATTCGCTTTCTTCATCGCCGCGGTGGCCTGCTTTGGCGTCGGCGCGGTCTTGCTGACCGCCGGGCCCTTCGTCGTGCTGGGCGCGCCGGTGGCGGCGTTGTTGCTGGGGGGCCTTGGCCTGATGGCCGCGGCCGCCGCGGTGGCCGCCGCGGCCACGCTGGTCACTATCGGCCTGATCAATGCCCTGGCCTGGTATGGGCGCCTGCACCTCCGCTTGCTGAAACCCGCGCTCGGCCCAGAGGAAATCGCCCTATGACCCGCACTCTCGTCCTCATCACCGTCATCGGCTTCGTGCTCGCGGTGGCCTGCTTCGCCGGCGCCCTGGCGATCGTCGGCGGCCCGTTTTCCATTGATGACGGCTGGCGCTTTCACCGCCAGACGTGGGGCGGCGAGGCGGTTGCGCGCACACGCCCTTCTCCCCCTGCGGGAGAAGGTGGCCGCGAAGCGGCCGGATGAGGGGTCGCACTGCGATTCGCCGCTATGCCTTCGTCGCCGCCAGGATGGCGTCCAGAACATCCTGCGGACCTTGCTCGATCATGGCGTTTTGAAAACGCAACACCTGAAAGCCTTGCGCGCGGAGCCACGCGTCGCGTTCAAGATCGTAGAGATTGTCTTCGTGGGTCGGACCGTCCGCCTCGACGATGAGTCGGTGGCGCAGGCAGAGGAAGTCGGCGATGTAGCGCCCGATCGGAACCTGGCGCCGGAATTTCAGATCGCCCAGTCGGCGGTTCCGCAACAGTTTCCACAAGACCCGCTCGTTGAAAACCGGATCGTGGCGCATGGCCTTGGCATAGCGGGTCAGACGTTCGCGGTCGGCGGTCATGGCCTGAAGAGTGGCAAATCGGCGGGGACGGCGCGACCCCTCATCCGACCCCCTTCGGGGGCCACCTTCTCCCGCAAGGGGAGAAGGGCGCTCGTCCTGGATAAGTGGGGAGCTTCTGTTGGCGGGCGCTCCCACGTTCTTCGTGGAAGATGGGGAGCGCCATTCGCGGGCGTTGATAAGTGGGGAGCTTCTGTTGGCAGGCGCTCCCCGGGCCCCGCCTGGCGCTGCTAAGACACCAGGGCTTCAGATCGAGTGAGTCCGCACCGCTTACGCGGCGAGGGCGTACTCTTGAGCGAAGTTATCGTTCGCATTTAGTTTAAGGCCCGAATCGGTGAGCCACGCCGGGAGAAAGCAACGCCTTTAG
>JBBRPN010000026.1:0-31157 GCA_038227925.1 Caulobacterales bacterium | reverse complement strand
TATTCCACCTTCCTGCAGCGCGGCTACGACCAGGTGGTCCACGACGTGGCCATCCAGCGCCTGCCGGTCCGTTTCGCCATGGACCGCGCCGGCCTGGTCGGCGCCGACGGGCCGACCCACGCCGGCAGCTTCGACATCGGCTACCTGGGCCAACTGCCCGGTTTCATCCTGATGGGCGCGGCCGACGAGGCGGAACTGGCCCACATGATCGCCACCGCCGCGGCCATCGACGATCGGCCGAGCGCCTTTCGCTTTCCGCGCGGCGACGGGGTCGGGGTGGCGATCCCCGACCTCGCCGAACCGCTGGAGATCGGCCGGGGCCGCATCGTGCGCGAGGGAACGGCGGTGGCCATCCTCTCCTTCGGCACGCGCCTGGCCGACTCCCTGAAGGCCGCCGACATGCTGGCGGCGCGTGGTCTCTCGGCCACGGTGGCCGACGCCCGCTTCGCCAAGCCCCTCGATCTCGACCTCATCCTGCGCCTCGCCCGCGAGCACGAGGCCCTGATCACGGTGGAGGAGGGCGCGGCCGGCGGGTTCGGGGCCTTCGTGCTGCACGCCCTGGCCGCCCACGGCGTTCTCGACCGCGGGCTGAAGGTCCGCACCCTCACCCTGCCCGATCTCTTCCAGGACCAGGACAAGCCCGAAGCCATGTACGCCGCCGCCGGCCTCGACGCCGAGGGCATCGTGCGCGGCGCCCTGGACGCCCTGGGGGCCGAGGCGGCGGTCAAGGGGCGGCGGGCCTAGGGGCGATTGATCGAGCTACGGGACGTCTCCAAGACCTACGGCGGGCGGCGCGCCGTCGGGCCGCTGTCGCTGACCGTCGTCAAGGGCGAATTCGTCGCCCTGCTGGGCGGCTCGGGATGCGGCAAGACCACCACCTTGAAGACGATCAACGGCCTGGTCACGCCCGACGCCGGCCAAGTGACGATCGAGGGGGTTCCGGCCGGCGGCGAACCGCCGTGGCGCCTGCGCCGCCGCATCGGCTACGTCTTCCAGGAGATCGGCCTTTTCCCGCACATGAGCGTGGCCGAGAACATCGCGGTGGGGCCGCGGCTGGCGGGTTGGGACAAGGCCCGCACCGCCGCCCGCGTCGCCGAACTGCTGGATCTCGTCGCCCTGCCGGCCGAGATCGCCCGGCGGCTGCCGGCGGCCCTGTCGGGCGGTCAGCGGCAGCGGGTGGGCGTCGCCCGCGCCCTGGCCGCAGGTCCGGCGATCATGCTGATGGACGAGCCGTTCGGGGCCCTCGATCCGGTCACCCGCGACGGATTGGGGCGCGACTACCGCGCCCTGCACGAGCGCCTGGAGTTGACCACGGTCATGGTCACCCACGATGTCATGGAGGCGCTGCTGCTGGCCGACCGCATCGTGGTGCTGGACGCCGGGCGCATCCTCGCCGACGGGCCGCCCGCCGCCCTGCTGGCCGATCATCCCGACCCGGCGGTGCGGGCGCTGATGGAGACGCCCCGCCGCCAGGCGCGCCGGGTCGAGGCCCTGGCCGCCAAAGAGGCGGGCGCCGGCCATGGATGACCGTCTCGCCGCCGCCTGGCGGTTGCTGCCCGGCTATCTTTCGCAGCATGTGCTGCTGAGCCTCTGCGCCCTGGTCCTGGGCTTCGCCATCAGCCTGCCCTTGGCCGTGGCGGCCAGCCGCAGCGCCGCCGTCCGTTGGCCGAGCCTGTTCGCCGCCAGCCTGATCCAGACAATTCCCAGCCTCGCCCTGCTGGCCCTCTTCTATCCCCTGCTCTTGGCCGTGTCGGCGCTCAGCCTGGCGTGGCTGGGACATGGCTTTCCCGCCCTGGGGTTCCTCCCCTCCCTGATGGCGCTCACCCTCTATTCCATGCTGCCGATCCTGCGGAACGGCGTCGCCGGCATCCTGGGCGTCGATCCGGCGGCGGTCGAGGCGGCGAAGGGCATGGGCATGACCGGCGCCCAGCGGCTGATCCGCGTCGAGCTGCCGCTCGCCGCCCCGGTGATTATGGCCGGGGCGCGCACCGCGGCGGTGTGGACCATCGGCGCGGCGACCTTGTCCACGCCCGTCGGCCAGACCTCGCTCGGCAACTACATCTTCTCCGGCCTGCAGACCGAGAACTGGGTCTATGTCCTGTTCGGCTGCGCCGCCTCGGCCGTCCTGGCGCTCGCCGCCGACCAGCTTCTGGGCCTGATCGAATCGGGCCTGGCCCGGCGCTCCCGCTGGCGGGTCTGGGCGGGCGTCGTTGGCTTGGTCGTCGGCGCCGCCGCCGCCCTCTCGCCGCTGATCGCCGCCCCCGCCGGGGCAAGCTATGTGGTCGGGGCCAAGAACTTCTCCGAACAATACATCCTGGCCGAACTGATGGCGGCGCGGATCGAGGCGACCGGGGCCCGGGTGACCCGCAAGGAGGACCTGGGATCGGCCACCGCCTACCGCGCCCTCGCCGGCGGCGAGGTGGACGCCTATATCGACTATTCCGGTACGCTTTGGACCAATGTGCTCCATCGGCGGACCAGTCCGGGACGCCAGGCGATCCTCGACGAACTGAAAACGGACCTGATGCGACGCGACGGTGTCCTGGTTCTGGGGCCGCTCGGGTTCGAAAACGCCTACGCCCTGGCCATGCGCGCCGACCGCGCCAAGGCGCTCGGAATCGCCAGCATCGCCGACCTCGCCGCCCGCGCCGGGACGCTCACCCTGGGCTCGGATCTGGAGTTCCTGTCGCGCCCCGAATGGACCGCCCTGCGCGCCGCCTACGGCCTCGCGTTCCACAAAGAGACCGCCTATCAGCCGACCTTCATGTATCGCGCCCTGGAGGGCGGCGAGGTGGATGTCATTTCGGCCTTTTCCAGCGACGGGCGGATCGCCGCCGACCACCTGACCGTGCTCGCCGATCCCCGCGGCGCCCTGCCGCCCTATGACGCGGTGATCCTGATCTCGCCCCGCCACGCCCACGACGGCCGGCTGCGGGCCGCCCTGGCGCCGCTGATCGGGAGCATCTCGGTGGAGGCCATGCGGGCGGCCAATCTCAGCGTCGATCGCGACCGCGACAAGCGCACCCCCGCCCAGGCGGCGCGCACCCTGTCGCGGCGGGCCGGGACGGCGTGACGGCGATGGATTTCCTTTGGCGACGCGACCGCCTGGAAAATGAAACCCAGGCGCTGATTGACGCCTTGCCCGAGCCCGCCGCCCTGGTCGCCGCCGACGGCGCCATCCTCGCCGCCAACGCCGCTTGGCGCGATGGCCCCGGTCCCGGCCCACGCCTGCCCAAGCAGCCCGCCGGCGGCCTGTTCGCCGCCTTCGCCCAGGCGCGCCGCGAGGGGCGAGGCGAGGGGGTCCTGCGCCACGGCGAGGCCGAACGGCCCGCCAGCGTGGCGGCCGTCGAGCCCGGCCGGTTCCTGGTGCGTCTGGGCCAGCCGCCGGCTCCGTCGGCGCCCGCTCCGCGCCTTCCCGAAGCCGTCGGGCGGCCGGCCAACCTGGACCCGTTCGTCGCCGCCTCGCCATTCGGGGCGGCGCTGATCGAAGGCGCCGATCCGTTCGAGGGCCCCATCGCCGAGGCGAACGCGGCGCTGTCGGCGATCGCCGGCGACGCGCTGAAGGCCGGCGCCACCCTCGCCGATCTCGTCACCCCCGCCTCCCGCGTCGAGGCGGCGGCGAGCCACGCCGCCGGCCGCCCCGGCCCTTTCGAGGTCGCTCTGGCGGGCGGCGGCAAGACCGCGCATCTTTATCTGGCGCCGGCCGGGGAGCGGTGGGCGGCCTATCTGCTCGACATCACCGACCAGAAGGCCATGCAGCTCCAGCTCGCCCAGCGCACCAAGATGGAGGCGATCGGCCAGCTCGCCGGCGGCGTGGCGCACGACTTCAACAACCTGCTGACCGCCATCCGCCTGCGCGCCGACGAGCTTCTGCTGCGCCACCCGCTGGGCGATCCGTCCTACGAAGGTCTGGCCGAGATTCGCGAGACCGAGGTCCGGGCCGCCGACGTGGTGCTCCAGCTTCTGACCTTTTCGCGCAAGGCCACCATCCAGCGCGAAAGCCTCGATCTTGGCGGGATGCTGAGCAATTTCGACGTGCTGCTGCGCCGCCTGCTGCGCGAGGATGTCCGCCTGGAGACCCATTGCGGGCCCAACCTACCGCTGGTCCGGGTCGATAAGGCGCAGCTCGAGAACGCGGTGATCAACCTGGTGGTCAATGCCCGCGACGCCACCGTGGCCAACGGCGGCGGCGCGGTGCGGGTTCGCGCCGCCCGGGTGAACCACGCCGAAGCGGTCGCCCTGGGCTACGCCGGCGTGGCCATGGACGAGATGGCCCTGATCGAGGTGGCGGACGACGGGGTCGGCATCGCCCCGGAGGTGATCGGCCACGTATTCGAACCCTTCTTCACTACCAAGGCGCAGGGAGAGGGGACGGGCCTGGGCCTGGCGACGGTCTATGGCGTGGTCAAGCAATCGGACGGCTGGATCGGCGTTACCTCCCAGCCAGGCCAGGGGGCGGTTTTCCGCATCTTCCTGCCGGTTCACGTTCCTCCGCTGGCCGTGGAGCCCGCCCCCGGACCGCCGACGCTTCGCGCGCCGGCGCGCGATCTCTCGGGGGCGGGGCGCATCCTATTCGTGGAGGACGAGCGCCTGGTGCGCGGCGTAGCCGCCCGCCTGCTGCGCGCCCGCGGTTATGAAGTGATCGAGGCGGCCGACGGCGAGGAGGCCCTGGCCCTGGCCGAGCAACACGCCGGGACCATCGACCTGATGATCTCCGATGTCATCATGCCGGGCCTCGACGGGCCGAGCCTGCTCAAGGCCGCCCGCCGGTTTCTCGGCGCCGCGCCGGTGATGTTCATCTCCGGCTACGCGGAGGCGGAGTTTTCGGATCTGCTGGAGGGGGAGGCCGGGGTGTCGTTCCTCGCCAAGCCTCTGGACATCATGAGTCTGGCCGAGCGGGTGAAGGCGGCGTTGCGACCCCTCTGATCTTGCCCACGTCCGCGCCCGGGGCTAGGCCGGCGCCGACCGCTTCGCCAAGGAGTTCCGCCGTGCTCGACAGACGCCGCTTCCTGCTCGCCACCGCCGCCGGCGCCGCCGTCGCCCCCTTCGCGCCGGCCTGGGCCGCCGCCGACGCCGCCTCGCCCCAGGCGGCGCCGTTGAACCTGCTGCTCGACGCCTTTGTCCAGGACGACCTTCGCCGCTCGCCGCAGGTAGCTACTTCGCTGGGTCTCGATACCGGCCCCGTGGCCGGCCAACGCGCCCGCCTGCGGGACGTTTCCCTGGAAGCGATGGCCCGGGACAAGGCGGAAACGGCCGAGCGTCTGGCGCGCCTGGCCACGGTCGAGCGCGGGAAGCTCTCCGGCATGGCGGCGGTCAACTACGACACCGTGGACTATATCTACGCCGTTGAGGACGAGGCCAACCGGCGCTTCGACTACGGAACCGGCCCGGGGCGGCCCTATGTGCTCTCGCAGCTCACCGGCGCCTACCAGGGCGTCCCCGATTTCCTCGACAACCAACACCCCATCGCCGACAAGGCCGACGCCGAGGCCTATCTCGCCCGCCTGGACGCCTTCGCGCGGGTCATGGATCAGGAGGTGGAGGTCGCCCACCACGACGGCGCCCTGGGAACCGTTCCGCCCGACTTCATCCTTGACCGCGCCCTGGGCCAGATGGCCCAGTTCCGCTCCACCCCGGCCGATAAATCGACCTTGGTGAACTCGGTTGCCCGCCGGGCCAGGGCCAAGGGGATCGAGGGCGACTACGCGGGACGCGCCACGACGATTCTGGAAGGGCAGATCCTTCCCGCTCTGGATCGGCAGATCGCACTGCTCACCGACTGGCGGCGCGGCGCGGCCTCTGACGCCGGCGTCTGGCGGCTGAAGGACGGCGAAGCCTATTATGCCAACGCTCTGAAGTTCGGCACCACCACCGCCCTGACCCCCGAGGAGGTCCACCAGGTCGGCCTCGACCAGGCCGCCTCCCTGAGCGGCCGGATCGACGCCATCCTCAAAAGCCAGGGAATGACCAAGGGGACGGTGGGAGAGCGCATCCACGCCCTCTATCAGGATCCCCGTTACCGCTATGTCAACACCGACGAAGGCAAGGTCCAGCTCATCGCCGACCTGAACAAGCAGGTTCGGGACATGCAGGGACGCCTGCCGAAGTATTTCGCTACCCTGCCCAAGGCCCCGGTGGAGATCAAGCGGGTGCCCAAGGTCATCGAGGCGGGGGCGCCGGGCGGCTACTATAACAGCGCGAGCCTCGACGGCTCACGGCCGGGAATCTACTGGATCAACCTGCGCGACACAGCAGAGGTCCCCCGCTGGACCTTGCCGACCCTGACCTATCACGAGAGCATTCCCGGCCATCACCTGCAGCTTTCCCTGCAGCAGGAGGCCGACCTGCCGCTGATCCGCAAGGCGACGTTCCTCTCGGCTTACGGGGAGGGCTGGGCTCTCTACGCCGAGCAACTGGCCGACGAGATGGGCGTCTATGAGAACAATCCCCTGGGCCAGGTGGGCTATCTGCAGTCGGCCCTCTTCCGCGCCTGCCGCCTGGTGGTCGATACCGGCCTGCACGCCAAGCACTGGCCGCGCGACAAGGCCATCGCCTGGATGGCAGACCACGACGGCGATCAGGTGAGCGCGGTCACCACCGAGGTGGAGCGCTACTGCGTGTGGCCGGGCCAGGCCTGCAGCTACAAGATCGGCGGCAACACCTGGAACCGCCTGCTCGACAAGGCCCGCGCCGCCCTGGGCGCCCGGTTCGACATCCGCCGGTTCCACGACGCCGGTCTGCTCGCCGGAGCGATGCCGCTGACGGTGCTGGAAGGGGTGATCGACGGCTGGATCGAGACCGAACAGGCGTAGGACCGCGGGGCGCGGACGTGCGCGAGCGCATCACCGCCAGGGTGCTTCTATTCGACCCGCACGATCGTATCCTTCTGATGAAGGGTCGCCTGCCGGGCGATCCGGCGGCGACCGGCGGTTGGTTCACGGTGGGCGGCGGGGTCGGGCCCGGCGAAAGCCTGGAAGCGGCGGCGGCGCGCGAGGCCGCCGAGGAAACCGGCTTCGACGCTGTCGAGATCGGCGAGGTGGCCTGGCGGGGCGAGCAGATCCTCCACGACCGCAAGGGGCGCCCGGTCCTCTTTAAGGAAACCTTTTTCGTCGCCCGCTGCGAGGGCGGTGAGCCCTCCCGCGCCGGCTGGCGGGCGCTGGAGCGCGAATTCATCGACGACATGCGCTGGTGGACGCTGGACGAACTGGCCGCCTGCGCCGAGCCGGTGTTTCCGTCCGGCCTGGCGCGAAGGCTCGCCGACCTTCTGACCGGTTGCTAGGGCTTCTTGACGCTTTCACCGCGCGCGGCGGCCTGGCGGGCCGCTTCGAGGTCAGCGCCTTCGGGGCCGTCCAGGGCAGCCTCGGCCTCGGCCGCCTTCTTTTCGACCGCGCCACTCTTGACGAACGCCGCCTCCTCCTGGTCGAACTTGCGGGCGGCGGCGTAGTCGCCTTCGCCCTGCATGGGCATAGGATCGACGGGAGGATTGTCGGCCATGGGTGTCTCCTGAAGGTTGCGGTCTTTGAAGGCAAAAGGCGGCGCGCGGCGCGCGGTTCCAGATCTAGGGCCGAAATCGCCGCGGGGGAGAGGTTTGATCGTCGAGCGGATCGGCGCGATTGGCCAAGCCGGGCGATTCTCGCTAAAGAGGCGCGAGACCGCCCGCGCGCTGATTTGGACGCCGGAATGCAAGAAGAGGCGCGCCCCATGGCGGACGATAGGCGGATCGCCGGCGGCGCGTCGGCTGGGTCGGCCGGTCGAAAGCGCATCTCCTGCGTCGTCTGCGCCTACAACGAGGAAGACCGCATCCGCAACATCCTGGACGCGGTGGACGGTCACCCGGCGCTGGCCGAAATCATCGTGGTCAACGACGGATCCACCGACGAGACCGAGGCGCTGCTGCGCACCTATCCGGACATCCAGGTGATCTCCTACTCGCCCAATCGCGGCAAGACCTATGCCTTGAGCCGGGGAATCGCCGCCGCCAAGGGTGACTATCTGATGCTGCTGGACGCCGACCTGGCCGGCGTCACCGCCGCCGACATCGACGCCCTGGCCGACCCGGTGGTCAGCGGTCAAGCCGAGGTCGCCATCAGCCTGCGTCAGAACAGCTTGGGCATCTATCGGCGCATGGGGCTGGACTTCGTCTCCGGCGAGCGGGTGATTCCCACCGCCCTGCTGCGCGGCGCGATCGGCGCCATGCAGGCCCTGCCGCGCTGGGGCGGTGAGGCGTTCATGAACGAGCGGATCATCGCGGCCGGCCATGGTGTCGCGGTGGTGAAGTGGCCGGCGGTCCTCAACGTGCGCAAATACCGCAAGCTCGGCCGCTGGCGCGGGTTCCTCTCCGAACTCGCCATGATTCGCGACGCTCTCGGCGTGATCTCACCCTGGGGCGTGGTGCGCCAGAACTTCGGGCTCCTGCGGTTGATCAAGACCCACCCGGCGCGGGTGGCGGCCCGGCGGCCTCACAGCGACGTTTCCTTCGATATCTCGTTCGTGAAGTATTTTCTGATCCGATAGTAGGCATAAACCAGGATCGCCGCGACGCCAAAGAGCACGAACGACAGATAGTCGAAATATTTCATCGAGTGGGCGATGCTGGCGCCCAGGAAATAGCCGATCCCCTCGAAAAGCAGGACCTTTGGCACGGTGGCCAGCAGGTTGAACAGCAGATAGCGGATGACCGGCATCTTGGTCGCGCCGGCGAAATAGAGAAAGACCGAGCCGAACGGCTGGGTCTTGCCGATCAGTAGGAACTTCCAGTCGTGCCGGCGAAACCCTTCCTCCAGCGGCTTGAACCGTTCCTGGGTCAGGGCCAGGCGTTTCTCCAGCCGTTCGAGAAACGGCGTGTGGCCCCATCGCCCCAGCGAATAATAGAGGGCGTCGCCCACCAGATCGGCCGCCACCAGCAGAGCGAAAATGAGCAGCCCGTCGAACTGGCCCGACGCCACCAGGGCCCCGGCGACGATGGTCACCGCCGGCCCCTCCACCACCGCGATCGGAAACAGCACCGCATAGCCGTATTGCGAGACCAGGGGCGCGAGCTGCGAGAGAAGGTCGTGGTGCATGCCCGCCCTCCTTAGCGCAAACGCCGATCAAGCGAACCCCTTGAAGGATGGCGCGGCTGTCCCAGGCGGTCGCCAGGTCAAAGTTTACAATCTGCAACATTTTTCTCAAAAGAACATATTGCCAACCCGGAACAAACAGGGTACTATTGCTCCATCGTGCGGGCCTTCGTCGCAAATGCATCGGACGGGGCGCTTGGCTCGCGGAATCATGGGATAGGATGGCGGGAGACGGCAATGAGCAACATGGCGGCGCTGAGGCTGGTGGGAAAAGACGAAGGCGACAAGCAGCGGGCCCTCGAGGCGGCGCTGACCCAGATCGACAGAGCTTTTGGAAAAGGCTCGGTGATGAAGCTGGGCGACAAGGGCAAGATCGTCGAGATCGAATCGATCAGCAGCGGCTCCCTGGGGTTGGACCTGGCGCTGGGGATCGGCGGCCTGCCCAAGGGGCGGGTGGTGGAGATCTACGGGCCCGAGAGCTCGGGCAAGACCACCCTGGCCCTGCATGTGGTGGCCGAAGCCCAGAAGGCCGGCGGCACGGCCGCCTTTATCGACGCCGAACATGCGCTGGATCCCTCCTACGCCCACAAGCTGGGGGTGAACCTCGACGATCTGCTGGTTTCCCAGCCGGACACCGGCGAGCAGGCGCTGGAGATCACCGACACCCTGGTGCGCTCCGGCGCGGTGGATGTGATCGTGATCGATTCGGTGGCGGCCCTCACACCCCGGGCGGAGATCGAGGGTGAGATGGGCGACAGCCTGCCCGGTCTTCAGGCGCGGTTGATGAGCCAGGCCCTGCGCAAGCTCACCGCCTCGATCTCCAAGACCCAGACCCTGGTCATCTTCATCAACCAGATCCGCCACAAGATCGGCATCTCCTACGGCAGCCCGGAGGTCACCACCGGCGGCAACGCCCTGAAGTTCTACGCCTCGGTGCGGCTCGACATCCGCCGCATCGGCTCGATCAAGCTGCGCGACGAGATCGTCGGCAACAGCACCCGGGTCAAGGTGGTCAAGAACAAGGTCGCCCCACCGTTCCGCGAGGTCGAATTCGACATCATGTACGGCGAGGGAATTTCCAAGCTGGGCGAAATCATCGACCTGGGGGTCAAGGCCGGGGCGATCGAAAAGTCCGGCTCCTGGTATTCCTGGAACAGCCAGCGGATCGGCCAGGGGCGCGACAACACCCGCGAGTTTCTCAAGGCCAACCCGGATATCGCCGATCAGGTCGAAGCGCAGGTACGCGGCAATTCGACCAAGATCGTCGACGCCCTCCTGCTGGGCGCGGCCGAGCCGACCGACGACTAGGGCGTCGCCGAGCCCGGCGGCTGTTCGGGCGCGCCTTGGCTCTTTCCGTCGGGCGGCCGATGCGCGCATTGCGATCGGTCCCCGCTCTTGCAGGCCGCCACGCGTCTCTGCCAGTCGGCCATGTCGGCGGCGGTCTTGCGCGCCACTTCATCGACCTGAGCCTGATGCGCGGCAAGGCTCGCGGCATAGGCTTCGTCGTTGGCCTTCGTCTGCTCGGCGATGGCCGCCTTCTTGGCTTCGTAGTCCGCCATCTGGGTCTGATAGGTTTCGAACGCGGCCCGGTTGCGCGCCGCGACGGCGTCGAGCCGGGTCTTTATCTTGGCGTTGAGAGCGTCCGACGCGTCATTGAGCGGCGCGGTCGCGGCGGTCGTCGCCAGGGCCTGGGCCTTGCGGCGAACCTCGATGGCCTCGGGGTCGCGGGGGTTCAGGGCTAGGGCCCGCTTGGCGTCGGCCGCCGCGTCGCCATTGCGCCCCATGGCGAGAAAAGCCTCGGCGCGTTTGACATAGGCGAACGCTCGGTCGGCGCGCGCCGGGCTTCCGTACAACAGAGCCTGGGAAAACAGGCGAACGGCGGTGTCGTTGTCGCCTCGGTTCAGGGCTTCGATAGCCACCTTCGCGCCTTGCGGCGGGTCGGCCCAGGCCCCGCCCGCCACCATCGCCAAGGCCGCCAACGCCGCGGCCGAGGCGCCGACGAGCATTCGGGCGCCCCTGGCCGCCACCGGCAAATTCACTCGTCGCATCGCCATCGACCTTCGCTCCCGCACGATCGGGCAAAAGGCTAATCCTGTTCCTGGCGCCGTCGTCAAGCCGAGGCGCGCTCGCCGGTCACGGGCGCGATCGTCGAGCCGCGCGTCCCGGCCCAAGCCTCGCGCACCGGCGCCACGCGCGCGCCTAGCCGGCCTTCCACTTTGTGACGCCCGGCCCGGATGCTAGAGGCTGGCCATGCCGAGCCTCAACGACATTCGCCGCCAGTTCCTGGACTATTTCGCCGCCGCCGACCACGCGGTGATCGCCTCGGCGCCGCTGGTCCCCAGGGACGATCCCACCCTGCTATTCGTCAACGCCGGCATGGTTCCGTTCAAGAACTATTTCACCGGGGCCGAGGCGCCCCCCGCGCCGCGCGCCGCCTCGTCGCAGAAGTGCGTCCGCGCCGGCGGCAAGCACAACGACCTGGACAACGTCGGCTACACCGCCCGCCACCACACCTTCTTTGAGATGTTGGGGAATTTCTCGTTCGGCGACTATTTCAAGGAACGGGCCATCGAACTGGCCTGGGACCTGATGACGCGGGGCTTCGAGATCGACCCCGCGCGCCTGCTGGTCACCGTCCATGCCTCCGACGAAGAGGCCGCGGCCCTGTGGCGCACGATCGCCGGCCTGCCGGAGGGGCGGGTCATCCGCATCGATTCGGCGGCCAACTTCTGGTCGATGGGCGACACCGGGCCCTGCGGCCCGTGCACGGAAATCTTCTACGACCACGGCGAGCATGTGGCCGGCGGGCCGCCCGGCTCGGCCGATGAGGACGGCGACCGGTTCACCGAGATCTGGAACCTGGTGTTCATGCAGTACGACCAGGGCGTGGGCGGGGCGCGGCGCGATCTGCCGCGGCCGTCGATCGACACAGGCATGGGCCTTGAGCGCCTCACCGCCGTCCTGCAGGGCGTGCACGACAATTACGACATCGACCTCTTCCGCATCCTGATTGCGGCCAGCGAAGCGGCCACGGGGGTCAAGGCGCAAGGCGAGGCGGCGGCGTCGCACCGGGTGATCGCCGACCATCTCCGCTCGACCTCCTTCCTGCTCGCCGATGGGGTGACGCCGTCCAACGAGGGGCGCGGCTACGTGCTGCGGCGGATCATGCGCCGAGCGATGCGCCACGCCTATCTGCTGGGGGCGCAAGAGCCTTTGATGCACCGGCTGGTCCCGGCCCTGGTCGGCGAGATGGGCGGGGCCTATCCCGAACTCATCCGCGCCCAGCCGACGATCGCCGCGACCTTGCGCGAGGAAGAGGAGCGGTTCCACCGCACACTCGGCCGCGGCATGGCTCTGCTCGACGAGGCGGCGGCTGCCATGGGGCAGGGTGACGTCCTGCCCGGAGAGGTCGCCTTCAAACTCTACGACACCTACGGGTTTCCGCCCGATCTCACCGAGGACGCGGTGCGCGGTCGGGGAATCAAGGTGGATATGGCGGCCTTCGACGCGGCCATGGATCGGCAGAAGGCTCTGGCGCGCGAAAGCTGGTCGGGGTCGGGCCAGCAGGTCCAGGGGGCGATCTGGCTCGCCCTGCGCGGGCGGCTGGGGCCGACCCGGTTCCTGGGCTACGACCAGACCGAGGCGGTCGGCGAAACCCTGGCCCTGGTCCAGGAGGGCCAGGAGGTCGCGGCCGCTGGAGTTGGCGAGATGGTGCTGGCCCTCTTCGACGCCACGCCCTTCTACGCCGAGAGCGGCGGCCAGGCGGGCGACGGGGGCCGGGCCGCGTGGGCCGGCGGCGCGGCGGAGGTGCTCGACGTCCGCAAGGAGGCGGGCGATCTGCACGCCCATGTCCTGCGAATAACCGAAGGACGTCTCGAGGCGGGCGTCGCCGTCCGCTTGGCGGTGGATGCCGAGGGCCGGGCCCGCACCCGGCTCAACCATTCCGCCGCTCATCTGGCCCACGCCGCCCTACGCCATGTGTTGGGCGACCACGTGGCCCAGAAAGGCCAGATGGTGGACGCCGACCGCATGCGCTTCGACTTCAGCCACGGCGCGCCGCTCACCGCCGTCGAGATCGACGCCATCGAGGCCGAGGTCAACGCGGTCATCCGCCAGAACCTTCCCGCCGACACCCGCGAGATGGCCCCCCAGGCGGCCATCGAGGCCGGGGCGGTAGCCCTGTTCGGCGAGAAATACGGCGACAAGGTCCGCGTCCTCGCCCTCGGCCGGGCGCTGGAAGGGGAGGGGGCATATTCGGTGGAGTTGTGCGGCGGCACCCATGTGGCGCGCACCGGCGACATCGCCCTGTTCAAGATCGTTTCGGAGCAGGGGATCGCGGCGGGCGTGCGGCGCATCGAGGCGCTCACCGGCGAGCCGGCGCGGCGCTGGCTGCTGGACCAGGCGGCGGTGGCCGAAGCGCTCGCCGACCGGTTCAAGGCGCCGGTCACCGACGTGATCGCGCGCGTGGAGGCCCTGGAGACCCAGCGCCGCAAGCTTGAACGCGAGCTGGCGGCGGCGCGCAAACAGATCGCCATGGGCGGGGACGCCGCGGCGTCCAACGTCGAGGAGATCGGCGGGGTGAAGTTCGACGGGCGGGTGATCGAGGGCGTCTCGGCCAAGGACATGCGCCCCCTGGTTGACGAGGCCAGGAAACGCCTGGGGCAGGGCGGCGTCGTCGCCTATGCGGCGGTAAACGAAGGCAAGGCGTCGATCGCCGTCGCCCTCACCCCCGACCTGGTCGGCCGGTTCGATGCTTCGGCGCTGGCCCGGGCCGCGGTGGCCGCCATGGGCGGCCAGGGCGCCGGCGGCAAACCCGACTTCGCCCAGGGCGGCGCGCCGGACGGGGCCAAGGCGGCCGACGGCGTGGCGGCGGTGAGGGCGGCTTTGGCGAGGTAGATTCCTTCTCCCCGTGCGGGAGAAGGTGGCCCGAAGGGCCGGATGAGGGGTCGCGCCGACGTCAGTGTGGACGCCTTCAAAACACCGATAGATCGTGGAAAACCCCTCATCCGTCGGCTTCGCCGACACCTTCTCCCGCAAGGGGAGAAGGCTCTAACCCGCCAGCGCCCGCTCCAGATTCTCCGCCACCTTGTCCAAAAAACCCTCGGTGGTCAGCCAGCCCTGATAGTCGCCGACCAGCAGGGCCAGATCCTTGGTCATGAAGCCCGCTTCGACGGTATCGACGCAGACCTTCTCCAGGGTCGAGGCGAAGCGGTCCAGTTCGGCGTTTTCGTCGAGCTTGGCGCGGTGCTTCAGGCCGCGCGTCCAGGCGAAGATAGAGGCGATGGAATTGGTGGAGGTGCTCTCGCCGCGCTGGTGCTGGCGGAAGTGGCGGGTGACGGTGCCGTGGGCCGCCTCGGCCTCCACCGTGCGGCCATCGGGAGTCATCAGCACCGAGGTCATCAGGCCCAGCGAGCCGAAGCCCTGGGCCACCTGGTCGGACTGCACATCGCCGTCGTAGTTCTTGCACGCCCAGACAAAGCCGCCGGACCACTTGAGCGCCGAGGCCACCATGTCGTCGATCAGGCGGTGCTCGTAGGTGATGGACGCCGCCTTGTAGCGGCCCTCGAATTCCTCCTCGTAGATGCGCTGGAAGATATCCTTGAAACGCCCGTCGTAGGCTTTGAGGATGGTGTTCTTGGTGGAGAGATACACCGGGTAGTTGCGCGCTAGGCCGTAGGTCAGGCTGGCGCGGGCGAACTCCTCGATGGAGGCGTCGAGATTGTACATGGCCATGGCCACGCCGCCGCCTGGATAGTCGAACACCTCATGTTCGATGATTTGGCCGTCGTCCCCCTCGAAGCGGAGAGTGAGCTGGCCCTTGCCCGGAACCACGAAGTCGGTGGCCCGATACTGATCGCCGAAGGCGTGGCGGCCGATGATGATCGGTTGGGTCCAGGTGGGGATCAGGCGCGGCACGTTCTTGCACAGGATGGGTTCGCGGAACACCACTCCGCCCAGGATGTTGCGGATGGTGCCGTTGGGCGATTTCCACATCTTCTTCAGATGGAATTCCTTCACCCGCGCCTCGTCGGGGGTGATGGTGGCGCATTTGACGCCCACGCCGTGGCGCTTGATCGCCTCGGCCGCCTCGACGGTCACCCTGTCGTCGGTGGCGTCGCGGTTCTCGATGCTCAGGTCGTAATAGTCGATCTGGATATCCAGGAAGGGGAGGATCAGCTTGTCCTTGATCATCCGCCAGATGATGCGGGTCATCTCGTCGCCGTCGAGATCAACGACCGGTTGGGCGACCTTGATCTTGGTCATGGCTGTGCGGAGGCTCTCAGGCTGTTGGCGGGCCGGCTTAGGCTCGGCCGCGCCGATCTTGCCGTGGCGGGGCTATAGAGGCTTCCGCGCCCGATCGCAAAGCGCCCAAAGCGGCCGTCTCAACCGATCGCCTTGACCGCCAGTCGCGCGGCGTCTGCAAACAGGCGGTCGCGATTGGACTCGGTGGCCGTGGAGCCGGCCAGGAAGCCGGCGATGGCGAAACGTCGGCCATCTTTGAGGGTGACCAGGCCGATGTCGTTGGTGGCCGGGGTGAAGCCCAGGTCGGTGCGCGCCGAGCCGGTCTTGTGGGCCAGGACGGCGCCGGGCGGCAGGCCGGCGGTCAGCCGGTGCGCGCCGGTGCCGGTGGTGGCCATCAGCCGCAGCAGCAGGCGGGTCGAGGCCGCCGACAGCAGGTCTCCTAGGCTCAGCTTATAAAGGAAATTCAAGGCCGCCGGGACGGTCGTGGTGTCGCGCGGATCGGCCAGATAGGCGTTCATGGCGCCCTCGCGCGCCGCCGCCGGAACGGCGTCGCGGGCGGCGGTCCACGCCGCCTCGTCCTTCCAGGCGGGACGAAACGAGTCCATGCCGGCGACTTCCTGCTGCAGTTCACGCTCGTAGCGGTCGATACTCATATCGACGATCTGTTTGGCGCGCAGCCAGGCGGTCACCGCGCCGGGGCCGCCGATCCGCTTCATGATCGCGTCGGCGGCGGTGTTGTCGCTCTCTTGAACGGCGAGGGCGATCAGGTCGATGGCCGGCAGGTTCATGACCTGAGGACGCGTTGGGTTCGGCCAGGCGCGGTTGATGGCGCTGGGCGGCGGCGACAAATCCAGAGCGTCGATGGCGATGCGCTCGTCCAGCTTGAGGCGGCCGGCGTCCACCTCGGCCAGGGCGGCGGCGGCCAGGGGGGCTTTGAAGACGCTCTGCATTGGCATCCGCGCCTCGGCGTTCCAGCACCAGAGCTGCTCGCCGCGCGCCTCCAGGACGCCGAGGTTGAAATCGCCAGGGCGAGCGCGGCTGGCCAGGGCGGGAAATTCGCGGCCCAGCAGGCCGGTGTCGAGAGCCCCGGGCTTGAGCGCGGTGGAAGACCTTCGCCCGCAACTCGCCAGGCCGGCGCCCAGGGCGGTGAGAAAGAGGCGGCGGGCCATGACCATCGGCGGTACGCGAATCTCCTTTAGGGCGGACGCAGTGAGCCTATCCGCGCCGGCCGCGAAATCGGCTATGACCATGGCCCATGAACGCCGCCGCGCCCTGCGTGATCCTTAACGAGCCCCAATTGGCCGAAAACATCGGCGCCGCGGCGCGGGCGATGGCCAATTTCGGCCTCAAGGACCTGCGGCTGGTCCGGCCCCGCGACGGCTGGCCGCAGGGGCGCGCCTGGGCCAGCGCCTCGGGGGCCGACTGGCCGCTAGACGGGACGCGGGTGTTCGGGCGCCTGGAAGACGCCATCGCCGACCTGCGCCTGGTGCTGGCCACCACCGCGCGGCCGCGCGAGGCGGCCCTGCCGATCCTCACCCCAGCCCAGGGAGCGGCGCGGCTGGCGGCGGGAGACGGCCTAGCGGCCGGCCTGCTGTTCGGCGGCGAGCGCGCCGGCCTGCAAGCCGCCGACATCGCCCTTTGCCAGGCCATCGTCACCGTCCCCGTTGATCCCAGGTTCCACTCGCTCAATCTGGCCCAGGCGGTGGCGATCAACGCCTATGAGTGGGGCCTGACCCAGGCGCCGGGAGCGCCGACGGCGTTTCGCGACGGCGCCCCGCCCGCCAAGCAGGCCGCGGTGCTCGGCTTCTATGAGCAGTTGGAGCGCGAACTCGACGCCGCCGGCTTCTTCCACCCGCCGGAAAAGCGCGACTCCATGGTCCGCAACCTGCGGGTGGCGTTCGGCCGCGCCCAGCTCTCGGATCAGGAAGTGCGCACCCTGCGCGGCGTGGTGACGGCGCTGGCCAAGGGCCGCGGCCGGGTGTTGGCCAAGCTGGCGGCGCGCAAGGCGGGGGTCGATGCGGTGAGGGACGGGCCTGAGATTTCTTGACATTCGCCCCGCCGGCCTCGATAAGCCGCCCTCCCGCCGCGGGGCGCAGCCCCCCGACGCGGATACTTTATGACGGGTGACCCGCCCGCCGCCGTTGAGATCGCGCCTCCGTCCGTGGGAGCGCCGGCCCGGGTCGGAAGAAAAGAGAACCAGACAGCATGTCGAAGAGGCATTCGGCGAAATACAAGCTCGACCGGCGCATGGGCGAGAACATCTGGGGTCGGCCCAAGTCGCCGGTCAATCAGCGCTCCTACGGCCCCGGCCAGCACGGCCAGCGGCGCAAGAACAAGGTTTCCGATTTCGGCCTGCAGCTGCGCGCCAAGCAGAAGCTGAAGGGCTATTACGGCAACCTGACCGAAAAGCAGTTTTCCCGCACCTATGACGACGCGGCGCGGCGCAAGGGCAACACCTCGGAAAATCTGATCGCCCTCTTGGAATCGCGGCTCGACGCCGTCGTCTACCGCGCCAAGTTTACCCCCACGGTGTTTTCCGCCCGCCAGTTCGTCAATCACGGCCATGTGACGGTGAACGGCAAGCGGGTGAACATACCCTCCTATCGAGTCAAGGCCGGCGACGTCGTCCAGGTGCGCGAGCGCTCGAGCAACATGGCCCTGGTCCTGGAAGCCCTCCAACTGGCCGAGCGCGATATTCCCGACTACGTCGAGGTCGATCCCAAGGCCATGACCGCCAAATACATCCGCGCCCCGGAACTGGCCGAGGTGCCCTATCCGGTGAAGATGGAACCCAACCTGGTGATCGAGTTCTACGCCTCGTAGGGATTTCTACGCCGCCAGCAGGCCCTGTTCGGCCAGCAGGCCCTTCAGTTCGCCCGACTGGAACATCTCGCGCACGATGTCGCAGCCGCCGACGAATTCGCCCTTCACATAGAGTTGGGGAATGGTCGGCCAGTCGGAAAAGCTCTTGATTCCCTGGCGAAGCGCATCGCTCGAAAGCACGTTGACGCCGGCGAACTCGACGCCCAGGTGATCGAGAATCTGCACCACCACCGCCGAAAAGCCGCAGCCCGGCTGTTCCGGCGTGCCCTTCATGAACAGCACCACCGGATGGTCGGCCACGGTCTTGGCGATGAGGTCGTGGGCGGGGGTGTCGATGGCGTCGGTCATGCCGCTAGAGCTAGGGAGGCGCGTCGGTCGGGTCAAGGCGACGCGGTCTCCAAAGCCAGGGCGTGCAGCTCGCCGCCCATCTTGCCCCCCAGGGCGGCGTAGACGAGCTGGTGCTGGCGCACCCTGGGCAGGCCGCGAAAGGCCTCGGCGACGACGCGGGCGCGATAATGGTCTCCGTCGCCGGCCAGATCCTCGATGGCGATGGTCGCGTCGGGAAAGGCCGCGCGCAGATGCGCCTCGAGTTCGGCGGCGGGCATGGGCATGGCGGTCTCCTCGAAAGGGCGGGTCGCGGCAATCTTACCACGATTTGGGGCGCCAAAACGCCATCGGCCGCGTTGCCTCTAGCGGCCACCCATGTAGCGCGGCATCCAGTCTTCGTGCGCTGCGCGCAGTGCGGCGAGAGGAATGGTGAACAGGCCCGGCGAAGCGAAGGCGTCGCCGCCGGCGAGGCCCACGGGGGCGATGTTGACGTCCGCCCGCAAGGCGGCGGCGACCACGGCCTCGGGGCTGTCGGTGGCCACCAGATAGCGGCCCTGGTCCTCGCAGAACAGCAGCACATGGGCGTGGGCGCGGCTGGTGGCGTCGAGCACTAGGCCAAGGTTCGAAGCCAGCGCCATCTCGGCCGCCGCCGCGATCAGCCCGCCGTCGGAAAGATCGTGCGCCGTCCGCAAGGCCCCTGAGCGGATCAGGCCGCGCACGAAGTCGCCGTTGCGCCGCTCGGCGGCGAGATCCACCGGTGGCGGCGCGCCGTCTTTGCGGCCCAGAAGTTCGCGCAGATAGAGGCTCGATCCCATCTCGCCGCGGCTGACGCCGATCAGAAGCAGGGTGTCGCCACCGCGCATGGAGGCGAAATCAGCGCGGAGGGCGTAGTCGGGCAGCAGGCCCACCGCCCCCACCGTCGGCGTCGGCGGAATGGCAGCCCCATTGGTCTCGTTGTAGAGCGAGACGTTGCCGCTCACCACCGGGAAATCCAGCGTCCGGCAGGCCTCGGCCATGCCGTCGATGGCGCGGACGATCTGGCCCATGATCTCGGGGCGCTCGGGATTGCCGAAGTTGAGGTTGTCGGTGACGGCGATCGGATCGGCGCCGACGGCGGTGAGATTGCGCCACGCCTCGGCCACCGCCTGCTTGCCGCCCTCGAAGGGGTCGGCGGCCACATAGCGCGGCGTGCAGTCGCTGGTCATGGCCAGGGCTTTGCGAGTGCCGTGCACACGGACGATGGCCGCGTCCGCCCCGGTGGCGCTCTCCTCGAGGGTGTCGGCCATGACGTGGCGGTCGTACTGCTCCCAGAGCCAGCGTTTCGAGGCCAGATCCGGGCAGGCCATCAGCTTCAGGATCGCCGCCTCCCAGTCGTCGGGCGCCGGGATCGCGGCCGGATCGAGGCGAGGCTGGAGCGCCGGCTGGACCCACGGGCGGTCGTAGAGCGGCGCGTCTTCGGTCAAGGGTGCGAGCGGCAGGTCACACACGACCTGGCCGCCATGTCTGAGCACGATATGGCTGGTGTCGGTGGTGCATCCGATGGTGGCGGCGTCCAGGCCCCATTTGTCGAAGATGCGCCGCCCGTCGGCCTCGCGCCCGGGCTTCAGTATGGCCAGCATGCGCTCCTGGCTTTCCGACAGCATCATCTCGTAGGCGCTCATGCCCTCTTCGCGCTGGGGCACCAGATCGAGATCGAGGTCGATCCCCACCGTGCCCTTGCCGGCCATCTCCACCGACGAGGAGGTGAGGCCCGCCGCGCCCATGTCCTGGATGGCGGCCACCGCCCCGGAGGTCATCAACTCCAGGGTCGCCTCGATCAGCAGCTTTTCGGCGAACGGGTCGCCCACCTGCACGGTCGGCCGCTTTTCGTGCGAGTCCTCGTCGAACTCCGCCGAGGCCATGGTCGCGCCGTGGATGCCGTCGCGGCCGGTCTTCGAGCCGAAATAGACCACTGGCAGGCCGGCGGCCGGGGCGGCGGAATAGAAGATCTTGTCGGCGTCGGCCACGCCCACGCACATGGCGTTGACCAGGATATTGCCGTCGTAGCCGGGATGGAAATTGGTCTCGCCACCCACCGTCGGCACGCCCACGCAGTTGCCGTAGCCGCCGATCCCGGCCACCACGCCGGCCACCAGCCGCCGGGTCTTGGGGTGGGCCGGGTCGCCGAAACGCAGGGCGTTCAAGAGGGCGATCGGCCGCGCGCCCATGGTGAAGACATCGCGCATGATACCGCCGACCCCGGTCGCCGCCCCCTGATAGGGTTCGATGAACGAGGGATGGTTGTGGGACTCCATCTTGAACACCACCGCTTGGCCGTCGCCGATATCCACCACCCCGGCGTTTTCGCCCGGCCCCTGGATCACCTGCGGCCCCGTCGTGGGGAGCTTGGCCAGATGCCGGCGCGAGGATTTGTAGGAGCAGTGCTCGGACCACATCACCGAGAACACGCCCAGCTCGAGGGGGTTCGGCTCGCGGTTCAGCCGCCGGACGATGAGGTCATATTCCTCGGCCTTGAGACCTTGGTCGAGGGCCGTCTCGGCTAGGGTTTTGGTGGCGGGGCTGGTCATGGCGGCCCTCTTAGCGAGCGCGACGGAATTGCGCCATCGCCCGCCGCCCCGAGGGGGCCATCGAAGGCGCGCCGGGGCGTACGCGACGGGCCTCTCGAAATAATTTTAACGACGTTTAGATTTTGCTTGCATCATGGGTTATCAGTGATATCTATTCAGTGTTAAGTTCTGCTCCGGACCGCTGGCCGCCACTCCCGCCGCCTCGCTCGGACACAGGACGAGTGCCGATTTCAAGTGCCGCTTTGTCCAACTCGTGAACCCCTCTTGGAAGGCTTCTTCAAAATGAAACTCGCCCTCGCCACGGCCTGCGCCGTCTTCTCGCTCTCACTCGCCGGCGCCGCCACCGCCGACAGCCGCATCACCGCCACCGTTCAGGCGCCGGGCCCTGCCCACGCCCGGTTCATCGCCGCCAGCGCGGTGTGGAACTGCGAAGGCGCCACCTGCGTCGCCGCCCTGGCCCCCGACACCGCCGCCGGGGTCAGCGGCTGCAAGGACTTGGCCAAGAAGGTCGGCCCCCTCGCCGCCTACGCCGGTGAGCGCAAGTCGCTGGACTCGGCCGCCCTGGCCAAGTGCAACGCCGCCGCCGCCGCCGCCCCGGCCAACATCGGCACCGCGTCGCGCTAAGCGTTCGCCATCACGCTCTTGAACACCAGCGCCCCGTCCGCCGAGCCCAGGTCGTCTTCGAAGGCTCGGTCCGGATGGGGCATGAGGCCCAGCACATTGCCCGCCTCGCTGACGATGCCGGCGATGGCGCGGGCCGAGCCGTTGGGGTTGTCGCGGTAGCGGAACACCACTCGGCCGTCGCCTTCCAGGCGGTCGAGGGTCGTCTCGTCGGCGAAATAGTTTCCCTCGCCGTTGCCGACGGTCATGGTCGCCTGCCGCCGATCGCCGAAGGCGGCGGTGAAGCGGGTCTGCAGATTGGCGACCTCCAGGGCGACCGGTTTGCAGACATATTTCAAGTCGGCGTTGCGCAGCAGGGCGCCGGGCAGCAGCCCGGCCTCGCACAGAATCTGAAAGCCGTTGCAGACGCCGGCGACGGCGACCCCGCGCTCCGCCTGGGCGCGGACCTCGGCCATCACCGGCGACAGGGCCGCCATGGCCCCGGCTCGCAGATAGTCGCCGTAGGAAAACCCGCCAGGCAGGACGATCAGGTCGAGGCCCGAGGGCAGGGCGGTCTCCTGATGCCAGACCATGGCCACCTCCGCGCCCGTGGACCGTTCGATGGCCACCTTGCAGTCGCGGTCGCAGTTGGAGCCGGGGAAGACGACGACGGCGGCCTTCATCCCACCTCCACGCGGTAGCCCTCGATCACCGGGTTGGCGAGCAGCCGCTCGCACATGGCCTCGGCCTCGGCTTGCGCCGCCACCTTTTCCGTCGCCGAAATGTCGAACTCGATCAGCCGCCCGACGCGAACATTGGCGACGCCATCCCAGCCCAGGCCATGCAGGGCGTTCTCCACCGCCTTGCCCTGAACGTCGAGAACGCCGGGCTTCAGGAACACGTGGACAGTTGCTTTCACGCCTGCCTCACGCCATCCCGCCCTGAATCACGGTCGGCATTTCCTTCATGATCCCCAGTCGCCGCGCCACCTCGGTGTAGCTTTCGATGACATTGCCGAGATCGCGGCGGAAGCGGTCCTTATCGAGCTTCTCGTTGGTGGCGGAGTCCCACAGCCGGCAGGAATCGGGGCTGATCTCGTCGGCCAGGATGACGTGGGAAAAGTCGTTGTCCCACACCCGCCCGTACTCGACCTTGAAATCCACCAGGGTGATACCGACGGCGCCGAACAGGCCGGTCAGAAAGTCATTCACCCTAAGGGTGGTGGCCATCATGTCGTCGATCTCCTGGGTCTGGGCCCAGTTGAAGGCGGTGATGTGCTCCTCGGCCACCATCGGGTCGCCCAGCTTGTCGTCCTTCAGATAGAACTCGATGATCGAGCGCGGCAGCGCCTGGCCTTCGGGCAGGCCGAATCGTTTGGCCATCGATCCGGCCACGACGTTCCGGCACACCACCTCGAGGGGAACGATCTCGACTTCCTTGATGAGCTGTTCGCGCAGGTTCATACGTTTGATGAAGTGGTTCTGGACGCCGATGGCGCCCAGGCGGGTCATCACATATTCGCTGATCCGGTTGTTGATGACCCCCTTGCCCTCGAGAATCGCCTTTTTGGTCCCGTCGAAGGCGGTGGCGTCGTCCTTGAAATACTGGATCAGGGTGCCGGGCTCGGGGCCTTCGTAAAGGATCTTGGCCTTGCCCTCGTAGATCTTCTTGCGGCGGGTCATGGTGCTTTTCCAGCCTCCTCGGGCCAGGCGGCGGTGTTCGGAAACGAAAGCGCGCGCGGACGGTTAAATCCCGCGCGCGCGGTTCCGACTCGGGTCGCGGCTGACGTCATCAGGGCCATGGGACCCTAGCCGAAGAGCGGCCGGCGCGCAAACACACCTTGCCGCGCGGCGTGGAACTGGCGAAGGTTGAAGCGATCTGGCCGGGGGTGGACCATGGCGCAAGACGAAACCGAGGAGTCGGCCGTCACCTACCCGAGAATGGGCAGCGGGACACTGACCTATCTGGGTTTGCCCCGCGATGGCTGGCGGGACGCCTACCATGTCCTGATGACCATGCCGCTGGCGGCCTTTCTGGGCGTGATGGCGGCGGGGTTCCTCGCCGTCAACGGTGTGTTCGCGGTGCTCTACCTGCTTGATCCCGGCGGCGTCGCCGCCGCCCGCCCGGGCAATTTCGCCGACGCCTTCTTCTTTTCGGTGCAGACCCTGGGCACGCTCGGCTACGGGGTGATGTCGCCCAGGAGCCTCTATTGCAATCTGGTGGCGACGAGCGAGACCTTCGTCGGCCTGTTCAACCTGGCCATCGCCACCGGCCTGCTGTTCGCCCGCATATCGCGGCCCACCGCCCGGATCATGTTTTCCGAAAGGGCCGTGGTCACCGATCTGGACGGGGCGCCGACCCTGATGTTCCGGGCCGCCAACCGTCGGCGCAATCTGGTGGTGGAAGCGGAGGTCAGCGTGTCGCTTCTGCACGATACGGTCACCGCGGAGGGGACGCTTCTGCGGCGCTTCGACGAACTGGCGGTGCTGCGGTCGCGCTCGCCGCTGTTCTTCATGACCTGGCAGGTCATGCACCGGATCGACGAGACCAGTCCCCTCTTTGGCGAGACCAGGCAAAGCCTGCTCGCCAAGCGGGCCGAGATCTTGGTGGTGATGAAGGGGTTGGATGAGACCGTCGTGGCGACCATCCATGCGCGAACCTCCTACACCCCAGATGAGATGGTCTGGGGTCGCAGGCTGGCCGACATTTTCACCACCGACGCGGCGGGGCGGCGGGCGATCAATTTTGGGCTCTTTCATGACATTGTCTAAACCGTCGATGCGGCGGGCGATTGCCCCTCGCCGCGTGGCGGGATATTGAGCGCCCTTCATTGGGCCCACCAGGATTCGCATGACCACCCTCGACGATCGGGAAAAGGGCTTCGAGAAGAAGTTCGCCCACGACCAGGAGCAGGAATTCCGCGCCGCCGCGCGGCGCAACCGGCTGCTGGGCGAGTGGGCGGCCGGCCTCATGGGCCTGGAAAACGTCGATGACTACGCCCGGGCGGTGGTGAAATCGGACTTCGAACAGCCGGGCGACGAGGATGTCCTGCGCAAGGTCACCCAGGATCTTTCCGGTTCCGGCGTTACGGTTCGCGAAGGCGAGGTGCGCGCCAAGATGGACGAGTTCCTGGCCATCGCCCGCGGCCAGGTGCGGGCGGGAGACTAGACGCCAAACACCCGCGTGAAGATCGTGTCGACGTGCTTGAACGACCACTCCGGGTCAAAGACTTCGGCCAGTTCCGCGTCGGTCAGATGGGGGCGAACCTCGGGGTCGGCCTTCAAGAGATCGATGAACGCCCCCTCGCCGCGCCAGACCTTCATGGCGTTGCGCTGCACCGCGCCGTAGGCGGCCTCGCGGGCCATGCCCTTCTGGGTCAGGGCCAGCATCACCCGCTGGGAATGGACAAGGCCCTCCAGCCGGTCGAGATTTCGCGCCATGTTTTCGGGATAAACGACCAGGCGCTCCATCAGACTGGCCAGGCGCCGCAGGGCGAAATCGAGGTGCACGGTGGTGTCCGGGGCGATGGCGCGCTCCACCGAGGAATGGCTGATGTCGCGCTCGTGCCACAGGGCGACGTCTTCCAGGGCCGGGATCACGGCGGCGCGGATCAGGCGCGCCAGGCCGGTCAGATTCTCGGCGAGGATCGGGTTGCGCTTGTGCGGCATGGCCGAGGAGCCCTTCTGGCCGGCGTCGAAGGGCTCTTCCACCTCCAGAACCTCGGTGCGCTGTAGATGGCGAATCTCCACCGCCAAGTGCTCGATGGACGAGGCGACCACGGCCAGGGCGGCGAAATAGGCGGCGTGCCGGTCGCGCGGAATGACCTGGGTCGAGATCGGCTCGACGCGCAGGCCGAGCTTATCGGCCACATGCGCCTCCACCCTGGGATCGACGCTCGCGAAGGTTCCGACAGGCCCCGAGATGGCGCAGGTGGCGATCTCGAAGCGGGCCATGGCCAGGCGTTCGCGGGCGCGGACGAACTCGGCGTAGTGGCCGGCCAGCTTGAGGCCGAAGGTGGTCGGCTCGGCGTGGACGCCATGGCTGCGGCCGACGCAAGGGGTCAAGCGATGCTCGAACGCCCGGCGCTTCAGGGCGGCGAGCACCAGGTCCACGTCTTCCAGCAGCAGGTCGGTGGCCCGGGTGAGTTGGACCGCCAGGGCGGTGTCGTTGACGTCGGAGGAGGTCATGCCCTGGTGCAGAAAACGCGCCTCGGGGCCGACGATCTCGGTGACGTGGGTCAGAAAGGCGATGAGGTCGTGCTTTGTCTCGCGCTCGATCTCGTCGATGCGGTCGGGGTCGAAAACGGCATGCCCGCCCCGCTCCCAGATCGCCTGGGCGGCCAGCTTGGGGATCGCGCCCAGTTCCGCCATGGCGTCGGCGGCGTGGGCTTCGATCTCGAACATGATGCGAAAGCGGGTCTGGGGCGACCAGATGTCGGCCGCTTCGGGCCGTGAATAGCGAGGGATCATGGCGCGCTCCTTAGCCCGAGGGCGCGCCTGGCGAAAGGCGTCAGGCCTCCCGCGCCTTTCGTTCAGCCGCCGCCACGCCGAGCTGCCGGGCCAATCCGAACGATCCCAGCAGATAGTGGAACGCCGCCCAGGCGTAAAAGCAGACGGTGACGACGAGGCCCTGGCGGGTGGCGGCGATCTCGGCGGCCTTGCACTGGTGGGTCAGGCTCGCCGCCGAACCCGCGGGCGCCGCTCCGCCGGGGCATTGGACGGCGAAATTGGCCGCCGCGTGAGCGCCGTGGCTGCCGAACATGCTCCCCAGGGAACCCAGAATGTGGTGGGCGCCGGCATGGGTGAAATCGAACTGGGCGAAGCGGTCGATGATCCAGCCGGTGAACAGGGGCCCGCCACCCAGGGCGATGATGTTGAGAAACAAGAACAGCACCGCCGCTGCCGTGGCTCGCCGGCGCGTCTCGACGACGTTCTGAACCACCCCGAAGGTCGGCCCCAGATAGGTGTAGTGGAAGATGCCTGGCAAGAGCAGGATCGCGGCGGCGACTTTCCAATCGGGCTGGCGGTAGGCCACGATGTAGATCGGCGTGGCGATGGCCAGGCCGATGGCCGGAACCAGCGCATACCACCGGGCGCCGCGCTTGCCCGCCCAATCGGTGACGAAGCCCCCCGCCAGGGTGCCGACCAGGGCCGAAAAGCCGCCGATCAGACCGAAGATCAGGCCCACCGTGGCGTAGTCCAGGCCAAAGGCGCGGATGAAATAGGGCGGCGCGAACTGGCCCGCGCCATAGCCGCCGAACGAGGCCAGGGTGACGCCCAGCACCATGTTGAGCACCGGCCATTGGCCGAACAGGCTGGCGGCGACACCGCCCAATTCCTTCAATTCCGTCCACAGCCACGAACCGCCCCGGGCGGCCGCGGCGTGGGCGACCACGTCGCTGGCCAGGACCGGCCGCTCGGGCGGGTCGGAATGGCCGCGCGGCGGTTCCTTGACGACGAGCTTGACCAGCAGCGCCATGGCGATCCCGGGCGCTCCCACCACCATGAAGGCGACCCGCCAGCCCCAGGTCTTGGCCAGCCAGCCGCCGGCGACGGCGCCGATCATCGCCCCCAGCGGTATCCCCACCGCATAGATCGACAGGGCCGAGGCGCGGCGGCGAGGTTCGAAATAGTCCGAGATCAGGGAATGGGCCGGCGGAGAACAGCCGGCCTCGCCCACCCCCACGCCCACGCGCAGGGCGAGGAGCTGCACGAAATTGCCGGCGAATCCGCAGGCTACGGTGAACCCCGACCACGCCACCAGGGCCAGAGAAATGATCGACACCCGGTTCCAGCGTTCCGCCAGCCGGGCGATCGGGATGCCCAGTAGGGTGTAGAAGACCGCGAAGGAGAGGCCGCCCAGAAGGCCCAACTGGGTGTCGGTGATCTTCAGATCGACCTTGATCGCCTGGCCGATGGTGGCGACGATGGTGCGGTCGATGAAGTTGAAGGTGTAGGCCAGGACCAGCAGGCCCAGCACCGCGGACTTGTAGCGGTCGGAAAAAATCGGCTTTCGCGTCTCCGTGCCCGTGTCGCTCAAGACGCCCTCCCGCCGCGTTCGGCCATTTTTTTGGGACTGTAGCCGCGCCGGGCGGCAATGCCACGGTCTTTGCGCTATGGAGAGGCAAAACCCCCAATAGGAGAAAGCGATGGAGATCCTCATCGGCGACAAGGTCTGGTCCAGCTGGTCGAGGCGACCGTGGCTGGCGCTGAAGCGCACCGGCGCGCCGTTCACCGAGACCCCGATCCGCCTGCACGCCCTAACCACCCACGACGAGGCTGTCGCCGCCGGCTCGCCGTCGGGCCTGGTGCCGGTGCTCAAGGACGGCGAGGCGATCGTGTGGGACAGTCTCGCCATCTGCGAATATCTGGCCGAAAAATTTCCGGCCGCGAAGCTGTGGCCGGCCGATCCGCTTGCCCGCGCTATGGGCCGCAGCGCGGCGGCGGAAATGCATTCGGGCTTCCACTCCCTGCGCGGCGAGTGCTCGATGGATCTTTCCCTGCGCACCACGCTTTCCATCGTGCCGGCCACGGCGCAGGACGTGCGGCGGGTGGTGGCCTTGTGGAGCGGCCTGCTGGCGCGGTTCGGCGGCCCTTTCCTGATCGGCGAATGGTCGATCGCCGACGCCTTCTTCACCCCGGTGGCGACGCGGTTCCGCAGCTATGGCGTGCGCCTCTCCGACTTCGGCGACCTTGGACCGGCGGGGGCCTACGCCGAGCGCCTGCTGGAAACGCCCGAATTTCTGGAGTGGGAAAAGGCGGCCCTGGCCGACGCCGCGAAGGGCGCGGCTGGCTGATCCGTCGCTCCTGGCCGCTTCGCGGTCACGCCGGCGCGGGCAGGGTTCGCTGGGCCTCGGCCACCAGGTCGCGATCGTCCCGCCGCCAGGGATGAAAGCCCGGACCAAAATAGGTCAGATAGCCGCCCATCACCTGGCGCAGAATGCCGGGCCTGACCAGCAGGAAGGCGAACAGTCGCCGCCAGGTCGAGGGCGTGTTGATCCCGTCGGCGGTGAAGAGGCCGGCGATATTGCCCCCGATCCCGGAGAACAGCAGCCAGGTGGCGACCGCCATGGTCGAGGCCCGCAGTCCCCAGCGGCGCCAGGCCGGGAGGTGCCGCGTCGCCGCCAGCAGGGTGTCATGGGCCACCGCCTTATGCTCGATCTCCTCCAGGGCGTGCCAGCGCCACATGGCCTTGGCTTGCGCCGACGCGCCTTCGAGATGGCGCGGATCGGCCAGCACGGCGTGCGCCAGTATGGCGGTGAAGTGCTCGAGCGCCACGGTCGCGGCCAACTGTTGCAACGGCGTGAAGCGGCGGGCGAAGGCAATGCGCGCCGCCGTCCGCGCCTCCATCGCCGCCATGTCATAGCCGTGATCGGCGATCTGCCGGTTGAAGTAGAGGTGTTCGCGGGTGTGCATCGCCTCCTGGGCCAGGAAAGCGGCGATCCGGGGCTGTTGGGCCGGCGCGGCGTCGTCCCGGTAGCGTCGTACGCTGTCCATGAAGAACCGCTCGCCGAGCGGGAAGGTGGCCGAGAGGGCGTTGTAGAAGGCGGTGGCGATCGGATCGCCCCCCAGCCACCAGCGCTCGCCCGCCGTCTCGCGCCCGAAGCTGAGATCCCGGGGCCGGATGGTCAGGTCGGAGGGGGTCACGGCGGTCACGAACATTCTCGCTGGCGATCGAGGTTGCGGCAAATGCCGTAAATCCTGAATGGACGTTACTTATATGGATGTCAATATGGACGTCGGACGCGCGGTTGCGCCCGAGGAAAAACCGCGCCATGGTTTTATTGACGGGGCTATGAATAGGGCGAGGCCGCGATGACGGTGGAGATCGATGCGCGGCCGGCGAGGGGCGGCCGCAGGCGGCGGCGATCTCCGGAAGAGGCCAGGGACGAGGCTCTGGCCTGCGCGCGGCGCCTTCTCCTCGCCCATGGCCCCAACGGCGTCACCCTGCAGGCCGTGGCGCGGGAGATCGGCGTCACCCACGGCAATCTGATCCACCACTTCGGTTCGGCCGCCCGCCTGCAATCGGCGCTGATGGCGGCCATGGTCAGGGACCTGGCCGCGGCGCTGGAAACCGCCGTCGCCCATGTCCGATCCGACGAGAGCGCGCCCAGGACCCTGGTCGATATCGTCTTCGACGCCTTCGATCAGGGGGGGGCGGCGCAGCTCGCCGCCTGGATCGCCGTCTCCAACCGCTACGAACACCTGGAGCCTGTGCGCGAGGCGGTGAGCGAGCTCGTCGCCGCCTTGGACGAGAAGGTGCGCGCCGCCGGCGGCGAGGCGCCCCGGCACATCCCTTCGGCGCTGATCTTCGTCACCCTGTGCGCCTTCGGCGACGCCACGATCGGCGGCCCCCTGCGCGACATGCTGGGGCGCGACCGGGAATCGGTGCGCCGGCTGGCGGCGCGCCTGCTGCCCACCCTGCTGTAAAAATGATCGTCGCCCTCAATAGTTATTGACAGGCCCGTGAATGACGGTTTGGTTGACGTTAAGGATGCGCCGCCGACCAAGCGGCCAAACCGGATCGCGCCCAGGCCAATGGGGGTTCAGCGCGATAGGAGGGTGTCATGGCGGTACCGGTTCGCGTGATGGCAGGCCTGATCGGCGGCGTGTCGATGGCGGCGTTGGCCCTTTCCGCCGGCCTGGCCCAGGCCCAGCAAGCCCAGCCGGCGCCGGCCGCCCGCGCCGAGGCGGAAACGGCGCCCACAGCCGTCGAGGAGGTGGTGGTCACCGCCCAGCGCAAGAGCGAGGCGGCCCAGACCGTCCCGATCGCCATTTCGGCCTTCTCGCAGAAATCGCTGCAGGCCCAGAAGATCGAGGGGGGCCCCGACCTCCTGAAGGCGATCCCCAACGTCAGCTTCACCAAGACCAACTTCAGCGGCTACAACCTGACCATCCGCGGCATCGGCACCCAGGCGGTTTCGGCGACCACCGACCCGGGTGTGTCGGTCAACTTCAACGGCACCGCCCTGATCCGCAACCGCCTGTTCGAACAGGAATTCTTCGACGTCGAGCGGGTCGAGGTTCTGCGCGGGCCGCAGGGCACCCTCTACGGCCGCAACGCCACCGCCGGCGCCGTCAACGTCATCTCGGCCAAGCCCACCGGCGTTTTCGAAGGCGAGATCAAGGGCGAGATCGGCACCTATGGCGACCGGCGGCTGAGCGGTTATATCAATCTGCCCATCGACGAGGACAAGCTGGCGGTCCGCTTCGCCGGCGCCTACACCAAGCGCGACGGTTTCGCGTTCAATTCGATCACCGGCGACGCCATCGATAGCCGCGATCTCTATTCCTTTCGCACCACCGTCCAGTTCAAGCCCAGCGACCACGTCAAGGGGGAGTTGATCTGGGAGCACTTCGACGAGAACGACAGCCGCTCGCGCAGCACCAAGCAACTTTGCACCCACGATCCGGGCCTCACCAACATCGGCGGCGTGACGATCAGCGATCCCGTCGCCAGGGCCTTCACCAGCCTGGGATGCCAGGACGCCAGCCTCTATTCACCCAACGCCTACGGCACCCCCAACGGCCTGTCGATC
>JBBRPN010000025.1:0-31431 GCA_038227925.1 Caulobacterales bacterium | reverse complement strand
GGCGGATCACCTGTTCGACGAAGACCCCGCCGGTCTTTTCCAGCTCCCACTTGGCCGGGGTGGCCGAGACGAACAGGGAATCGGGGCGCATGGCCTCCCACTCCTCGAACTTCAGCGGCCGGTTATCCAGGCACGAGGGCAGGCGAAAGCCGTACTCGGCCAGGGTGAACTTGCGGCTGTAGTCGCCACGGTACATGGCCCCCAGCTGCGGAATGGTCTGGTGGCTCTCGTCGACGAACAGGAGGGCGTTGTCGGGGATGTATTCGAAGAAGGTCGGCGGCGGCTCGCCGGGGCGCCGGCCGGTCAGATACCGCGAATAGTTCTCGATCCCGGCGCACGAGCCGGTGGCCTCGATCATCTCCAGGTCGAAGAAGGTGCGCTGCTCCAGGCGCTGGGCTTCCAGCAGCTTGCCGTTGGCGACCAGCCACTCCAGGCGGGGCTTCAGCTCGGCCTTGATGGCCGCGGTCGCCTGGCGAAGGGTCGGACGGGGCGTCACGTAGTGGCTGTTGGCGTAGATCTTCACGCTCTCAAGATCGGCGGTCTTCTTGCCGGTCAGGGGGTCGAACTCGGCGATGGCCTCGATGACATCGCCGAACATGGCGATCCGCCAGGCGCGGTCCTCGTAGTGGGCCGGGAAGATTTCGATGGTGTCGCCGCGGCGGCGGAACGTGCCGCGTTCGAAGGCCTGGTCGTTGCGCTTGTACTGCTGGGCCACGAGGTCGCCGATCAGCCGCTTCTCGTCGATCGCGTCGCCCACGGCGAGGGTGAAGGTCATGGCGGTGTAGGTCTCCACCGAACCGATGCCGTAGATGCAGGAGACCGAGGCGACCACGATCACATCGTCCCGCTCCAGTATGGCGCGGGTGGCCGAGTGGCGCATGCGGTCGATCTGCTCGTTGCGCGAACTATCCTTCTCGATATAGGTGTCGGTGCGGGCGACGTAGGCTTCGGGTTGGTAATAATCGTAGTAGGAAACGAAGTATTCGACCGCGTTGTTGGGGAAATAGCTCTTGAACTCGGAATACAGTTGCGCGGCCAACGTTTTGTTGTGGGCCAGGATCAGGGCCGGCCGCTGGGTCGCCTCGATGACCTTGGCCATGGTGAAGGTCTTGCCCGAGCCGGTGACGCCGAGCAGCACCTGGTCGTGCTCTCGGGCGGCGATTCCCTCGACCAGCTCGGCGATCGCCCCCGGCTGGTCGCCCGCCGGCTCATAGTCACTGACCAGTTCGAACCGCCGCCCCCCCTCGCTCTTGACCGGCCGCGCCGGCCGGTGCGGCGTCCAGAGCGTGGTGGAGGGCGCGAGCGCGAGATCGTGGACAAAGGCGCCGGAAACATCCGAAACGCCGGCGGTCGAAGCGGAACGGGGCATGAACGGCAAGGTAGGGGCGGGGAGGAGAGTTGGCTAGGGGCGGGGCCCCTTGGCAGCGCCCGGCCCCGTCTGCCAACGAGGCGCCCAGGCAAAGTCGGGATAGACAGTGAGTCGAAACGTCACCGGGGCGTCCCATGTCCGTGCTCGAAACCGACCTGATCGATTACATCTATCTGGACGACGATGACGACACGCCGGTTCTGGTGGTGTCCGATCCGCTGTCCTGGGGGCCGCCCGACGATGCGCGCCATCTCGACGTCTTGCGCGACAAGCTCAACGCCCAGATCGCCTTCGTGGAGAGCGGCCAGATTCGCGGCGTGTGGCCCGAATACGCCGGCGGCGCGGTGCGGGTGGAGGTGGTCGCTCATTGTCCGCTGACCCGCGGCGCGGTCGAATTCTACTATCTGGCGCGCGATGTGATGGAGCGGGCCAACATGGATTTGCGCTTCCAACTCCTGGACGCCTGAGGTCGCCCCGCTCTAAGAGAGGGGCCATGGCGACGCGCGCGAACGAGACCGATGTCCTGATTGTCGGGGCGGGGCACAACGGCTTGGTCTGCGCCTTCTATCTGGCCCGGGCCGGGCTGAAGGTGACGGTGCTGGAGCGCCGCGGCGTGGTCGGCGGGGCGGCGGTGACCGAGGAGTTCCACCCCGGCTTCCGCAATTCGGTGGCCGCCTACACCGTTTCCCTGCTCAACTCCAAGATCATCGCCGACCTGGACCTGCACGGCCACGGCCTCAGAATCGTCGAGCGCAAGGCAGCCAACTTCCTGCCGCTCAACGAGCGGGAGTATCTGCTGACCGGCGAGGGGCGCACGGCCGCCGAGGTGGCCAAATTCTCCAACCGCGACGCCGAACGCCTCGCCCCCTACGGCGCGCGCCTGGACGCCATCGCCGATGTCCTGCGCGGCTTGGTCCTGGAGACGCCGCCGAACGTCAGCCAGGGCTGGGCGGCGGCCCTGCCGGAGCTGCTCAAGGCGGCCGGCCTGGGGCGGCGGATGAGCCGGCTCGGCGTCACCGGCCAGCGCGACCTGCTGGCCCTGTTCGCCCAGTCGGCCGGCGACTGGCTGGACGGCTGGTTTGAGAGCGATCCGATCAAGGCCGCCTTCGGTTTCGACGCCGTGGTCGGCAATTACGCCAGTCCCTACACGCCGGGTTCGGCCTATGTTCTCCTGCACCATGTGTTCGGCGAGGTGAACGGCAAGAAGGGGGCCTGGGGCCACGCCATCGGCGGCATGGGGGCGATCACCCAGGCCATGGCCAGGGCTTGCGCCGCCAAGGGGGTGACCGTCAGGACCGACGCGCCGGTACGCGAAGTGACGATCGACAAGGGCCGGGCGGTCGGTGTCGTCACCGAGACCGGCGAGATACTCCGGGCCCGGATCGTCGTCTCCAATCTGCATCCGAAACTGCTGTTCCAGAAACTGGTCGATCCCGCCGTCCTGCCGGCCGATTTCCGTGAACGGATCGACCGCTACCGCAGTGGCTCCGGAACCTTCCGGATGAACGTCGCCCTCGCGGAACTGCCACGCTTCACCTGCCTGCCGGACGCCCCCGGTGATTTGGCCGACGCCCTTACCGCCGGGATCATCATGGCGCCCAGCCTCGCCTACATGGACCGCGCCTTCGCCGACGCCCGCGCATTCGGCTGGTCCAGGGCCCCGATCGTCGAGATGCTGATCCCCTCGACCCTGGACGACAGTCTGGCGCCACCGGGGCGTCACGTCGCCAGCCTGTTTTGCCAGCACGTCGCCCCGACCCTCTCCGACGGCCGATCCTGGGACGATCATCGCGAGGCGGTGGCCGACCTGATGATCGCCACGGTGGACGGCTACGCCCCCGGCTTCAAGGCGTCGGTGCTGGGCCGCCAGGTGATGAGCCCGCTCGACCTCGAACGCACCTTCGGCCTGATCGGCGGCGACATCTTCCACGGCAAGCTGGAGCTGGACCAGCTGTTTTCGGCTCGCCCGGTGCTCGGCCACGGAAACCACCGCGCCCCAGTTCCCGGCCTCTACATGTGCGGGGCCGGAACCCATCCCGGCGGCGGCGTCACCGGCGCCCCCGGCCACAACGCGGCGCGGGAGATACTGAGGGATGTGGGGCGGCGGTGACTCCGCCCCGCGCCCCTCCGTCACGCGACAAGAAGGTCGCGCGCCACCTCCTCCGCGAAAAGGCGCACGGGAGGAAAGGCCGAGGTCAGCCTTTTCTCTTTCCTCCCTTGCGAGCGAAGCGACGCGGGGCAGGTGGCGCGGCGCTATTTCTCGCGCCGTGAACGGAGGGGGCGCAAGACCGTGGCGTAAGACTTGAAGGACGGCCTACGGGACCTCCTCCCTGATAGCTGCCAGTGCCGTGTCCCTGGGCGGGGTCAAACCCGCTGACTTCGCGGCGCGAACAGCATCGGTCGATCGTGGGTGTGGGCCTCGGCCAGGACGTGCGACATCGCGCCCGCCGCGCCCAGCCCGGCCATGGCGGCGACGAGGGCGTGGGGGGAGGGCGGGCCGGCGGCCATAGCGGTGACGGTGACGCCGCCTTGGCCATCGCTGGCCGCGACGAAGGTGTCGCCGAGGTAGTTTCCGATCAGGCGGATCGAGGCGGTGTTGGTTCCATCCATGACCGTCAGGGTTCCTCCGCTCGTATCGCCGGAGAAAGTCGCCTCGCCGGCGTTCACGAACTCGATGTCGCCCAGATCGAGGACGTCGCGACCGCCGGCCGCGAAGTTCGAGATGGCGCCGACGAAATTCCGCGACTGACCCAGATCGAGGACGCCAGAAACGCCCGTGAACGCGACGTTCCAGGTCAGGGCCGAGGCGACCGCGAGAGTCCCGTCGTCGATGTGCGCCCTGCCGTCGCCGCTGACCGGGCCGGTGATGGCGAGCGTGGTCCGCTGGACCGCGATGAGGCCCTGGTTGACGATCGACCCCGCCAGGGTTTGACCGGATCCCTGAAATCGTAGCGCCCCGCCGTGGTCGATGGTGACCGTCGCCCCGGTCGCCTCGCGCAGCGAGCCTTCCACAATCAAACCGCTGTCCACCGTCAGGCTCTGCCTTGTCCCCAGGGCGTTGGTTCCAGAAAGGCTCCAATGGCCGCCCGCGCCGATCAAGTAGGTCCCGAACCCGGAGAATGTCGCGCCGTCGTCTCCCGACAACTTGCCGTTCCGGCCCAGGCCGCTGATCACGCCGGTTCCTCCGGCGAGTTCGAAAGTCCCACCCCCGCCGACGATGGCCCCGATGAACTGGGCGCCGGCATCCGCCACGAGCACGTCTCTATTGGAGTTGAACACTACCGAGTTGTTCAGACCCTCGATCGTTCCGGCGTTTTCGATCCTCGACGCGTAGGCGAAGCTGGTCACCACGCCAGCCGCGCCTCCCCCGCCCCGGATCAGGCCGCGATTGACGAGCGTCCCGTCGAGCGTCACGCCCACGCCGTCGCCGAAGCCGCCGCCATCGCCGCCGGCGATGACGCCAAAATTCGTCAGCAGGCCGCCGCCGACCTGTACGCCGACGCCGCCGGCGCGGTAGGTGCTGTACCCGCCGTCGATCGTACCCTGGTTCGTCAGCACCGCGCCGAACTGCAGCTTCACGCCCACGCCGCCGAGGCCGTTGTTGCTGTTCCCGCCGGCGATCGTGCCTCGATTGACCAGATTCCCCCCGCCGGCCACGACGCCGTAGCCGCCATTGCCGGAGACGCCGCGCCCCCCGGCGATGAGCCCATAGTTCAGCAATCCGCCGGCGCCGAATCCGCCCGTCACGCCGGCGCCGCCATAGCTATCGCCGCTGACCCCGCCCGTGATCGTGCCTTTGTTGATCAGATCCCCGCCGTGCAATTGCACGCCCTCGCCGCCGTAGCCGGTCCCGGTCTTCTGGGCGCCGTTGAAGCCGCCCTGCCCGCCGGTGATGACGCCATAGTTCGTCACCAGGCCGCCGCCTTTGATCCCAACGCCGCCGCCGGCGCCGGCCCCCCCCATACTTGTTGTAGTAGTCGTAGCCGGCCCCGCCGCCGCCACCCGCGCCGCCGTTGACGACCCCCCGGTTGACGACCGAGCCGGACCCCGTCACCAGGATGCCCGTTCCCCCCAAGCCGCCGTTCCCGCCCACGCCGCCCGGGTGAGGGTCGCTCCCGCCCTGGCCGCCCGCGCCGCCCGCGATGGCGCCCCGATTGTCGATCAGCCCTCCTTCAAGGATGACGCCCGCTCCACCGTCGCCGCCGGGCCCGCCCATGCCACCCGGGCTGCTGTCATCGGCGCCTTTCATGCCTCCGCCGCCGTGAATGGTCCCGGGCTGGTAGTTGACCAGACGGTCGCCGCCCGCGAGATCGACGCCGGTCGCCTGATACGCGCTGGCCAGGATCGCGCCCCGGTTGTACACATTGGCGAGGGCCGGGATCAAAAGGCCGGTCCCCTCGATCCGGCCGGTGGCGGCGATCCGGACCGCCGAATAGGCCGCCGAGAGCGTGTAGCCGGCCGAGTAGGTTCCGGTGATATGCTTGGTGGTCACGGCGTGATCCCTTCAAAGAAGCGACGTCGGCTTGGCTAGGCCGTCTCATCCCGCCAATGACCAGGGCAACTCTATTGATGTGCGTCGCCGGGTGCAAAGCGGCAAACGCCGAATCCCTGTCAGGCCGGCGCAACTCGCGGCGCGAACAGCATCGGCCGATCTTGGGCGTGGAAGTCGGCCAGGGCGTGGTGCGTCCCGCCTCCCGCGCCGAGCCCCGCCATGGCGGCGACAAAGGCGTGGGGGAAGGGCGCGCCGGGGGCCATGGCGGTGACGGTGACGCCGCCCTGGCCGTCGCTGGCGGCGACGAAGGTGTCGCCCACATAGTCGCCGGTCAGCCGGATCAGGGCCGAATGGGTCCCGTCGTTGACGGTCAGAAAGCCGCCGCTCGAATTTCCCGAAAAGGTCGCTTCGCCGGCGCTCGTGAACTTGATGTCGCGCAGATCGAGCGCGTCGCGACCGCCGGTCGCGAAGCCGGAGATCGTCCCGAAATAGCCTAGCGACTGGGCGAGCTGGAGAAGGCCCGATTTGCCGGTGAAGGCGACATTCTCGCTGAAGGCGGTCAGGATGGCGAGGGTCCCGCCAACGACCGCCGCGGTTCCGAAGCCGCTCACCGCGCCGGTGACCGTCAGGGTCGTCCCCTGAACCGCCAGCAGGCCGTTGTTGACGATCGAACCGGCCAGGGTCTGGCCGACGGTCTGGAATCTCAGCACCCCGCCCTGGTCGATCGCGATCGCCGCCCCGGCCGCCTCGCTCAGCGAGCCGTCCACGGTCAGGACGCCGTCCACCGTCAATTTCTGGCCGGCCGCCAGGACATTCGTCCCCGAAAGGCTCCAGTGGCCGCCGGCCCCGATGCCGTAGGACCCGAAGCCCGAGAAGCTGGCGCTGTCGTCGCCCGACACTTGGCCCGCGCCGCCCAGGCCGCTGACCACGCCGGTTCCTCCCGCCAGCACGAAGGTCCCGCCGCCGCCGGCGATGGCGCCGACGAACTGGGCGCCGGCGTCGGCGATGAGCACGTCGCCCGCCGAGGCGAACACAACCGAACTGACCGCGCCGACGATGGTTCCGGCGTTGGTGACGGTGACGGCGCCGCCGGCCCCCGCGAAGATCCCCACGCCCGCCGCGCCGGCCGGCCCATAGTGGTGGTGCTCGTTGCCGCCGCCGGCCCCGCCCGCGCCGCCCGCGATCAGGCCGTGATTGACCACCGTTCCGCCGCCGGCCAGGGCGATCCCCGCGCCGCCGTTCCCGCCGTGGCCGCCGGAGTGGTAATCATAGTGGCCCGGCCCTCCCTGGCCGCCGACGATGGTTCCGGTGTTGAGAATGTCGCCGCCGGCCGAGAGCCTGACGCCCGCCCCGCCGGCTGCGCCGGCGCCGCCCCGCCGGCTGCCGCCGAAACTGCCCGCGTAGCCGCCCGCCCCGCCGACGCCGCCGGCGATCACGCCCGCGTTGACCAGGCCGCCGCCCGAGTCCAGGCGCGCGCCGTCGCCGCCGGCGCCGGCCCGACCGGCGACCGTATAGCCGTATCCGCCGGCGCCGCCGGCTCCGCCGGCGATGGCGCCGTAGTTGGTCACAAGACCGCCGGTCGCCAGCCGCACCCCGGCCCCGCCGACGCCGCCGTTCCCGCCTCGGCTGTAGAAGACGGTGAAATAGAGTTCGCCGAAGCCGCCGGCGCCGCCCGCGCCGCCCTGAACGGTTCCGCTGTTGGTGAACGCCGCCGCGGCGGCCGCCGACAGGCCGACGCCGCCGCGGCCCCCGTCTTGGCCATTGTAGTAGGCCGCCCCGCCCTCCCCGCCGGCGCCGCCGGCCAGCAGGCGCAGGTTGGTCACCGCTCCGCCGATCGAGAGCAGGGCGATGGCCGCGCCGCCAGCGCTTGCGGAACCGAAGGCCCCGCCCGCGCCACCGGCGATGGTGCCGCTGTTGGTCGCCGCCCCCGCCCCGGCCAGGGCGAGGCCCGCGCCGCCCCCGCCCTGCCCATCGACCTCGTCGGCCTGTCCGCCGGCCCCACCGGCGATGAACCCGTGGTTGACGAGGCTCGCCCCGCCGCTCAGGCGCGCGCCGACCCCGCCGCGACCGCTGGCCAGCCCGTCCTCTCCCGGACCCCTCGCCCCGCCCCCGCCGCCAGCGATCTGGCCCTGGTTGTCGAGGCCGCCCCCGGTGAGCGAGACGCCGAAGCCGCCCGCGCCGCCGATCGCGCCCACGTAGTAGCCGACCCCGCCCCGCCCGCCGGCGCCACCCAGGATCGCGCCCCTGTTGATCACCGTGCCCGAGAAGGGCGCGATCGCCGCGCCGCCGGCTCCGCCGGCTCCGCCGATCTCATAGCCGTAGTTGCCGATCCCGCCGGCCCCGCCAACGATCACGCCACTATTAGAGATGCGGGCGCCGGCCTGGAGCGCCACCCCGGCCCCGCCGGCCCCGCCCGCGCCGCCCCTGCTGCCGCCGGCGTTCTGCTGCACGTAGTCGTAGCCGCCCAACCCGCCCGCCCCGCCGGCGATGAGGCCGCTGTTGCCCAGCGTGGCCCCCGCCGCCGAAACAAGAAGGCCGGCCCCGCCCCGCCCGCCCAGGCCGCCGATGTTGTAGCCGTAGCCGCCCGCCCCGCCGACCCCCCCGGCCATCGCCCCGTGATTGGTTACCGAAGCGGACACGGCCACGACGGCGCCGGCCCCGCCCGCGCCGCCGGTTCCGCCGGTGCTGCCGACGACATAGTAGTAGTTGGCGCCCGCCGCCCCGGCCCCGCCGCCGATCGCCGCGCCTCGCCCGTTGGTCAGCCGGCCCGCGCCGGCGATGTCGACGCCCGTCGCGCCGTTATCGGTGGCCGTGATGCGCCCGTGATTGAACACGTCGGCGTTCGACGCCGACAGGCCCGCGCCGTCGATCTCGCCGGTCGCCGCGATCCGGACCACGGAATAGGCCGCCGCCAGGGTATAGCCGGCCGAATAGGTTCCGGTGATGTACTTGGTGGCCATCGGTATCTCCCTAGGTTCAGTCGCCCGCTACGCCGACACCTTGTCCGTCCCCTGGCCCGTGTCAAACCGCTCCGCCACCGCCGCCGCCACCGCCGTCGCCACCGCCTCCCAGTCCCTGGGGGCCGGCGGGCGGAACAGGCGGGCGGTGGGGTACCAGGGGGTGTCGGCGCGGCCTTCCAGCCAGCGCCAGTCGCTGGCGTAGGGCAGCATGATGAAGACGTCCTTGCCCATGGCGCCGGCCAGGTGGCCGATAGCGGTGTCCACGGTCACCACCAGGTCCAGGCCCTCGATGACCGCCATGGAGTCGGCGAAATCGTCGATCTCCGGCCCCAGATTGATCAGCGGCGCGCGGCCGAAATAGCCGGCCACCTGGGCCTGGGGCGGGCCCTTCTGCAGGGAGACGAAGCTCACTCCCTCCAGCGCCGTCAGGACGGCCAGGCCGGTCAGGGCCACCGAGCGGTTGCGGTCGTTCTTGTGGGTCGGGCGGCCGGCCCACACCAGGCCGACGCGGCGATGGCCTGGCGCGGCCAGCATGTCCAGGCGCGCCTTCCACGCCGCCGCCTTGTCAGGGTCGGCGCGCAGATAGGGGATGTCGGCGGGGATGGTGTCCAGGCGCGTGCCGTGCAGGCGCGGCAGGCCGCTCAGGGGCAGATAGGCGGCGGCCGTCGGCGCGGCCTCCCAGCGGTCGAACATCGAGGCGATGCCGGGAAGCTGGCCGATCAGGGGCTGCAGCTCGTGGCTGCACGCCACCACCAGTTCGCCGCAGCGCTCGGCCGCCCAGGGGATGTAGCGGGCGAACTGGATGCCGTCGCCGAACCCCTGGTCGGCGATCAGCATCAGCCGGCCGTCCTTCAGCGGCTTGCCGTCCCATTGCGGGGTGTCGTTCTTGGGCATCAGGCCGGGGACGCCGGGCATGCGGAAGCGCCACTCGTATTCCTCCCAGCCGCGGGCCAGCTCGCCGCGCAGCAGCAGGGCCTCGGCCAGGCCGAAATGGGCCCCCGGCAGGTTGTTGTTGATGGCCAGGGCCCTCTCGGCGCAGATCACCGCCTCGGCCGATTCGCCGCGCTCGTAGTGCAACACCGACAGATTGCCCTGGCAGATCGGGTCGGCCGGATCGCCCGCCGCCGCCCGCCGCCCGGCCTCCAGCGCCTCGTCGTAGCGGCCGAGAGTGCGATAGACCTCGCACAGGTTGCGCAGATAGTAGGGCTTGGCCGGGCCCAGGGTGAGCGAGCTCTCCATTAAGGCGGCGCCTTCCGCCGTCAGCCCCTTGCGGATCGCCACCACGCCCTTGAAATGCGTCGCCTCAGCGTCACTCGGCGTCGCCGCCAGCAGGCGGTCGAGGCAGGCGTCGGCTTCGTCCAGCCGCCCCGCCGCTTCGTGTTCGGCGGCCAGCTTGAGGCTGTCGCCGGCCGGTTCGGCCGGCGCGACCGCGGTCAGGGGCGCGCCGGCGCTCACGCCGCCGCCTCCAGTTCCGGGGCGGCGTAACCCAGCCGATCCATGGCCGGCTGGAGGATGGGCACGATCGGGGCCAGGTGTTTGGCATAGTGCCGGTGGCGATAGCGCGACCGGTCGTAGAGTTTCTCGGTCACCTGGGCGTAGCTGGCGGTGCGGGCGTAGCGGGTGTTGCGGTGAAAATCGACGCAACTCTCGTCGTAGGGCTCGCCGATGAAGTCCAGCATCCGCCGGATGGCGCCCTCCTGGTCGGCGACGATGTCCTCGTAACGCACCGGCAGATAGCGCAGGGGCATCTCGGCGCGGTAATGGGCGATGAGGTCGGCGACCAGGGCGTAGTGGCGGGCCACGCTCTCCAGGTCGTAGGCGCAGTAGAAGCCGTGGGTGAGCTGGTTGGAAAACACCGACAGGGTCACGTCCAGGGGATGGCGCACCACATGGATGATCGGCGAGGCGGGGAAGAGCAGGGCGATCAGACCCAGATGGGTCTCGTTGAGCGGCATCTTGTCGGTGAACCACCGCGCGCCGGGGGCCAGAATGCCCGTTTGCCGGGCCCGCTGCAGATAATAGTCGCGCAGGTTGTCCAGCCCCTCGCGCTGGTCGCCCATCCATAGCTCCGACAAGGCGTCGGGATAGGTCAGGGGGCTGCCCAGCATCCGCTGCATCAGGCCGGTGATGTCGGCGATGAAGGGCAGTTCGTCGCCCGCCGCGATGGCCGGATGGGCGCTGAGGGTCTGCTCGACCAGGGTGGTGCCGGATCTCGGAAAGCCGATGATGAACAGCGGCTGCGGCGAGCCTTCCCGCACCGTCGCCCTGGGGGTGATCTTCAGGCGGCTGGCGGTGAAGAAGGCGGTCAGACGCGCCGCCAGGCCGGCGGCGTGCTCGGCCATGTAGCGGGTGCCGCTGACTTCGCGGACCAGGCGCTTGCCCTCGACGAAGGCGGCGAAGGCGTCGTCGTAGCGCCCCATCTGGTCGAGCAGCCGGCCTTTTTCCAGCAGTTCGCTGGGCCCCAGCACCCCGTCGGTGCGCTGGGCGGCGACGGCGTCCAGTTCGCTCAGGGCCTCCTCATAGGCGCGCTTGCGCCCGTGCAGCACGGCGCGCGACAGCATCACGCTCGGGTTGTCGGGGGCCAGGGCCTGGGCCTTGTCCAGAAGCTCGGCGGCGGCGGCGAAGTCGCGGTCGGCCTCCTCCAGTCGCGCCCAGCCGAGCACCGTCTGCAGGATGGTGGCGTCGAGGGCCATGGACTCCCGATAGAGGGCCCGCGCCTCGGCCATCTTGCCCTGGTTCTTCAGGTTCCAGGCGAGGTTGGCCAAAAGCACCGCGCCGCGCTGATCGGCCAGTTCCAGGGCCCGCCGATAATGGTATTCACCGATCTGCGGCCGGTTGATCTCGGTCATGATCATGCCCATCAGATGATGGGCCTGGGCGTTCTGGGGGGCGATGCGCACCGCGTTGCGGGCGTGGGCCTCGGCCTGGGCCAGCGCCCCCTTGCCCAGCAGCAGCAGGGTCAGCTCGTTGGTGGCCGAAAAATCGTTGGGATAGAGGGCCACCACCCGCCGGATCAGGGCCTCGGCCGCCGCCGGGACCGCGCCGCGGCGGATCTGGTAGAGAAGCTTGAGCGCCTGGGCCTGCCCCGGCGCCAGCTCCAGCACGTCGAGGCAGAGGGCGGTCGCCTCGTCGATCCTGCCCTCGCCGTGAGCCGCCACCGCCCGTTCGGCCAGCGGGGCTATGTGGCGGGCGGCGGCCGGCGGGGCCTTGAGGCTGATGTCCTGGCCGCAGCAGCGCAGGGACCGCAGGCCGCTGCCGCAGGCGCATAGTCTGGGATCGACCGTCGCCTGGCCGCCGTTCTCGCTCGCCGCTGGTTCGTCCATCGTACTACAACGCCCCACCCCGGTCGCTTCGCGATTGGTCTCTCCCATAAAGGGGAGGGAGGCGTTAGGCCAGCCGGATTGTGGATCGCTTAAATCCATCGAATTCCTGCTGCAATGCAGCAAACGCTTGCCATCGCGACTGGTTCCGGTGTAGGAAGCCCTTGTTCAGCCAACGTGTGCCGGCCGAACGCCGCTGCTGCACCGCCCGCAAACAACCCTTGGGACGGTCGGAGCGCGGATCAAAAGGGGGCGCGTCCTGCCTCCGTCGCATAGGACACGATTCCATTGTTGTCATTGTTTCGGACGCGCGCGAAAGCGCGCGCGCTGTTTGGCGCCGCCGTGGCCGGCGCCGGCCTCTGCGCCATCGTCGGCTGCGCCTCTCAACTGGGCGGCCAGGCCCAAGCCGCCGCCGGGACCTTCCGCCCCGAACCTTTGGCGGCGGCCGTCACGCCCGCGGTCACGGCCGCGAGCCCTGGCGCTCTGGCCCCAGCCGCGCCTCCCGCGCCCCGCCCTGTCCCGGCCGTCGCCTTGCCGCTCGCGGCCGCGCCCGTCCATTCCACGCCCATCCACACCATGGACGAGCCGGTTTCCGCGAGTGACCTCGATTGCCTCGCCGCCGCCGTCTATTACGAAGCCCGCGGCGAGCCGGCGGACGGACAGGCCGCCGTGGCCCAGGTGGTGCTCAACCGCGCCCGCGCGCCGAGTTATCCCAAAAACGTCTGCGGGGTGGTCTATCAAGGCGTCGCCGGCCATGAGTGCCAGTTCAGTTTCGCCTGCAACGGGGCTATGCGCCGGGCGCGCGAACCGGCCGCCTGGACCCGCGCCCGAGACATCGCCGAGCGCGCCCTGCACGGCTATGTGATGGCGGCGGTCGGCCGGGCGACCTGTTTTCACGCCGCGCGCCTGGGCGGCGGCGAGGGCCGCGTCATCCGGCTGGGCGGCCATGTCTTCTTCGGCGGCGCGGGCCGCGGCCAGCCGGCGGACGCCTATCGGACGGTTTCACTGACTCATGCCGTCCCGGCCGGCCCGGATCGCCCCCATATGACCTTCGCCCTCGGCGTCCTGGCGCCGGCCCCGGTGACGACGCGGGCCGCCCCCAGCCCGTCCACGGCGCCCGCCGTCCTGACCCAGGCGGCGACTCCCCCTTCGCCGCCCAGGACAACGCTCGCCGCTTCCTGATCTTGCTTTAGCCCACGACCAGCGAGAGCATGGAGATCGCCGCGAACACCTGGTCGTTGAACACCCGCGCCGCCTCCCCCGGCGCCCCCAAAGCCAGGACGTAAAGCAGGGGCAGGTAGTGTTCGGCGCTGTTGATGGCCAGGGCGGCCTCCTGGCCCAGGCTGTCGTAATCCGCCAAAGCCCGGTGATCGCCGGCCAGGATCAGGCGCCGCGCCTCATCGTTGAAACGGGCCGCCCAGCCGGACGCCTCGGGACGGCGAAAGTCGGCGGCGCGCAGATTGTGGACAGTGTTGCCGCTGCCGATCACCATCACCCCCTGGTCGCGCAGGGGCGCCAGGCGCGCGCCCGCCTCATAATGTTCAGGCCCCGTCAGGGCGCGGTCGAGGCTGAGCTGCACCACCGGAATGTCGGCCTCCGGGTACATGCGGATGAGCACACTCCAGGCCCCGTGGTCGAGCCCCCAATCGTCGGCCTGGCGCACCGGGGCGGGGCTAAGGAGGCCCGCGATCCGCCGCGCCAGCGCCGGGTCGCCCGGAGCCGGGTATCGGGCGTCGAACAACGCCTGGGGGAAGCCGCCGAAATCGTGGATCGTCCTTGGCCACGCGTCGGCGGTGACCGCCAGGCCCCGCGTCTCCCAATGCGCCGACACGCAGACGATCGCCTCGGGCCTCGGCAGTTCGGCGGCGATCTCCCGCCAACCGCGCGTCCAGCTATTGTCCTCGATAGCGTTCATCGGCGAGCCGTGGCCGATGAACAGGGCCGGCATGCGCGGGCTCATGGCGCGTCCAGGCCGATGTCTAGGGCCGGCGCGGAATGGGTGAGGGCGCCGACGGCGATCATATCGACGCCGGTCTGGGCGATGGCGCCCACGGTGGCGAGGCTGACACCCCCGGAGGCTTCGAGGACGACGCGGCCGGACGCCAGGGTCACCGCCGCCTCCAGGTCGGCGAGGCTGAAGTTATCCAGCATGATCACGTCCGGGCGGTGTTCGAGCGCCTCGGCCAACTGCGCCAGGCTGTCCACCTCGACCTCGATCTTGACCAGGTGGCCGACCCGCGCCCGCGCCCGGCGCAGCGCCTCGCCCACTCCGCCGCACGCCGCCACATGGTTGTCCTTGATCAGCACCGCGTCATCCAGGCCGAAGCGGTGATTGGCCCCGCCGCCGCGGCGCACCGCGTATTTCTCCAGGGCCCGCAGACCCGGCGTAGTCTTGCGGGTGTCGACGATCCTCGCCCGCGTTCCCTGGACGGCCGACACATAGGCGGCGGTCAGGGTGGCGATACCGCTCAGGCGCCCCAGCAGATTGAGGGCCACCCGCTCGGCCGCCAGCAGGGCGCGCGCGTCGGCGTCCACGCGGGCGAGGATCGCGCCGGCCTTTACCGCCTCGCCGTCCGCGACCTCGGCCTCGAACCGCGCCGCGCCGTCCATGGCCAGGACGGCCAGGCGGGCGCAATCCAGGCCGGCGATCGTCCCGCCTTGCCGCGCCGCGAAGGCCGCCTCGAGGCGCGTCCCGGCCTCGATGCAGGCGACCGAGGTGATGTCGCCGGCCCGCCCCAGATCCTCGGCCAGGGCGGCGCGGATCAACGGCTCGATGATCAGGTCGGGGAGGGGGGGGATCACGCGGCCGCGGCGATGGAACGCGGGCTTCCAGCCCGCAATGCGTTGGCCAAGAGCGGGCTGGAAGCCCGCGCTCCGGTCGTTCGCGTGTGAACCGCCGCCTCGGCAATCGCCGGATAGTCGGCGCGGAAATGGGCGCCGCGGCTTTCGCGACGCTCCAGTGCCGCGCGCGCGATCAACCCCGCCGCGACCAGCGGGGGCGCTAAGCCGTGGACCGTTTCCATCGCCTCGATCCAGCCGACCAGGCCGGCGAGGCCGGCGCCGTCGCGCACCACGCCCGCGTCCCGCGTCATCCGCCCGCGCAGGGCGGTCAGGACGGCTTGCGGCAGATCGGGCGCGGCCCTGGCGACGAGGGGCGCCGTGCCCAGGTTCGGCGCCGCGCGGGCGGCCTCGCCGGCCCGCCGCCCGAACACCGCCGCTTCCAGCAGGGAGTTGGAGGCGAGGCGATTGGCCCCGTGCACTCCGGCGGCGGCGCACTCGCCCGCCGCGAAAAGGCCGGCCAGGGAGGTCCGCCCATGGGAGTCCGCGCCGATCCCGCCCATGTGGTAGTGAGCGGCCGGCGTCACCGGGATGGGCCGGCGGCGGGGGTCGAGGCCGCGGGCCATGCAGGCGGCGAACACGGCGGGAAAGGCTCGCTCGAAATCTTCGCCCACCGCCGCCCGAGCGTCCAGGAAGGCGCCGCAGCCGGCCCGGCGTTCGGTTTCGATGGCCCGGGCCACCACGTCGCGCGGGGCCAGGTCTCCGGCCGGATGATAACGGGCCATGAACGCCTGGCCGCTCGCGCCGATGAGACTTGCGCCCTCGCCGCGCAGGGCCTCGGTGGCCAGGGGCGCGGGATCGGCCCCGATGTCCATGGCGGTGGGATGGAACTGCACGAACTCGGGATCGACGATCGCCGCCCCGGCCAGGACCGCGAGCGCCACGCCCTCGCCCAGGGCCGCCGGCGGATTGGTGGTCGTCGCGAACAGGCCGCCCAGGCCGCCGGTCGCCAGCACCGTGGCCGGCGCGACAATCTCGATGAATATCCCGCCGGCTTGCGCCAACACCCCGCGCACTCGTCCGTTCGCGTCGGTCAGCAGGCTTCGCGCCCGCCAGCCCTCGCGGATGTCGATATGACCCGAAGCGCGGGCCGCCGCGATCGCCGCGGCCATGATCGCCGCCCCGGCCCCGTCGCCGCCCACCCGGGCCACCCGAGGACGCGAGTGGGCCGCCTCCAGGCTTTGGACGAAGCGGCCGTCCGGCCGCCGGTCGAAAGGCGCTCCCAGAGCCGCCAGGGCGCGCACCGCGCCTGGTCCCTCGCCGGTGAGGATGGCCACGGCCTCGGGGTCGCACAGGCCCGCGCCCGCCGCCAGGGTGTCGGCGCCATGCAGGGTCGGATCGTCGCCCTCGCCCAGGGCCGCGGCCATGCCGCCCTGCGCCCAGGCCGAGGAACATCCCTCGCCCAGCGGCGCGGCGGCCAGCAGCATGACCTTGCGCGGCGCCGCCGCCAGGGCCGCGCTCAGCCCCGCCAGCCCGCCGCCGACGATCAGGACGCCGTCGAAAGTGTGGCGCTCGGTCATCGTCAGATCAGTTCCACATCGACGTGATGGCGCGCCTTGACCAAGTCGTAGCGGGCCGGAACGGTCGGCGGCGGCAGGTCGATCATCGCTTGCACCGAAGCGCGGGCGCGCGCCGCGACGGCCGGATCGACGGTCACCTCGAAGCGGCCCGAGGCCAGGGCGTCGCGGATGTTTTCCAGGGTGATCCGCTTCATGTGCGGGCACAGGTTGCACGGGCGCACGAACTGCGTCTCCGGGGCCTCGCCGGCGACGTTGTCGGCCATGGAGCACTCGGTGATCAGCACCACCCGGCGCGGTTTGCGGGTCTTGACATAGTCGCTCATGGCCGCCGTCGAGCCGGCGAAATCGGCCGCCGCCAGCACCTCCGGCGGGCATTCGGGATGGGCCAGGATCTGGGCTTCCGGCCAGGCCTCGCGCATTTCGGCGATGTCGTCGGCGGTGAACCGTTCGTGCACTTCGCAGCGGCCCCGCCAGGCGATGATGCCGACGGCGGTCTGCCGCGCCACGTTGCGGGCCAGGAACTCGTCGGGGAGCAGGATCGCCCGATCGACGCCGAATTGCCGCGCCGCCCACTCGACCGCCTGCACCGCGTTGGCGCTGGTGCAGCAGATGTCGGCTTCCGCCTTCACCGCCGCCGAGGTGTTGACGTAGGTGACTACCGGCAGGCCGGGGTGGCGCTCTCTGATCAGCCGCACGTCGGCGGCGGTGATCGAGGCGGCCAGGGAACAGCCGGCGGCCAGGTCGGGGATCAGCACCGTCTTGTCGGGGCAGAGGATCTTGGAGGTCTCGGCCATGAAATGAACGCCGGCCTGGACGATGACCGCCGCGTCGCTCCGCGCCGCCTCTCTGGCCAGTCCCAGGCTGTCGCCGACGAAATCGCCGACGCCGTGAAAGATTTCGGGAGTCATGTAGTTGTGGGCCAGAATGACCGCGTTCTTCTCGCGCTTAAGTCGATTGATCTGATCGATCAGCGGCGCGGCCAGCCGCCACTCCAGGGTCGGGACCGGGCCATGGAGCTTGTCCAAGGGGGTTGGCGCCCGACCGCGGACCTTGTCCCACGAGGGCTGGGCGGCTATGTCCACGCCGGGGGCAAACGCGAAAGCCGATCCGTCGTCCGCCATGGCCTTCTCCCTTATGCTCAATCTGAGCATTTATTCGATCTCAAAAAGACGCCGGGCCACATTCCGGGGCCGACGGCGCCTCCACTTATGCTATTTATGAGCATAAGTCTCGAGGTCCATATAGACCCGCGTTCCGACAAGGGAAAGACCCATTCGCCCGAAAGCGAGAGATTGTGATTGAGGCCGTGCGCCGGGCGGGCTGGATCGCCGTTCTGGCGGCCGCGAGCCTCGCCGCCTGCCGCGCCGCGCCGCCCCACCCGCTTTCGGACCCGCTTGCCGCTCCCGATCCGCGGGCGCTGGCGGCGCTTACCGGCGGCCTGTCGCCGACCGGTGAGACGCGACTGGAGCAGCGGATGGGCCCGGCCGCCCTGGCCCTGGCGCGCCGGCTCGACTGGGGCCGCCGCCCCCGTCTGGCCGGCCGCGCCGTCGGCTGGGCGGTGCTGGATGTGCAAACCCCGCCCACCCTGGCGCTCGGCGCGTTGGGTCCCGAGGCGGCCGAGCGGATCAACGCGTGGCTGCCCGCCTCGTCGGCGCCGCCGTCGCCCGTCAAGCCCTTCTATCTGCAAGCCGCCGGGTCCGAGCGGGAGCGGGCCCTCCTGTGCCTGACCCAGGCCATCTACTATGAGGCGGCGCTGGAGCCCACCGCCGGCCAGGAGGCGGTGGCCCAGACGGTGCTCAACCGGGTGCGCCATCCGGCCTTTCCCCACACCATCTGCGGCGTGGTCTATCAGGGCGCCCAGCAGGCCGGTTGCCAGTTCTCCTTCGCCTGCGACGGCTCGCGCCAGCGGGCGCCCGTCGCGCCCTTCTGGCAGCGGGCGGAAGCGGTCGCCAGGCAGGCGATCAGCGGCTTTGTGATGCCCGCCGTGGGCGCCGCCACCGCCTATCACGCCGACTACGTCTTTCCCCGCTGGGGACCGACCCTGGTCAAGATCGCCCAGATCGGGGCGCACATCTTCTATCGTTTCCCCGGCCCGGCCGGCTTGCCGGGCGCCTTTCGCCAACCCTACGCCGGTGACGAACTGCGCGTCTCCATGGCCGGCCCGTCGCCGGAGGCGATCGCCGCCGCCCGCGGCCAGGGCATGCTGGCCGCCGCCGTCGGCGGAACGGTGGTCAAGACCTATGGCTACGCCGATCCCTCCGTGCCCGGCGGCATCGTCAGGGCGAGCGGCCATGTCGTGTTCGGCCGCCGCGCCCCCACCCGCGAGGAGGTCGCCCGCATCAACGCCACCCTGCTGGCCATGGAAAGGCGCGAGCCGCCGCTCCCCGCGCGCCCCTCGCCGGGCGTCCTCAGCGACGCCCAGCCGATCGGCGAACCGTAGCCCGCGCTACGCCGATCCTCACCAAACGCCGATCTTGTCGGCCTCGGCGTGAGTAATGGGATGGTGGGCGGCGGCGTGATCTTCTTCGGCCAGCAGGCGCACCGCCTCGAGGGCGGCCATGCAGCCAAGGCCCGCCGCGGTGACCGCCTGGCGATAGACATCGTCGGTGACGTCGCCTGCCGCGAACACCCCCTCGACGGCGGTGGCCGTCCGGCCCGGCTCGACCTTCAGATAGCCGGCGGCGTCCATCTCGAGCTGGCCCTTGAAGAGCTCGGAGGCCGGCGCGTGGCCGATGGCCACGAACAGGCCGTCGCAGGCCAGATCGCCCCGTTCGCCGGTCTTGACGTTCCTGAGCCGCACGCCTGTGACCCCCAGGGGATCGGCGGTTCCGAGCACCTCGTCGATGGCGCTGTCCCACACGACCTCGATCGTGTGATTGGCGAACAGGCGCTCCTGCAGGATCTTCTCGGCCCGCAGTTCGTCGCGGCGATGGACCAGGGTCACCTTGGCGGCGAACTTGGTGAGGAAGAGGGCCTCCTCCACCGCCGTATTGCCGCCGCCCGCCACCACCACCTGCCTGCCGCGGTAGAAGAAGCCGTCGCAGGTGGCGCAGGCCGAGACCCCGAAGCCCTGGAATTTCTTCTCACTCTCCAGATCCAGCCATTTGGCCTGCGCGCCCGTGGCGATGATGAGGGTTTCCGCCAGCCAGATCTGGCCGGAGTCGCATTCGATGCGGAACGGGCGCCGCGAGAGATCGGCGGCCACCACGATATCGTCGATGAGTTCGGCCCCCACATGCGCCGCCTGGGCGTGCATCTGCTCCATCAGCCACGGACCCTGGATCACCTCGGCGAAGCCCGGATAGTTCTCCACGTCGGTGGTGATGGTGAGCTGGCCGCCCGGGGTCAGGCCGCGAATCAGCACCGGCGCCAGCAGCGCCCGCGCCGCATAGACGGCGGCGGTGTAGCCGGCAGGCCCCGCGCCCACGATCAGGCAGCGGACGGAACGGGGGGAAGGGGCCTCTAGACCCACTCGACCTTCAATATCTCATAGGCCTTGACGCCGCCGGGGGTGTTGACCTCGACCACGTCGCCCATCTCCTTGCCGATCATCGCCCGGGCGATGGGCGAGGCGATGGAGATCTTGCCCGAGCGCACGTCGGCCTCGTGTTCGCCGACGATCTGATAGCGGGCCTTCTCGGCGGTATCCTCGTCGGCCACGCTCACCGTGGCCCCGAACTTCACCTGCGCACCGGAGAGGCGCGAGACATCGATGATCTGGGCCCGCGCCATGCGGTCCTCGATCTCGGCGATGCGGCCCTCGATCCAGCCCTGGCGGTCCTTGGCGGCGTGGTATTCGGCGTTCTCCGACAAATCGCCGTGCTGGCGCGCCTCGCCGATCGCCGCCGTGATCGCCGGCCGCTCGCGAGTCTTCAAACGTCTGAGTTCCTCGTCGAGGGTGTGGAACCCCTCGGCGGTCATGGGGACTTTTTCCATTGGTGGATAAGCTCGGTTCGCCTTTATTTGAGGATCTTGGTCCGGCCGCCGCGCCGACGACCGGGGGGCCGATAGGATAGAGGCGCCGCCCTCTAATTTCAAGGGCGCGCCCGCCTCGCGCATCTAGGCCGATTCGATGTTAAGTGCGCTGGGCGCCGTTTGAACCTGCCGGAAGAGGCCATCGTGAGCAATCTCATCGTCCGCGGCGGCCGGCCACTGGCGGGGCGGATCACGCCTTCGGCCAACAAGAACGCCGTCCTGCCGATCCTGTGCGCCACCCTGCTCACCGATGAAGAGGTGATTCTGCGCGGCGTCCCCGACATCACCGACGTCGCTCAGATCCTGGAGCTTTTCGAGGCCCTCGGCAGCGAGGTGGCCCTGGACCGCGCCAGCGGCGTCCTGCGCCTTCGCCATGGCGCCGGGGGGAACGCGGCGGCGGCGCGCCTGCCGCAGGGCATGCGCTCGTCGATCATGCTGATCCCGCCCCTGATCGCCCGGTTCGGCCAGGCGCGGCTGGAGGGCGAGGTCAAGGGCTGCACCCTGGGGGTGCGCGAGATCGACCCGCACATCGAGGTTTTCCAGACCTTCGGCGTCCATGTCACGGCCGAGGAAGGCGCCCTGGCCCTGTCGGCGGCGGTTCCTTTTCGCCCCGCCGATCACTGGCTGGACTACGCCTCGGTGACCACCACCGAGAATTTCGTGCTGTGCGCGGTGCGCGCCGCCGGCGTCTCGCACCTGATGAACGCCGCCTCCGAGCCGCACGTCCAGGAGTTCTGCGCCTTTCTCAAGCTGATGGGGGCGAGGATCGAGGGCTGCGGCACCAGCCGCCTCACCATCGAGGGCGTGGATCGCCTGGGCGGGGCCGACTACGCCTTCGCCGAGGATTTCCACGAGATCGCCACCTTTCTGGCCCTGGGCGCGATCACCGGCGGGGCGGTCGCGGTCAAGAACGCCCAGCCCGAGCAGTTCCCCCTGATCGACCGCGCCTTCGCCAAGTTCGGGGTGGAGATCGTCCATCAGGACGGCTGGTCGGCCTCGCGGGTGGACGGCCCGCTCAAGGTCAGGACGCCGTTCACGTCCTACATCCTGCAGAAGATCGAGGCCGCGCCCTGGCCCTATTTGCCGGTGGACCTGCTGCCGATCTTCGTCGCCCTGGGCGCGTGCGCCGATGGCGAGATGCTCTACTGGAACAAGGTCTACGAAGGCGCCCTCGGCTGGACCTCGGAGCTGGCCAAGTTCGGCGGCCACGCCCTCCAGTGCGACCCGCACCGGGTGGTCACCTTCGGCGGCAAGGCCCTGGTCCCGGCGACGGTGGAAAGCCCCTACATCATCCGCGTCGCCATCGCCCTGTTCATGGTCGCCGCCAGCATCGAGGGCCGCTCGACCATCCTCAACGCCGACCCCATCCGCCGCGCCCACCCCAGATTCGTCGAGAACCTCATCGCCCTGGGCGCCGACGTCGAATGGGCGTGAGGGCGACCTCGAAATCTCCATGACCCCCGCCCACCTCGCCGGGGTGATGATCGTCACCTCCGGGGCGGCCCACGCGGTGGTCAACGCCATCCTCAAGTCGGGGCGCGACAAGATGTCGAGCCGGGCTCTGATCGACGGTTTCTCGGCCCTGCTGATCCTTCCGGCCGCCTTCCTGGCGCCCCTGCCGGCCGGCGCCTGGGGCTGGCTGGCCGCCTCGGCGGCGATCCACCTCGTCTATCTCTTCGCCCTCATCAAGACCTTCGAGGGGGCCGACATGCTGGTCGCCTATCCGGTGTTTCGCGGCATCGCCCCGGCCCTGGCCTCCATCGTCGCCGTCGCGGTGTTTCGCGAGCCGATCTCGCTTCTGGTGGCCATCGGCGTCATCCTGGTCAGCGGCGGGGTGCTGACCACCGCCCTGGGGCGGCATATGCCCCGCCGCACCCTGGCCTGGTCGCTGCTCACTGGGGTCGCCATCGCCCTTTATACCGTGGTCGATGCGCAGGGGGTGCGCGCCGCGCCCTCGGCGCCCAGCTACATCGTCTGGCAGTTCCTCATCGTCGGCGGCCTCATCGGCGGCGCCTTCGCCGCGCGGCGCGGGCCGGTGTTCCTCGCCACCGCCCGCGCCCAGTGGAAACCGGGCCTTATCGCCGGCGCCGTCTCGATCGTGAGCTACGGCCTGGCCCTGTGGGCCTTTCGCCTGGGCGCCACGCCGCGCCTGGCCGCCCTGCGCGAGACCTCGATCCTGTTCGGCGTCCTCATCGCCATCCTTTTCCTCAAGGAGCGCGCCACCCCCGCTCGCCTGGCCGGCGTCGCCGCCATCGCCGCCGGGGCGGTGGTGTTGCTGGCGAGCGGGTAGTATTCCACGGCCTATGAACGCCGCGCGCGCCTTGATCGCCTGGATATCATGCGTCCTGGCTCTTGCCCTGGTCCGTCCCGCCCTAGCGGGGCCGGCGATTTTAGCCTCTCCCGCCGACGCCCTCGCCGATGCGCCCCTGAAGGTCGCCCTTTCCGGGTTTCAACCGCGCCGACCTGTGTTGGTAACCGCGGTTCAAGTCGATCGGAAAGGCCGGCCGTGGCGTTCCACGCTCGTCGTTGCCACGGATGTGGCGGGACGGGCTCCCGTCTCCAAACCCATGGCGCTGATCAGCGCCATGACGCCGCCGCCCGGCGTGGCGGACTCCTTCGAGCCGCCCGCCTTCCCCGAGCCGATGGAAGTGACGATCACGGCCGTGGGCGACGGTCGCTCGGCGCGCGCCGTCGTCATTCGCCGCCCGATCGCTGTGAATGTCCGCGTCCGTACTGTTCATGGGCAAGGTATAGAGGGCCTGTGGTTTGAGCCCACCGGCCGCGCGGCGCGGCGGGGTGTCGTGATGCTGGGCGGCTCGGAGGGCGGCCACCTGGTTCGCGCCCCGGCGCTGGTCGCCTCGCACGGATTTGAAGTGCTCTCGCTCGATTATTTCGGCGGCGGCGTCCTGCCGGCGTCCCTAGTCGGGGTCCCGATCGAAACCGTCTCGAGGGGGGTGGACTGGCTGTCACGTCGCGGGGGAGTCGCGCCCGGCGGCATATTCGTCGAGGGAGAATCGCGCGGCGGCGAATTGGCGATTCTGGCCGCGCTGCACCTGCCTCTAGTGCGCGGCGTCGTCGCGGTGGTCCCCACGCCAATCGTCTTCGCGGGACTGAGGTTCGGTCAAGGTCCGGTCGATGCTTCCCCCTGGACCTTCGGCGGCAAGCCGCTGCCTTATATCACCTTCGACACTTGGCGGCGGTATCAAGCCACGCACGACGCATCTCTCATCGCGCCGGCCACGCTGCCCCTGGAACGGCTCCGTGTTCCCTTGATGATCGTCGCGGGCCAGGACGACAAACTGGCACTGTCGGACGCGACATCGCGCCTCGCCATCGAAAAGGCGCGCGGCGGCGGCGCCGGCGTGACGTTTCTGAGCTACCCGGCCGCCGGTCACAACATCGATGCGCCCTTCTCGCCGACGACAAATCTCTCCAGCGCGGCGACACCCTATGGCGTCCTTGAGTTCGGCGGCACGGCGGAAGGCTATGCCCGCGCGGACGCCCAGTCATGGCCCCAAATTTTAGGCTTCCTGGGTCGATAGAGGATTTTTCCCGCCGGATGTTCCATCAAGACGCGCGCCCATTCTCACCGCAGCGTCAGCCCCCCGTCGATCACCAGCTCGGCCCCTGTCACGTAGCGCGACTCCTCGCTGGCCAGCCACAGAACACCCGCCGCGATGTCGGCCGGCAGGCCCTTGACGCCCAGGGGGACGGCCATAGCCGAGATGGCGTCGAGATCGGGCGGGGCGTTGGCCCCCGGCTCGCCCATTGCGGCGATGGACTGCCAGATCGGCGTCTCGATGATGCCCGGATGGACGGAGTTGACCCTCACCCCGTCCTTCATCGCCGCGCATTCCAGGGCCACCGCCTTGGTGAACAGGCGTACCGCCCCCTTGGTGGCGCAATAGCCGGCCAGGGCGGGCGAGCCCTTCAGGCCGGCCACCGACGAGATGTTGACGATCGCCCCGCCGTTCCCGGCCCGCCGCATGGCCGCCAGGCCGTGCTTGACGCCCAGGAACACCCCCTCGACGTTGACCGCCTGCTGGCGGCGCCATTCGGCCAGGGTCATGGCGGTGATGTCGGGGCAGGCGAGCGCGATGCCGGCGTTGTTGACCAGGATGTCCAGGCGGCCGAACTCCCGCTCGATCCGCGCCACCACCTCGATCCAGGCGTCCTCGCGGGTGACGTCGTGGTGGAGAAAGAGGGTCCGCCCGCCGATCTGGTGGGCCAGGGCGCGGCCCTTGTCGTCCTGCACATCGGTCAGCACCACCTGGGCCCCCTCGCGGGCCAGGATCTGTGCGCAGGCCGCGCCGATGCCGCTCGCCCCGCCGGTGACCAGCGCCACCTTGCCCTCGATGCGTCCCATGGCCTCATCCTTTTAGCTCTAGCCGGGCCCCATGCCCTTTTCGGCCAGTTCCTTGATCGCCCCGGCGGTCTTGGTCAGGTGCGCCAGTCCCATGCCGCGTAGCACGTTCGGCGGCTTGGAAAACTGGATGTTGTCGTAGCCGACGATCTCGATCCGGTTACCCCACGGGTCGCGGAAGTCGAGGAAGGGCCCGGGCAGCGCCTCGACGCCGGCCTCGGCCAGCGCGCGGCGAACGGCGTCCTTGTCATCGACTACCAGCCCGAAGTGGCGGCCGTCGTCGGCGCCCTGGGTGCGTCCCTTCTGGAGCGCCAGGAACTGGTCGCCCAGATCGATGAAGGCCATGGTCTCGCTCTTCCCGCGCAGCTCGAATTCGAACAGCCGGCCGTAAAAGACCAGCGCCTCCTCGATATCGCCCACCTCGAGCGCGACATGGTTGAAGCCGACGGCGCGGGCTTTCTGGGACTTGGCCATGGAATCCTCTGGGGAGAAGCGGTCATCCGGCCCCAAAGATAGGCGCCACGCCCCCGCCCTTCCAGCGCCTGCGCCGGCGCGCCGTGGTCCGGGGCCACGGCATGCTGGCGCCCGCGCGCCACGACAAAGGAGTTCGACGATGAGCCGCTGTGACGTTCTGATCGCCGGGGCCGGCCCCACCGGCCTGGCCCTGGCGCTGTGGCTTTCGAAGCTCGGCGTTCGGGTTCGCCTCATCGACAGGGCTGCGGCGCCGGGGACGACGTCGCGGGCCGTGGCGGTCCAGGCCCGAACCCTCGAACTCTACCGCCAGCTCGATCTTGCCGACGAGGTGGTCGCGCGCGGCCACAAGACGCCGGCCGTCAATCTGTGGGTGAAAGGCGCGAGGGCCGCCCGCCTGCCGTTCGAGACGGTCGGCGCGGGCCTGACCCCATATCCGTTCCTGTTCATCTTCCCGCAGGACCAGCACGAGGGCCTGCTCATCGAGCGGCTGCTGGGGTTTGGGGTCGGCGTCGAGCGCGGCGTCGAACTTGTCGGCTTCGCGGATGAAGGACACCGCGTGACCGCCCGGCTGCGACGTTCGGACGGGAGCGAAGAGGTCTGCGAGGCCGCCTATATCGCCGGCTGCGACGGCGCCCGTTCGATCGTGCGGCAGACCATGGGCACGGGCTTTCCCGGCGGCGCCTATCGGCAGATCTTCTATGTGGCCGACGTTGAGGCGGCGGGCCCGGCGATCGACGGAGAGTTGCATGTCGATCTGGACGAGGCGGATTTCCTGGGCGTCTTCCCCATGGCGGGGGAGGGGCGGGCCCGGCTGATCGGCACGGTGCGGGACGAACGGGCCGATCATCCAGAAACCCTGAGGTTCGAGGACGTGAGCGACCGCGCGATCGAGAACCTGAAGGTCCAGGTGCGGCGGGTGAACTGGTTTTCCACCTACCACGTCCATCACCGGGTGACCGAACACTTCCGCAAGGGCCGCGCCTTTCTGCTCGGCGACGCCGCGCACATCCACAGTCCCGCCGGCGGCCAGGGCATGAACACTGGGATCGGCGACGCCATCAACCTGGCCTGGAAGCTCGCCCAGGTTCTGGTCGGCCGGGCGAGCGACAGCCTGCTCGATAGTTATGAGGCCGAGCGGATCGGCTTCGCCCGACGGCTGGTGGCGACCACCGACCGGGTGTTCAGTTTCGCCACCGCCGAGGGACCGCTCGCCAAGATTCTGCGTACCCGCCTCGCCCCTCTGGTGATCCCGCAGGTTCTCGGCCTCGAAGCCGCCCGCGAATATGTGTTCCGGACGGTCAGCCAGATCACCCTGAACTACCGCGGCGGCCCGCTCAGCGTCGGCAAGGCCGGCCGCGTCCATGGCGGCGACCGCCTGCCCTGGGCGCCGGTCGATGGCCGGGACAACTTCGCGACCCTCGACGCCATGACCTGGCAGGTTCACGTCTATGGGTCGGCGAGCGCCGAACTGACGAAGTGGTGCGCCGCCCGGGGCCTCGCTCTGCATGGCTTCGACTGGCGAGCGGAGTACGGGCGGGCCGGCCTGGCGCGGGGCGCCCTCTATCTGCTGCGGCCCGACAGCTATGTGGCGCTTGCCGACCCATCGGGCGAGCCGCGGGTCCTGGAACGCTACTTCGCCGAGCGGGGCATGGCTTGACGCAACCTGGTCGGGAGCGCCGGTGGCCGAGTCCTATCGGCCGCTATTGCTCGACCGCCGGCGCAACCGACGGCGGCGGGCGGACGTTGTGATGTTCGTGGCCCCTCGGGCTTCAAAGAAACGGAGATTCGCCATGAAACTCGTCCCCCTCGCCGGCCTGGCCGCCCTGCTCGCGGTCGGCGCCGGCTCGGCCGCCCTGGCCCAGAGCCAGTACGAGCCATACAACGATATGTCCAACTACAACGCCCCGCCCAATTATCCGCCGGGCGACAATCCAAACGTCGAGGCCTATCGGAACTACCAGGACCAGCGGAGCGTCTATGACAACCAGGTGGACGCCTACGCCCGCCAGAGCGACACCTACGACGACCAACGCGGCGCCTACGATCAGAACGCCGCCACCTACCGCGCCGACCGCCGCGCCTATCAGCGCCGGCTGCGCGCCTACGAGAGGGCCCGCGCCGACTACGACGCGGAATACGGCCCCGGCGCCTACGAACGCTATTACGCCGTCCCCGTCGATCCGGACTATGACGGGCCAAATTGATCGATAGAGGGCGAAAGGGGCGGCGACGAGAGTTTCCCGCCGCCTCGGGGGGTCAGATCAGATCGCCACTGCGTCGCCGCGTGAGCGTTGTGCATAGCGGCCGGCGGATCGCACCGCTTCTTGCGACGCAATGGAATTGGGCGCTCTTTCCGGCGCGGGCGCGTGGATCGCCGGCCCCTCACCCATAACTCTGCAACGCCCGCACCTCCAGCGTCCCCTCCATCACCGCCCCGATCGCCTGGGCCGCCGCCAGGGCGCCGGCGGTGGTGGTGTAGTAGGGGATTTTCATCATCAGGGCGGTGCGGCGCAGGGAGAAGCTGTCCTCCAAGGACTGGCGCCCCTCGGTGGTGTTGAAGACGATCTGCACCTCGCCGTTCTTCATGGCGTCGACGATGTGGGGGCGGCCTTCCAGCACCTTCTTCACCGGCGTGGCGGCAACGCCCTGAGCGGTGAGATAGGCGTGGGTGCCGGCGGTGGCGAGAATCTTGAAACCGCGCGTCAGCAGCAGACGGGCCGCCTCGACGATCCACGGCTTGTCGGCTTCCTTGACCGAGACGAACACTCCGCCGCCGGCGGGGACGACGGTTCCACCGGCAAGCTGGCTCTTGGCGAAGGCGCGGGCGAAGGCTGGGGCCATGTCCGCCTCACCGGGCCGGCGCCAGTCCAGGCCCATGACCTCGCCGGTGGAGCGCATCTCCGGGCCCAACACCGTATCCACCCCCGGAAAGCGCGAGAACGGAAACACCGCCTCCTTCACCGCCACATGGTCGTAGGGCGCGTTGGTCAGATCGAAGCGGGCCAGGCTCATCCCCGCCATCACCTTGGCGGCGATGGCGGCCAGGGGCTTGCCAACGGTCTTGGCGACGAAGGGGACGGTGCGGCTGGCGCGCGGGTTGACTTCCAGCACGAAGATTCGGGGGTGTTCGGACAGCGGCTCCTCGATGGCGAACTGCACGTTCATCAGTCCACGGACGTTCAACGCCCGCGCCATCGCTTCGGTCTGGCGTTTCAGCTCGGCGATCGTCTCTGGGCGGAGCGAGAACGGCGGCATGCAGCAGGCGCTGTCGCCGGAATGCACCCCCGCCTCCTCGATATGCTCCAGCACGCCGGCCACGAACACCCTTTCGCCGTCGCAAAGGGCGTCGATGTCCACCTCGGTGGCGCGGGAGAGGTACTGGTCGATCAACACCGGGTGGGCGATAGAAATGTCGCCGGCGTTGGCGATGTAGCGCTCGAGGTGATCGCGGTCGCGGACGATTTCCATCCCCCGGCCGCCAAGCACGTAGGAGGGTCGGATCACCACCGGAAAGCCGACCTCTTGCGATTTCTGGAGCGCTCCACGCCAAGTGCGGGCGATGGCGTTGATCGGCTGGGCGATGCCGAGGCGGCCGAGCAGCTTCTGAAACCTTTCCCGGTCCTCGGCCAGGTCGATGGCGTCGGACGTGGTCCCCAGGATGGGCACGCCCGCCGCCTCCAGGGCGTGGGCCAGCCCCAGCGGCGTCTGACCGCCGAACTGCACGATGACGCCCAAAAGCTCGCCGCGCGACGCCTCCACGGCGATCAGCTCCAGCACGTCCTCGGCCGTCAGCGGTTCGAAATAGAGGCGGTCGGAGGTGTCGTAGTCGGTGGAGACGGTCTCGGGGTTGCAGTTGACCATGATCGACTCGATTCCGATCTCGGCCAAGGCGAAGGCGGCGTGGCAGCAGCAGTAGTCGAACTCGATCCCCTGGCCGATGCGGTTGGGGCCGCCGCCCAGGATGATCGCCTTGCGGGCCGTGGTGGGCTGGGCCTCGCACTGCGCCGGCCGGCCCAGAGCGCCGGTTTCATAGGTCGAATACAGGTAGGGCGTGATGGCCGCGAACTCGGCGGCGCAGCTATCGACGCGCTTGAAGACCGGTCGCACTCCGAGGCGATGGCGCGCCGCCCGCACCACGGCCTCCTTCTGGCCGGTGAGCGTGGCCAGGCGGGCGTCGGAAAAGCCCATGGCCTTGATCCGCGTCAGGTCCGCCGGGTCAGCGGGCAGGCCGCCGATCCGTATCGCCGCCTCCTCGGAGACCAGCGCCTCGATCTGGCGCAGGAACCACGGGTCATAGGCGCAGGCGGCGGCGATCTCCTCGACGCTCAGGCCGTGGCGGAAGGCCTGGGCGATGACGCGCAGCCGGTCGGGGGTGGGGGTTCCCAGGGCGCGGACGATCGCCGCCCGCCCGGTCTCGGGATCGTCCGCGCCATCGACGGCGATCTCGTCGAGGCCGGCGAGGCCGGTCTCCAGGCCGCGCAGGGCCTTTTGCAGGCTCTCGGCGAAGGTGCGGCCGATGGCCATCACCTCGCCCACCGACTTCATCTGGGTGGTCAAATAGGGCGCCGCGCCGGGGAATTTCTCGAACGCGAAACGCGGGATCTTGGTCACCACATAGTCGATGGCCGGCTCGAAAGAGGCCGGTGTCGCGCCGGTGATGTCGTTGACGAGTTCGTCCAGAGTGTAACCCACCGCCAGCAGGGCGGCGATTTTGGCGATGGGAAAGCCGGTGGCCTTGGAGGCCAGCGCCGAGGAGCGCGACACCCGCGGGTTCATCTCGATCACCACCATCCGCCCGTCGGCGGGGTTGACCGCGAACTGGACGTTGGAGCCGCCGGTCTCCACCCCGATCTCACGCAGCACGGCGATCGAGGCGGCCCGCATCCGCTGGTATTCCTTGTCGGTGAGGGTGAGGGCCGGGGCGACGGTGATCGAATCGCCGGTGTGCACCCCCATCGGGTCGATGTTCTCGATCGAGCAGACGATGATGCAGTTGTCCGCTGTGTCGCGGACCACCTCCATCTCGTACTCCTTCCAGCCCAGGACGCTCTCCTCGATTAGCACCTCGTGGGTGGGCGACAGATCCAGGCCGCGTTCGACGATGTCGCGGAACTCTTCGAGGTTGTAGGCGATGCCCCCGCCGGTCCCGGCCAGGGTGAAGGATGGCCGGACGATCGCCGGCAGCCCGACCTCGAGCTGCGCCTCCAGCGCCTCTTCCAGCAAGTGCGCGGCCCGCGACCGGGGACTCTCCAGGCCGATGGCGTCCATGGCGGCGCGGAATTTGCCGCGGTCTTCGGCCTTGTCGATCGCCGAGGCCTTGGCCCCGATCATCTCCACCCCGTGGCGCGCCAGCACGCCGGCCTTCTCCAGGGCCAGGGCGCAGTTGAGCGCCGTCTGGCCACCCATGGTCGGCAGCAGGGCGTCCGGGCGCTCGCGCTCGATGATCTGTTCGACCATGGCCGGGGTGATCGGTTCGATATAGGTGGCGTCGGCGATGTCCGGATCGGTCATGATGGTCGCCGGATTGGAATTGACCAGCACGATCCGGTAGCCCTCGGCGCGCAGGGCCTTCACCGCCTGCACCCCCGAATAGTCGAACTCGCACGCCTGGCCGATGACGATCGGCCCCGCGCCGATGATCAGGATGGAGGCGATGTCGGTCCGTCTGGGCATCGTTTCTCGCGCGCGTGGGGACGGCCGCGCGCAGGCGCGGTCGGGGGGGCTCGTTAATAAAGGCTAAGCGGCTCGTTTAGAGGGCCACCCGACGGGGCGCAAGCGGTCGCGCTCGCCGCGCCGGTGGGCCCAAGAAAAATGGGCCGGCGCACCGCGCCGGCCCATGATTTTATCTCGAAAGGCTTTAGGTCCCGTTGCGGGACCCGCCCGCTTTAGGCCTGGAGTTGGCCGGCGGACATCTTGCCATTCTTCGCGTCGCGTTCCAGTTCGTAGGTGATCTTCTGGCCTTCGCGCAGCGAGCCGAGGCCCGCGCGTTCAACCGCGGAGATGTGAACGAACACGTCGGCGCCGCCCGCATCCGGTTGGATGAAGCCGAAGCCTTTTTGGCCGTTGAACCATTTGACAGTACCGGTAGCCATTTAGATTTAGTCCTTGATATGGGACAGT
>JBBRPN010000024.1:0-33778 GCA_038227925.1 Caulobacterales bacterium | reverse complement strand
TAGATGTTCACCCCGCCGGAGATGATCATGAAGCTCTTGCGGTCGGTGAGGAAGAGGTAGCCGTCCTCGTCCAGCCAGCCCACGTCGCCCAGGGTGGTCCAGCCGTGCCGGTTGCGGCTCTCGGCGGTCTTGTCTGGATCGTTGTGGTATTCGAACGCGCCGCCGCCGGCGAAATAGACGCCTCCCTCGGCGCGGGCCGGCAGTTCCTCGCCGGCCTCGTCGCAGATCTTGACCTGGGCGGTCAGGCCCTTGCCCACCGAACCCTTCTTGTTCAGCCACTCGGCCGCCGAGATGGCGCAAAAGCCGTTGCCCTCGGTGCCGGCGTAGTATTCGTGGACGATCGGCCCCCACCAGTCGATCATCGCCGCCTTGACCGGCACCGGGCAGGGCGCGGCGGCGTGGAAGGCGCACTTCAGCGACGAGAGATCGTACCTGGCGCGAGTCTCAGCCGGCAATTTCAGCATTCGGACGAAATGGGTCGGCACCCACTGGGCGCAGGTGACCTGATATGTCTCGAGATAGGCGAGGGCCAATTCCGGATCGAACCGTTCCATCAGCACCACCGTGCCGCCGAGGGCCTGGACGGCCATCGACCAGCCCAGCGGCGCGGCGTGATAAAGAGGGGCGGGCGAAAGATAGACGGTGTCGGCGTCCATGCCGTAGAGAGCCGCCCCGACCATGGCGAGCGGGCTTACCGCATCGATCGGCTGAGGACCCTCGGGCCCGCCGCGCTTGACACCCTTGGGCCGGCCGGTGGTCCCCGACGAATAGAGCATGGCCGAACCGCCGCTCTCGTCGGCGACCGGCGTCGTGGGAAAGGCCGCGCGGGCGGCCTCGAAGCTCGCGAACGGCGCCAAATCGGCGTCGGGGGGGCCATCGACCATGAACAGCTTCACGCCTGGGACCAGGGGGGCGACCTGAAGGGCGACCTCGGCCACGCCGGCCGAGGCGATGAGCACTTTGGATTCGCTGTCGCGGAGGATGTATTCCACCTCGCCGGCCGTCAGTTTCGACGAAATGCAGGTGAAACGAACGCCGCTCCGCTGCGCCGCCCACAACACCTCGTAGTAGCGCGGGCTGTTGTCCATGAACATGGCGACGCCGTCGCCGGCCCGCACCCCGATTGACCGCAGAAGATGCGCCCCCTGGTTGGACCTGGCGTCGAGTTCGCCATAGGTCACCCTCTCGCCGGAGGCGGCCATGATGTAGGCCGCCTTGTCCGGGTGGGCCGCGGCGTGGATCGAGGGGTGCACGTCAGGCCGCCAGGGAGGTCGCCGGCGCGCGCTCCAGGATCAGGTCGGCCGCCTTCTCGGCGATCATGATGGTCGGGGCGTTGGTGTTGCCGGAGACAAGTCTCGGCATGACCGAGGCGTCCACCACCCGCAGGCCCTCCACGCCGATCACCCGAAGCTTGGGATCGACCACGGCGCTGGGCCCATGGCCCATCTGGCAGGTTCCCACCGGGTGATAGATGGTGGTGCCGGCCGCCCGCGCGTATTCCAGCAGCAGGGCGTCGGAGTCGAAGCCCGGCCCCGGCATCATTTCGTGGTCGATCCAGGGAGCCAGGGCCGGCTGGCCGGCGATGGCGCGGGCCCATTTCAGCGACGCCGTGGCGACCTCCTGATCCAGCGGATCGCTGAGGTAGTTGGGCGCGATCGCCGGATGAACCGTCGCGTCCGCCGAGACGATGCGGATGTGGCCGCGGCTTTCCGGGCGAAGCTGGCAGGGGGCGATGGTGAGGCCCGGCTTGTCCTCCAGCTCCATCTTCCCTTCCTTGGTGTATTTCTCCATGTCGCTGGTGGCCGGCAGGATGTGGAACTGGATGTCCGGGCCGGAAAGGTCGGGGCGCGACTTGCAGAAGGCGGCGATGTGGGCCGCCGACAGGGTCAGCAGACCCTTGCGCTGGAAGAGGTATTTCAGCGTTTCCCCGAAGAACCGGGCGCCGCGGGTGAGTTCGTTCACCGACACCACGCCGGCCTTGAGCCGCCAGGTGGCCAGGATGACGTAGTGATCCTGCAGGTTTTCGCCGACGCCGGCCAGGTGGGCCACCACCGGAACGCCATGCTCGGCGAGCAGGGCCGCCGGCCCTATCCCCGAGAGTTGCAGAAGCTGAGGCGAATTGACCGCGCCGCCGCACAGGATCACCTCCCGCGCGGCCCGCGCCGCCTTGCGCTCGCCGCCCTGCAGGAATTCCACGCCCACCGCCTTCTGGCCCTCGAACACCACGCGGATGGTCAAGGCGCGGGTCTCCACCCGCAGATTGGCCCGTTTCATGGCCGGGTGCAGATAGGCTACCGCCGCCGAACACCGCTGGCCGTTTTTCACGGTCAGTTGATACCAGGCGACCCCTTCCTGATCGGCGCCGTTGACGTCCGGGTTGCGCGGAATGCCGGCCTGGACGCAAGCCTCGATCACCGCGTCGGAGACCGGATGGCCCTCGGTGACGTCCGACACGTTCAGCGGCCCGCCAACCGCGTGATGCTCGCCCGCCCCGCGCTCCTGGTGCTCGGCGCGCAGGAAATAGGGCCGCACGTCGTCCCATCCCCAGCCTTCGCAGCCGAGCTGGCGCCAGCCGTCGTAGTCGGCGTGCTGGCCGCGAATGTAGAGCAGGCCGTTGATCGACGACGAGCCGCCCAGCACCTTGCCGCGCGGCCACACATGCGAGCGCCCGCCGGTGCCGGGATCGGGCTCGGTGGCGTAGAGCCAGTTGACCTTGGGGTCCTTGAGGGTCCGGGAATAGCCCACCGGCACATGGATCATCAGGTTGGACATGAACTGCGAAGGCTCCCGCGTCGGCCGGTCGTCGCCCCCCGCCTCCAGCAGCAGCACCCGCGTCTTGCCGTCGGCGGTCAGCCGGTTGGCCAGCACGCACCCCGCCGACCCGGCCCCGACGACGATGTAGTCGGCCAAGATGGGTTCGGGCATGGGCGTTTCCTCCGGGGCCGGCTTATCGCCGGTCGGATGTTATGGCGCGTCGCGGGCGGCGGCGTAAAGGCGTGAGGCGCGACCGCGACGTTGCGCCGATCCGCTATCGCTGCCGCAATTCGGCGAAAAAAGCTTCGAGTAGGGCACCTTTCAGGCGATTGAAGACGGTGGCCGGTGACGGGTGGGGATCATTGGGGGAGAGTACGGCTTTCTCGGCCCCCTTCGGCGATAGGCGTCTTTCATTGTGCCGGGGAAGTCTCATCTGACTCTTCACCCTCTTCCGGGTCGCGGGAATCTACCTCCGGTACCGTTTCGCCATGGAAGAACCGCCCAACCCGCTCAATCAACTCGACCTGCGTTGTCGTTTGCCGGCTTAAATCGACATTCCTGATCCGACCGGGGTGCAAGATATCCCAAAGAGATACACGTTGATTTTTCCGACCGCTCCCTAAGGGATTGTTGCCGAATCCGGCGATTACCTTGTTCCAGACTGGCTGATAGCGCTCGATCAACATGTTTTCGCCGAGAAAAATCCACACATCATCAACGACTAGGAACCGTGTCAGAAAGTCAGCGACCCGCAGATTAGGCGCCGCTGAGATCGACTTAGCGTGTTTCCGCAGCCTGGAACTTAGCGCTGTCGTCCTGAGTTCCGCAGTTCGCAAACCGCCGGTGCGACCGCCCTTTGGAATTGCCTTGCCGACATATATCGGGGTTGGTTTGTCGGTCGAGAGGCTCTCCCTCAAGGGACGATAAAACTCAAGATCGCCCGAGTAGTAGAGCGCGTAGATGCCCGCGCCCTGAAACGTCCCGAGGTGCCCGAGTTCCAACAGTTCACGACTCAAAATCTCGCCCTCGATGCTCCTGGCGAGATTCAATTTCGACAGTGGATTGTACGGGTCCGTCACGCCGCGAACCTGAGCTTTCGCGCCACGTCGCGGCCGACCATTTCGGCGAGCCTCGGCGGGACGGCGTTGCCGAGTTGGCGCATGGATTCCGTCCATGAGCCGTGAAAGACGAAATCGTCGGGGAAGGTCTGGAGCCGGGCGCTCTCGCGAACGGTGAAATAGCGGACGCCGCCCCCTGGCTTGGCGAGCATGTTCTCGCCACCGGGAACGCCATGCACGCCCGCCTTCAGGGTCTTGGCCGGTTCGTCGAGCGGGCTACCGGTGTGGCCGGCGTAGGTGCGCGCTCCGGCCTGGAAGCGCTGGTTGGCGATTTTGCGCGAGGCGGCGCGTTCCCATTCCGGGTCGGGAAGATCAGCGATCGCATCGCGGACGGTCTGCCAGGCGCAGGTCGCGGGCCGGGCGCCCAGCCTGGCGGCGCGGGCGGCGGCGGCGGGATCGGAGGGCCGGTCGGCGGCGGCGACCCGGTGACGGTCCCAGTAGACGCCATCCCCGAACTGATCCCAGAGCAGCGAGTGGGCGTCGTGGGTTTCGATGGGGAATCCCCATTCGAGGTCCAGATCGTCGCGAAAGCCCACGAAGACGACCCGCTCGCGGCGTTGGGGCACGCCATAGTTGGCGGCGTTCAACACGCGGGTTACGACCCGATAGTTCAGCCCGTCCCGCGCGCCTTGCGTGTGCTGGCGCTCCAGGCGCGTCAGGTGTTCGGTCCAGTCCTCATCCGCGCGGGCGACGACCTCCGGGTGTTCGAGTTGCAGCTTGATGTATTCGAAATAGTTGCGAAACGCCGTCCGGGTCAGACCCTTGACGTTCTCGAAGATGAAGGCCCGCGGTCGCGCCTCCCGCACCGCCCGGATGGCTTGGGGGAACATGTCCCGCGCGTCGTCATGGGCCCCGTGCTTGCCGCCCATGGAGAACGGCTGGCAGGGCGGCCCGCCGGAGATCAGATCGATGCGGTCCTCGAAGACCTTGAAATCGACGCGCCGGACATCGCCCTCCACCAGGGGCCAGTCGCGCACCACCGGGTGATCGACGCGCTGATTGTCGCGCAAGGTGTCGCAGCAATAGCGGTCCCACTCCACGACCGTCTCGGGGTGGAAACCCGCCTTGTGCAGCCCCATGCCCAGACCGCCGGCGCCGGCGAAGAGTTCGATCGACCTCATGAATCCAAGAATGTTCTAATTTCGTTCTCAAGGAAAGCGGTATTGCGGACTTGGCACTCCCAGATCGCGAGGCTCTTCCAGCCCAGACTTTCCAGTTCGCCCAGGGTCCGCAAGTCGCGCTCCCGATTGCCCTCCAGCTTAGGCACCCAGAATTCCTGCCGTGATTTGGGTAGGCGCGCCAGAGCGCAGTTCGGGTCGGGATGGCGATGCCAGAAGCAGCCGTGGACGAAGATGACCTTGCGGCGGGCGGGGAACACGAGATCGGGCTTGCCGGGGAGCTTGGCGCCGTGGAGGCGGAAGCGGTAGCCCAGGCGATAGACGAGGGAGCGAATCCGGCGCTCCGCCGCGCTGCCCTTGCCCTTGACGCGGGACATGAGCTCGCTGCGCTGGGCTGGGGTGAGGGTGTCCATCGGCCAGTCGACTTGTCCCTAGGCGCAAATCGCTGAATGGACCACGGCTTCGACGAATTGGACGGATCAAGCCAACGCGCCCTCGCCCTTGACTGTCGCCGCGTCAGGACCACGCGATGGGACAAAGATTCGCGGAGCCACCCCATGCCCCAGCCCACCTTCGAAACCCTCCTCTATTCCGTCGAGGAAGGCATAGCGACCATCACCCTCAATCGGCCCGACCGCCTCAATGCCTTCACCACACGCATGATGCTCGACATGATCGCCGCCTTCGACGCCACCGACGCGGACGACGACGTGGGGGCCGTGATCGTCACCGGGGCGGGGCGGGCGTTCTGCGCTGGGGCGGACCTTTCGGCCGGCGCGGCGACCTTCGACCGCGACGCGCGGCGCGATCCGGCCCGCCAGCGGGTGGGCGGAGTGGAGCGGGACGGCGGCGGCCAGCTCACCTTGCGCATCTTCGATAGACTCAAGCCGGTGATCGCGGCGGTGAACGGGCCGGCGGTCGGGGTGGGGGTGACGATGCAACTGGCCATGGACATTCGCATGGCCTCCAGCGAGGCGCGCTTCGGCTTCGTCTTCGCCCGCCGCGGCATCACGCCGGAGGCCGCCTCGTCCTGGTTCCTGCCCCGCCTGGTGGGCGTCCAGACGGCGCTGGAGTGGTGCTACACGGGCCGTGTCTTTCCGGCCCAGGAAGCTTTCGACAGGGGCCTGGTGCGCTCGCTCCATGCGCCCGACGACCTGCTTCCGGCGGCGCGGGCCCTGGCCCGCGAGATCGTCGACAACACCGCGCCGGTCTCCAACGCCCTGACCCGGCAGATGATCTGGCGCATGGCCGGGGCCGACCATCCCATGGAGGCTCACCGCGCCGACAGCCGGGCCATCCAGGCCAGGGGCAAGTCGGCCGATGTGCGCGAGGGCGTCACGGCCTTTCTCGAAAAGCGGCCGGCCCACTATCGAGAACGCGTTTCCGCCGACGTTCCGGACATCTGGCCCCATTGGCGCCGGCGCGAGTTCAGTTAAGTCGCCCGGAGCAAGGTGGCCCGAGGCGGAATCGCCTCGGAGCCGATCCTTGCTCCAAATTGAAAGTGTAGAGCCGGACTCAGGCTTCGTATACGAAGCCATCCGGCTCTGGCCTACTGCGACAACGCCCGATGGCTTTAGTGGTCGCGGGCCATTCGCCACCAAATCAACACGGAACCGTCTTAGGCGCTTGTCGGTGGCGCTTATTTTCCATAAAGAGCGTGGCATTGAACGCGGAGCTCGAACGAGTTTCAATCGTCGGGCGCACAACGAAAGAAGAAATCATGGACGACAAGGCTGAAATCATCGAAATGACGGCGGAGATCGTGGCCGCCTACGTCGAGAACAACACCCTGGCGATCGGCGATCTGCCGGGGCTGATTCAGGGCGTGCATCGCGCCCTGGCGTCGGTCGCGGCGGGCATGGACGCGGTGGAAGCGCCGCCCAAGGAACCGGCGGTGCCGGTGCGCCGCTCGATCACCCCCGATCACCTGATCTGCCTGGAGGATGGGCGCAAGTTCAAGTCCCTCAAGCGCCACCTGCGCACCAAGTACAACATGAGCCCGGAGGACTACCGGGCCAAATGGGGCTTGGCCAAGGACTATCCCATGGTCGCCCCCAACTACGCCAAGGCGCGCTCGGAACTGGCCAAGCAGATGGGCCTGGGCCAGGGCGGCCGGCAGGCCGCCAAGCCCAAGCGCGGCGGTCGATAGAACCTCGCGCCTCCCCTCGCCGCCGGCGCGATGGCTGGCGGCGAATGGGAGGGTGTCGCGATCAGGCGGCGCGGGCCGCCGCGTCGCCGCGGATGCGCTCGACCATCGAGAACAGGCCATTGGACCGCTGGCGCGACAGGGCGCCGGTGAGCCCCAGGCGGGCGAAGGCGTCCTTCGCGTCGAAGGCCAATATTTCCGCCGCCGTCCGGCCACTGTAGAGGCCCGTCAGGATGGCGATCAGGCCGCGCACGATGTGGGCGTCGGAGTCGCCGCGAAAACGCAGAGTCCCGTCCGCGCCCGCCGCCGTGACCAGCCACACCTGGCTGGCGCAGCCCCTCACCTTGTTGGCGTCCGACCGTTCGGCCTCCGTGAGGGGGGTAAGATCGCGGCCGAGGTCGATCACATGGCGATAGCGTTCCTCCCAGTCACCCAGGAACTCGAACGTCTCGGCGAGTTCGGCCAGGGTCTCATCGATGGAGGACGGCGGCGGCGCGTGCACGTTCATGACTTCCGTCATTTAGGCTTCCTCGAACGCCAAGGCAAAACGGGCCGATGATCATCGCCACGGAGGTCTGGGTGGCCGCCTTGATCCGACGCGCCGAACTGGGCGGGGCGTTCGCCACCGTGGTTCGCCGGGGCGATGGGCGGGCCGGGGCGGTGTTGGTGAAAACCGTCGATCGCCGGACCGGCGAGGCGCGGCTGTTCGCCGAGGCGACCCGCGCCGACGGCGAGCGGATATGGATGGCCCCGGCCGCCTCTCGCGTCGAGGCCGACATCGACGCCTACGCCGAGCGCGCCGCCTGCGTCGATCCGGACATCTGGGTGGTGGAGATCGAGGACGCCGACGGCGAGCGCTTCCTGACCGAACCGGTGGACCCGGGCCCCTAATCTCCTGGCGACGCCTGGGCCAGGGGGCGGAAGGCCTCGATCACCCGCCGATACGTCTCGCGCTTGAAATCCACCACCGTCTCCAGCGTTTCGTCGAGGGCCGCCCAGCGCCAGGCGTCGAACTCGACCTGGGCATGCCCATCGAGATCGATCTCAAGATCCTCGCCGGTGAATCGAAACGCGAACCACATCTGTTTTTGCCCCAGCCAGCCCTCGGCGATCCTGGAGCGGTTGTGATGAGGGGGAAAGACGTAGGCGATCCAGTCTTCCGTGCGGCCGAGCAGGCTCACCGACGTCGCGCCGGTCTCCTCGCGAAGCTCGCGCACGGCGGCGTCGAACAGCGCCTCGCCCTCGTCCACGCCGCCCTGCGGGAATTGCCAGTTATGCGGTCCAGGCGTGTTGGCGCGGCGGCCCAGCCAGACCTTGCCGTCGGGCCGCATCAGCACCACCCCGACGTTGGGGCGAAAGCGCGAGAGATCCACCCTTGCCGCGCCCCGGCGCCTCAGATCGCCTAGTTCGGCTTGGCGGGGATCGTCGCGGTGACCGCGCCGGGTTTCATCGCCGTCCCATGCGCGCCGCGCAGGATGACCGCCTCGGCCAGGGTGGCCGCCGGCTTGGGCAGCTTGGGTGTCGCGGCGACCGAACCGTACTTCAACACGTCCAGGGCGCGGGTGAGCTGGAAGTCGCCCTTCTTCTCGTCGAAGGCCTTGGGCGGCGCCTCGGCGGGGGCGTGTGGGCCGGCGCGGGTCTTGCCCTCGTCGGCGTTCAGGGCGTGGTGGAAACTCGCCTCGCTGAACTGGAAGGCCTGATTGGCGACCTCCTGAGCCTCCTCGCGGGTTTCGGCCACCTCCAGGTCCGGGGCGATGCCGGTTCGCTGGATGGAGCGGCCGGAGGGGGTGTAGTAGCGCGCCGTGGTCAGCTTCACCGCCCCGTCCAGGCCGCCGCGCAGGGGGATCACCGTCTGGACCGACCCCTTGCCGAAACTGGTCAGGCCGACGATCTCGGCCCGGCGGCGATCCTGCAGGGCGCCGGCCACGATCTCGGCGGCCGAGGCGGTGCCGGAGTTGATGAGGACGACCACCGGCAGCCCGGCCAGCTTGGCGCCCGGCTTGGCGTTGTAGCGTTCGATGTCGTGCGGATCGCGACCGCGCTGGGAGACAACCTCGCCGCCGTTGAGGAAGAGGTCCGAGACCCCCACCGCCTGATCCAATAGGCCGCCGGGGTTGTTGCGCAGGTCGAGTATCAGGCCCTTGAGATGCGGATTCTTGGCGCGCAGATCGTCGATGGCGGCGCGGGTCTCGTCGGTGGCCTTCTCATTGAAGCCCGACAGGCGCAGATAGCCGTAATCGCCCTCGGCGTGATAGGTCACCGACTTGGGCTGGATGATCTCGCGGACCAGCTTCACGTCGAAGGGATCGGTCTTTTCCCGGGCGATGGTCAGGGTGACCGCCTCGCCGGCCTTGCCGCGCATCTGCTTGACCGCGTCGTTCACCGAAAGGCCGAGCACCGTCTGGCCGTTGACGGCGGTGATGTAGTCGCCGGGTTTGATCCCGGCCCGGGCGGCGGGGGTGCCGTCGATGGGCGAGATCACCTTGACCACGCCCTCTTCGCTGGTGATCTCGAGGCCCAGGCCGCCGTATTCCCCGCGCGTCTGATCCTGCATGTCGCTGTAGGCTTCGGGATTGAGATAGTCGGAATGCGGATCGAGCGAGGTGAGCATGCCGTTCAACGCCGCCTCGATCAGGGTCTTGTCGTCCACCGGCGTCACATACTGGCGATCGACGGTGTCGAGGACATTCCCGAACAGTTCGAGCATGTGATAGGTCTGGGCGCGCGGCTGCGGCGTCGCCAGCGCGGTCTGGCTCAGATAGGCCATGGAGCCGGCGCCCAGAACAAACGCCGAAGCGCCGATCAGAAGATACTTTCGCATAACAACCGCCATGACCGCCGCGCGCGCCGAAATTGTGGCGTCCGCGCGAACATTCGCACCGCCTCGCTCTTGGCAACATGTGGCGCCCGGCGGCGGCGCGCAAGACCGTCTCGCCTCAAGGCGTCAATCGCGGTGATAGGGCGATCCGGCCAGGATCGCCGCCGCCCGGTAGATCTGCTCGGCCAGCATGGCGCGGGCCAGGGCGTGCGGCCATGTCTGCGACCCGAACGCCAGGCGCTCGCGGGCGGCGGCCAGAACCGCTTCGCCAAGACCGTCGGCGCCGCCCACGGCGAAAGCCAGACGGCGCACACCGTCGTCCCGCAGGCGCGCGAGAAGGGCCGCGAATTCTCGTGAGCGCCGCGCCGCGCCGCCCTCGTCGCAGGCGATCAACTGGGCGTCGCCCAACCGGCTGAGCAGCGCCCGCGCCTCGTCGATCTTGCCGGCCTTTCGAGCTTCGACTTCGACGATTTCGACCGGCCCGAGTCCCAGGCCGCGCCCGACAGCCGTGGCGCGGGCGGCGTAGTCGGCCGCTAGAACCGCCTCGGCGGTCTGGCCGAGCCTGCCGACGCAGAGAAGCGTTATCCTCAACGGAGCTTCAGTGGGCCGCGAGCCGGCCCGGCGGCTCCACCGACCAGATCTTCTCGATGTTGTAGAAGGAACGGACTTCCGGGCGGAAGAGGTGGACGATCACGTCGCCGGCGTCGATCAACACCCAGTCGCAATGGGGCAGGCCCTCGACTCTGGCCCGGCCGTGACCGGCGTCCTTCAGCGCCCTGAGCAGATGGTCGGCGACGGCGCCCACATGGCGGTGCGAGCGCCCCGAGGCGATGACCAGGGCGTCGGCGAAGGAACTCTTGTCCTTCAGGTCGATGAAAAGAATGTCCTGGGCCTTTTCCGCGTCCAGGCGGTGGAGAATCAGCGACTCCAGGGCCGTTCGGCCGGCGCGATCCTCAGCCGGCGCGTCGATGACCGGTGTTTCCAGAGTGGACGTCTCATGCGCGCTCGGCGCGGGTTTACGGCTCAGGGGGTTGCTCCTTGGTCGGGCTTCTCGAAGCCGACCCTACCACGCGGCGCGCTCCCGGTCAGGTGGAATTGCGCAGGGCGGTGGCGGAGGCGGGATTGAACGGCGCGGTGAGATAGATCCACGCGGGGGGCGCCGCAGTCGCCAGCCGCCGCGCCGCGCCGCTCGCCAGCCGCGCCCGGGCGAAGCGCCGGGCCATGGGAGAGAACCGGCTCTTCATGGCAAGGCCGGGCCGCGACACCACCGCCACCGGAATTTCTCGCAAGATCTTCGTCCAGCCGCGCCAGAGGTGAAAGGCGGCGAGATTGTCGGCCCCCATGATCCACACGAACCGCACCCCCGGAAAGCGGGCCTTGAGCCGGCGCACGGTGTCCAGGGTGTAACGCGAACCCAGGCGCCGTTCGGCGTCGGAAACCATCGATCGAGGGCCGCGCGCCCGAGCCGCCGCGCCCGACAGGCGCGCCTCCAGCGGCGCGGCTGCGCCCGCGGCCTTCAGGGGATTGCCGGGCGTGACCAGCCAGATCACCCGATCGAGCCCCAGCCGCCGACGGGCAGTCTCGGCCACCTGGGCGTGGCCCGCGTGGGCCGGATCGAACGAACCGCCGTAGAGCCCGACCCGCAAGCCGGGCGCCAGATGGAAGCCCAGCCTCACGGCCGCCAGGAGTCCGCGGCTTCGCCGCTCGGCGCCGGCCGGTCGCGTTCGCGCACCTTGGCGTGGGCGGCGCGGAGCAATTCGCGCACCCCCTCGCCCGACACCGCCGAAATCAGATAGGGCGCCGCGCCCGCCGCGCGCTCCAGCGCCGCCGCCTTGTCCGCCCGCGCCGCTTGGTCCAGGGCGTCGATCTTGTTGAGGACGATGAGTTCGGGCTTGTCCGCCAGCCCCTCGCCGTAGGCGGCCAGTTCGGCGCGGATGACGGCCCAGTCGTCCGCCGGGTCATCGCCGGTGGCGTCCACCATGTGGATCAGGACGGCGGTGCGCTCGATATGCCCCAGAAACCGGGTCCCCAGTCCCGCCCCCTCCGAGGCGCCTTCGATCAGGCCCGGCACGTCGGCCATCACGAACCGCTCGCCGGGCGACAGGTCCACCACGCCCAGGTGCGGCGTCAGGGTGGTGAACGGATAGTCGGCGATCTTGGGCGTCGCGGCCGAGACGGCAGCGAGGAAGGTGGACTTGCCGGCGTTGGGCAGGCCGACGATGCCCACGTCGGCTATCAGCTTCAGGCGCAGCCAGATCCATTTCTCGACCCCCGCCAGCCCCGGATTGGCGCGCCGCGGGGCCTGATTGACCGGCCCCTTGAAGTGGGTGTTGCCAAAGCCGCCGTTGCCGCCGCCCGCCAGCCGCACCCGCATTCCTTCAAGGTCGAGGTCGGCGATCAGGGTTTCCTGGTCCTCTTCGAACACCTGGGTGCCGACGGGAACCTTGAGCACCGCGTCCGCCCCTCCCGCGCCCGAGCGGTTGCGGCCCATGCCGTGACCGCCGGTCTTGGCCTTGAAATGCTGGTGATAGCGGTAGTCGATCAGGGTGTTCAGCCCCTCCACCGCCTCGATCCACACATCGCCGCCGCGCCCGCCGTCGCCGCCGTCGGGGCCGCCGTATTCGATGAACTTCTCGCGCCTGAACGACACCGCCCCGGCGCCGCCGTCGCCCGAGCGGATGTAGATCTTGCACTGGTCGAGAAACTTCATGGGCGCCTTGTGGCCCACCGGGCGGCGAAAATCGAGGCAAAGCCATGGAAAGCGCCGGGTCAATCGGCGAACCCCAGTCCCTGCGTCGATCGCCGCTGGAGGCAAGAATGGATTCTACCACGAAGGCACGAAGGACACGAAGGTAGGCGCGAAGGATCGATTTAGCGCTTCGCGCGAAGCGCCATTCCTTGTCTTCTTGGTGAAATCCTTCGCGCTCTTTGTGCCTTGCTGGTTAAAAAATGGCGGTCATGCGAAGGCCCTGACTAACGACCGCCTACCGCCGCTCGAATTCCAGGCACACCGGAGCGCAGTCGCCCAGGCGCTTTTCCTCATAGCGGGTGACGATGTGGTCGGCGGGCGCCCGGCGCCAGTCGTCGGCGACCTGGGCCGTCCAGTCGAAGGCGCCGGACCTCAGGAAACGCTCCAGCGTCCAGTTGGCATAGTCGGCCCAGTCGGTGGCGAAGCGCAGGCGCCCGCCGCCCTTGAGGATTCGCGCGGCCTCCTCAATGAATTCGGGCCCCACCAGGCGGCGTTTGTGGTGGCGCGTCTTGGGCCAGGGATCGGGAAAAAGCAGGAACAGGCGATCGACGCTCGCCATCGGCAATGCCGCCATCAGATCGCGCCCATCACCCGCGCGGAGCCGCACGTTCTCCAGGCCAAGCTCATCGATGTGACGCAGGACGCTCGCCACGCCGTTCACGAAGGGCTCGGCGCCCAGAAGGAGCACGTCCGGCCGCCGCGCCGCTTGCGCCGCCAGATGCTCGCCGCCGCCAAAGCCGATCTCCAGCCAGACCTCGGCGGCGTTCGGCGCCAGAGCCCTTGGATCGAACGGCTCACGGGGCGTGGCGATCTTCGGAAGCAGGGTCTCCATCAGCGCCACCTGGCGCGGCTTGATCGGCCGCGACTTGATCCGCCCGTAGGTGCGGATGGCCGGCGGCGCCTCAACCATCGACCTTGCGCCCGCGCCCGCGCCACCGTGCCCCCGCCAATGACACCATCAGCATCAGCCAGAACGCGTCGTCTCCCCAGCGGTCGAAGGGTGTCGGCTCGAGCGCCGGCGGCAGGGGCGCGTCGATGACGCCGAAGGCGCCTTCGCCGAGCGCCTCACCAGGAACGACGCGGCCGAAGGCGTCGATGAAGGCGCTGATGCCGGTTGGCGTGGCGCGGACCATGGGCAGGCCCTCCTCGATGGCGCGGTAGCGGGCCATGTTGAGGTGCTGGCGCGGGCCGCTGGCGGTGCCGAACCAAGCGTCGTTGGAGATGTTGACGATCCAGGCGGCGCGCCGGCCGGCGAGCCTTTCCCCATCGCGGGTGAAACCGGAATAGAGGGCTTCGTAGCAGATCAGCGGCTGGACGGTCGGCAGGCCGGGGAGCGGCAGGGGCATAGGTCGCGGGCCGGCCGCGAAGCCGTCGCCCACATGCACCAGCTGCTTGAGCCCCAGCCGCGCGGCGAGGCCGTCCAGCGGCATGAATTCGCCGAACGGGACCAGGCGATATTTGTCGTAGACACCGGTGATGGCCAGGTCGGGCCCCGAACGCCGCACCACCGCCAGGCTGTTGTAGATCACCGGGCGCCCGGCGGCGCTGTCGCCGTAGCGATAGCCGCCCAGCAACAGGGTCTGCCCGGGCGAAAGCGCGCCGGCGATGGCGTCGTGGGTCCAGGCGCCTAGCGCCAGATACTCATCGAGCGCGGCGGGAATGGCGCCCTCGGGCCAGACAACGATGTCGGGGCGTCTCGCCGATGGACGGGCGGTCAGGCGAACATAGCGGCCGACGATATTGGCGAAGAGCCGCCGATCGTATTTGTTCTCCTGCTTCACATCGGCCTGGACGACGCGAACCCACGGCCCGGCGGCGTTGGCGCGCGGCGCCCGCGCGAGCCGCGCCACGCCGAACCCGTAGAGACCCGCCACCGTCAGGGCCGCCAGGACTGCCACGCTGCGCCCTGGCCAGCCTTCGCGCATGACCGCCGGGGTGGAAAAGGCTGCTGCGGTGATCCAGGTCAGCCCGTAGGCCCCGACCAACGCCGCGGCCTGCGACGGCGCCGATCCGGCGGCCCAGGTCTCGCCGGGCAGATCCCAGGGAAAGCCGGTCAGGATGTGGCCACGCAGCCATTCGGCGAGCGTGAGCGCGGCGGCGAAGAGCAGCACGCGCGCCACGCCCCGGCTCGCGAGAGCGCGATAGACAAGCGCCGCCGCGCCCCAGAAGAGGGCCATGAACATGGATACGGACGCCACCGCGAAGGGGGCCATCCAGCCCTGTTCCCTGGCGTCGATCTGAAACGGTTCGGCGATCCACCACACCGAGACCACGAAATAACCCGCGCCGGTCAGCCAGCCGCGGAAAAAGGCCGAGCGGAGGGGGCGAGGCTTCGGCGACCGATCCACCAACCAGAGCATCAGGCCATAGCCCAGCAGGCCGGGCAGAAATCCCCAGGGCGGCTGGGCGAAGGCGGCAGCCGCGCCGGCGAGCGGCGCCAAGGCGCGCGGGATCCAGGCGCGCGAGGTACAAGCGCGGCGCCCCGCGGCGAGTTCAGCCATCGCGGGCGGTCGCCGGCGGCGGCCCCGCGGCGGGCCGCAGGCGCAGGCGTTTCACCCGCCTGGGATCGGCGTCGGTGATCTCGAAATCGATGCCGGCCGGGTGAGCGATCACCTCGCCGCGCTGGGGGACCCGGCCGGCCAGGGCGCTGACCAGACCGGCGGCGGTGTCGATGTCCTCGTCCATCTCCGGGGCGGCGAGGCGGCGGCCGAGGGCGCCCTCCAGGTCTTCGAGGGAGACGCGGGCGTCGATCTCGAACACCCCGCCGGCGCGGGCGACGATTTGGGTGGCGGCCGCCTCGTCGTGTTCGTCGTCGATCTCGCCCACCACCGCCTCGATGACGTCCTCGAGGGTCACCAGGCCGTCCACGCCGCCGAACTCGTCGATGACCATGGCCATGTGAATGCGGCTGGCCTGCATCCGCACCATCAGATCGGCGGCCCGCATCGAGGCCGGCACATAAAGAGTCTCGCGCTTCAACTTGGGCAAGACCGCGCCGTCGGCGCCCCCGCGGCGCGTGGGCCCGGCGAGCAGTTTGAACACGTCCTTGAGGTGGGCCACGCCTACTGGATCGTCGAGCGTCTCGCGATAGACCGGCAGGCGCGAATGCTCGCTGTCGGCGAACGCGGCCACCACGGCCTCGAAGGACGAGGAAAGGTCCACCGCCGTGATGTCGGCGCGCGGGGTCATGACGTCCGCCACCCGCAGGCTCTGAAACGCCTCGGCGTGATCCATCAGATCCGCGCCGGCCTGGGACTGGGCGGCGCCATCGCGCCGCGCCCGACCGTCGCGTCGCCGCCGCGCCTTTATCCATGACAGCAGCGCGCCCCAAGGCCCGCGTCCCCTAGCGGCGCGCGGCCCCGGTCTGCCGTCATCGGCGGTGCTGGACATGGTCTCCTTCGGCGTAGGGATCGGCGACGCCCAGGGCGGCCAGCAGATCGCGCTCGACCGCCTCCATCCGCCGCGCCTCATCCTCGGCCTGGTGATCATAGCCCAAGAGATGCAGGACGCCATGGATCACCAGATGCCGCAGGTGGTCGGCCAGAGCCTTGCCCTGCTCCGCCGCTTCGCGCGCGCAGACGCCGAAGGCCAGGGCGATGTCGCCGAGATGGCCCTCGACGTTGGCCGCGGCTGGAAAGGCCAGCACATTGGTGGCGGCGTCCCGGTCGCGGAAACGGGCGTTGAGGCGGCGCACCGCAGCGTCGTTGGTGAGCAAAATGGCGACGGACCCGCCGGGTCCAAGGCGCGCCGCCGCCCCGGCCGCCTGGCGCGCCAAGCCGTCGGCGTCCGGCGCGGCTTTCGTCCACGCGCCGTCCTCGATCTCGATCTCGATTTCAATCACCGGAGCGGCGGGCGGCGTCGGCGTCATAGGCTTCGACAATGCGCCCCACCAGCGGATGGCGCACCACGTCGGCCACCGAAAATTGCGTCATCGCGACCCCCTCGACCCCACCCAGGATCGAAACGGCATGGGCGAGGCCGGAGTCCGACGGGTTGACCAGGTCCACCTGGCTCGGATCGCCGGTCACCGCCATCCGCGAGCCTTCTCCCAGACGGGTGAGCACCATCTTCATCTGCAGGCGCGTGGTGTTCTGGGCTTCATCGACGATGACGAAGGCGTGGGCCAGAGTGCGCCCGCGCATGAAGGCGATGGGGGCCACCTCGATCTCGCCGCGATCGCGGCGGCGGCGCAGGGCTTCGGCGCCCAGGATGTCGGTCATCGCCTCCCACACCGGCGCCATGTAGGGATCGACTTTTTCCGAAAGATCGCCGGGGAGGAATCCGAGTCGCTCGCCGGCCTCCACCGCCGGGCGCGTCACCACCAGCCGCTCCACCTCGCCCGAGCGCAGCAGGCCAGCCCCGTGCGCCACCGCCAGGAAGGTCTTGCCGGTGCCAGCCGGTCCCAGCCCGAAGACGAGATCGTGACCGGCCAGGGCCTCCAGATAGCGCGCCTGGGCCGCCGTCTTGGCGGCCACCGCGCCGCGCCGCGCCATGAGTCCCGTGGCCGGCCCGCCCGAGCGGGCCTGGTCGATGGCCACGCGAACATCGGCCGGCGTCACCTCCAGATGGGAGGCGACCCGCCCGGCCAGGGTTTCGATGACCTGCCGGGCGCCGCGCCGCGCCCTGGCCTCGCCGTTCAGGGTGACCCCGCCCCCCGGCGTCTCCATCAGGACACGGAAGGCGTCCTCGATGAGGGCGGTGTGGCGCCCGCCCGGGCCGGCCACGGCGCGCACCGCCTCGTCGGCCAGCGGCAGGAACTCCGACGGCGCCCGGCTCAAGCCGCTTCCAGAACGGGCCGGCCCGCCAGGCTGCCCCGGCCGGCCGAACCGATGGCGACCGGGACGATGCGTCCGATCAGCGTCACCGGTCCCTGGCAATGGACGGCCTGCAGATAGGGGCTGCGGCCGACGATCTGGCCGTCATGGCGGCCGATCTTTTCGATGAGGACCGGGACGATGCGGCCGACGAGCCCTTCGTTGAAGGCGCGTTGCTGAGCCTCGAGAAGCGCCTGGAGGCGGCCGAGACGTTCATCCTTCACCGCTTCGTCAACCTGGCCCGCCATGGCGGCGGCGGGGGTGCCTGGGCGGCGGGAGTATTTGAACGAAAACGCGTTGGCGTAGCCCACCGCGCGGACCAGGGCCAGGGTCGCCTCGAAGTCGGCCTCGCGCTCGCCGGGAAAGCCGACGATGAAATCGCCGGAGATGGCGATCCCCGGCCGCGCGGCGCGCACCGCTTCGATCGTCCGCAGATAGCTTTGGGCGGTGTGATCGCGGTTCATGGCCTTGAGGATGGGGTCGGCGCCCGACTGCACCGGCAGATGCAGGTATGGCATTAGGGCGTCCACCTCGCCGTGGGCGGCGATCAGGGGCTCGTCCATGTCGCGCGGATGGCTGGTGGTGTAGCGGATGCGATCCAGCCCGGGATTGCGCGCCAGGGCGCGGATCAGCGCGGCCAGGCCGCCGCCCTGGTCGTTGCGGTAGGCGTTGACGTTCTGGCCCAGGAGGGTGATCTCGCGCACCCCTCGCGCGACCAGCGAGCGGGCCTCCGCTTCGATCGCCGCCGAAGGCCGGGAGAATTCGGCGCCGCGCGTGTAGGGAACCACGCAGAAGGTGCAGAACCGGTCGCACCCTTCCTGAACGGTGAGGAAGGCGGTGACGCCGGCGGCTTCACGGTCTCGCGGCAGGGAATCGAATTTCGCCGCCGGCTCGAAGTCGGCGGCCAGCCGCTCGCCGCTGGCCCGGTGGATCTTGGCGATCAGTTCGGGAAGCCGATGGTAGCTTTGCGGGCCGACCACCAGATCGACGGCGCCCTGGCGCGCCATGATCTCCGCGCCCTGCGCCTGGGCCACGCAGCCGGCCACCACCACCGTCATCGCGCCGCCGCTTTCGGCCCGGCGCGCCTTCATCCGCTTGATCCGGCCGAGTTCCGAATAGACCTTTTCGGTGGCCTTCTCGCGGATGTGGCAGGTGTTCAGCACCACCAGATCGGCCCCGTCGGGCGTGTCGACGGGGCCATAGCCCAGCGGGCGCAGGACCTCCGTCATCCGCTCGCTGTCATAGACATTCATCTGACAGCCGTAGGTCTTGATGTAGAGGCGCTTGGCGGGCGCTGGTTCAGTCATCGGCCGGCACGCCATAGAGTTCCAGCCGGTGATCGACCAGGCGGTAGCCGAGACGCTTGGCGATCGCCTTTTGCAGGGCTTCGATTTCCTCGTCCACGAATTCCACCACCGCCCCGCTCTTCATGTCGATCAGATGGTCATGATGCATCTCGCTCGCCTCTTCATAGCGCGAGCGGCCGTCGCGAAAGTCGTGGCGGGTGAGGATGCCGGATTCCTCGAACAGGCGCACGGTGCGATAGACCGTGGCGATGGAGATGTGCGGATCGATGGCGTGGGCGCGGCGATGCAACTCCTCCACATCCGGATGGTCGCTGGCCAGCGACAGTACGCGCGCAATGACCCGCCGCTGGTCGGTCATCCGCATACCCTTGTCGATGCAGAGTTTCTCCAGTCGATCCAAAGGGTCGCTCCGGGCGCCATTGCCGGGGCCGAACATAGGCCCCCGCGCGTCATCTGTTAAGATCGCGCCGCAGCACGATGGCGTCGGCGTCGCGGTCGCCGCGCTGGTAGTAGCCGCGCTTGGCGCCGACCGCGACGAATCCGGATTTCCCATAGAGGGCGCGCGCCGCGGCGTTGTCCGTCGCTACTTCCAAAAACAGGGCGGTCGCGCCGCGACCCAGGGCGACCTGGGTCGCCGCTTCCAGCAAGGCGCGGGCGACGCCGCGCCGGCGACGACCGGGGGCGGTGGTCAGGGTCAGGATTTCCGCCTCGTCGGCCATGGTTCGGCACAGAATGAAGCCGGCCAAGCTGCCCGTGTCCGGGCCGTCCGTGTCCGTGACCGCGAGGGCGAAGGCGCCGGGGCCGCCCAGCAGGTCGGCGATCTCGGAGGCGCTCCAGGGCGCCTCGAAGGCCAGGGCATGGAGCGCCGCCAGGGCCTCGGCGTCGCCGGCCAGGGCGGGCGCCAGGATCATGGAACCCAATTCATGGCGATCGGGGCCGCGCGTCCGGCGCGCGCAGATAGAGCGGGCGAGGAGGCGTCACCGGCGCGCGCGCCGCCAGCCGCGCCACCATCCCAGGGATCGGCGCCGCCAGATCGACAAGCCCGGCGCCGGGAACCCTGCCCGCGAGCAGAAGGGCGCCGGGTCCGACCAGGGTCAGACCGCCGGACAGCCCGAGTTCGACCAGCCGGGCCGCCGCCGTCTCCAGGGCCACGCTGTCGGGCGCCGTGATGGCCTCCCCCTCCTCGAAGACCTGGAGGTAAACCCGCCCGCGTCCCGCGTCGATCACGGCGGCGCGGCGACCGGCGACCTCAAGGCCGGCGGCCAGAGCCTCGAGCGTCCCCACCCCGACGCAGGGCCGGCCCAGGGCCAGCGCCAGGCCCTTGGCGAAGGCCAGGCCCACCCGCAGGCCGGTGAACGATCCAGGGCCGACGGTGACGCCGATGCGATCCAGATCCGCGAAGGCGACCTGGGCTTGCGCCATCACATCCCGCGCCAGGGGCGCCAGGCGTTCCTGATGGCCGCGAACAATGGCCTCCGAGCGGCTCGCCAAAAGACGTCCGTTCGCCACCACGGCCGCCGAACAGGCGCCCAGGCAGGTGTCGACCGCCAGTACGATCACGCGAGGCAGGCCGCCTAGACCGTCTGCTCCACCCGCGTCACTTCGGGCACATAGTGGCGCAGCATGTTTTCCACCCCGGCCTTGAGGGTCGCGGCGGAGGAAGGGCAGCCGGCGCAGGCGCCGCGCATGTGCAGCCACACCACCCCGGTTTCCGCCTCGAACCGCGAGAACAGAATGTCGCCGCCATCCTGGGCCACCGCCGGGCGGATGCGCGAATCCAGCAGATCCTTGATCTCGGCGACGATCTGGGCGGTCTCGCCTTCGTAGAGGGTTTCCTGGGGAACTTCCTCGGTCCCGTCGGCGATCAGCGGCGCGTCGCCGGTGAAATGATCCATGATCGCCGCCAGGATCGGCGCCTTGAGGTGGGACCAGTCGCGGTCCTCGGCCTTGGTGACGGTCAGGAAGTCCTGGCCGAAGAAGACCCGGCTCACCCCGGCCAGATCGAACAGCGCCTCCGCCAGAGGCGAAGCGGTCGCTTCCGCCGGATCGCGAAATTCCCGCGTCCCCGAGGCCAGCAGCGCCCGTCCGGGCAGGAACTTGAGGACCGCCGGATTGGGGGTGGTCTCGGTCTGAATGAACATGGAAAGCCTCTCCGTGACTCTTTAGATGGCCCCGCCGGGCGCGGGTCGCAACCGTCGGCCGCTTACCGGCGCGGCCAGAAGCCGACGATTGCCTGGGTTTCGGCGAGGATCGGCGCGGCCAGGGCGCGCGCCCGCTCGGCGCCGTCCGTCAGAACGCGATCGATTTCACCCGGATCGGCCAGCAGGCGTCGCATATTCGCCGCCACCGGCGCCAGCCGCTCGATGAGCAGATCGGTCAGGGCGGGCTTGAACGCCTGGCCGAACCCCTGGCCGCCGTATTCCTGCAGCACCTGGGCCTTGGTCCGGCCGGCGAGGGCGGCGAAAATCCCCACCAGATTGTCCGCCTCCGGCCGGTCTTTCAGCCCATCGACGGTATGAGGCAAGGGCGCCGGGTCGGTCCGGGCCCGCCGGATCTTGGCGGCGATGGCGTCGGCGTCGTCGGTGAGGTTGATCCGCGACTGATCGGACGGGTCGGACTTGGACATCTTCGCCGTCCCGTCGCGCAGGGACATCACCCGCGCGCCCGGCCCCTCGATCAGCGGTTCGGTCAGGGGAAAGAATCCCGGCGCGGCGAAATCGTGATTGAACTTGGCGGCGATGTCGCGGGTCAGCTCTAGGTGCTGCTTCTGGTCCTCGCCCACCGGCACATGGGTCGCCTTGTAGATCAGGATGTCGGCGGCCTGGAGCACCGGATAGGTGTAGAGGCCGACGCTGGCCCGCTCCTTGTGCGCTCCGCTCTTTTCCTTGAACTGGGTCATGCGGTCGAGCCAGCCCAGGCGGGCCACGCAGTTGAAAATCCAGGCGAGCTGGGCGTGCTCGGGGACGGCCGACTGGGCAAAGACGATGGCCTTGGCCGGATCGACCCCGGCGGCGCGGTAGGCGGCGGCGATCTCCCGCGTCTGGGCGGCCAGCGCCCGGGGATCCTGCCAGGCGGTGATGGCGTGCAGGTCCACCACGCAGAACAGGCACTCCATCTCGTGCTGCAGGGCCACGAACTTCACCAGGGCGCCCAGGTAGTTGCCCAGATGCAGGGCGCCGGAGGGCTGGACGCCGGAAAGGACGCGCCGGGGTCCGGCGTAAGGGGCGGGGGGTTGGTCGGTCATGGCGGGTGTTTAGCGCAATTGTCGCGCCGATCGAGAGGCGTGGGCGGCCTCATCGCGCCGCGCTGGCGCGGGCTTTCGAGAGGCCGGGCCGGGCGGGTGGGCTCTCGGCGGCGCCCAGCACCGCGAGGAGGCGGGCGCGCAGCCCGGCGGCGCGCGCCGCGTCCCGCAGTTTGCCGCCGTCCTCGGTGACCACGTAGAAGGCGTCCACCGCCCGCTCGCCATGGCTGTCGATGTGGGCCGACTGGATGGAAAGATCGCTCTTCGATAACGCCCGCGCCAGCGCTTCGAGAAGGCCCGGCCGGTCGCGGCCCGAGGTTTCGATCACCGTCGCGCCGCGCGACGCCTCGTTGTCGATGGAAACCGACGGCGAAAGAGTGAACGGCGATGTCCGCCCCAGGGCGGGGGCGCGGCGCGGTTCGTACCCCGACGGCTCGCCGCGCGCCGCCCCCTCCAAAGCCCCGAGGAGACGCGCCGTCGCCCGCGGGCTGTCACCGCCGAACGCCTCCCGCGCGGCATTCTGGACATAGAAGACGTCCAGCGCCTCGCCGGCGGCGGAGGTGAAGATGCGCGCGCCCACCACATTGCCGCCGAGGGTGGCGATGGCCAGGGCGAGGTCCGCGAACAGGGCGGGCCGATCCCGGGCGGCGACGACAATCTCGGCGATGTTGCGATCGGCCAGGATGCGCGCCTCGGCGGCGCCGCCGCCGGCCACCCGCGCCCGAAGCGCCAGGGCCAGGTGCGCCCTCTGATCGTCCGGCGAAAAGGCCGCGAAATAGGCGTCTTCCATGGCCTCCGCCCAGGCCCTGGCCTCGGGATCGGCCGCCACGAGCGCCTGTCGCGCCCCTTGAGCGACCGCCCGGCGCCCGCGATGCCGCGCGTCCGTCGCCTCCAATGCGCGCCCGTCGCGCAGGATCGCCTGGGTGGCGTCATGGAGCTGGCGCAGGAGCTGGCCCTTCCAGCCGTTCCAGACACCTGGGCCCACGGCGCGGATGTCGGCGACGGTGAGCACCAGAAGCAGGCGCAGGCGCTCGGGGGTCTCGACGATGGCGGCGAAGGCGGCCACGGTGGAAGGGTCGGCGATGTCGCGCTTCTGGGCGTAGTCGCTCATCACCAGATGATGCTCGACCAGCCAGGCGACGAGATCGACCCGCGCCGGCTCGAGTCCGAGGCGCTCGCAGGCCTGCCGCGCGGTGCGCGCGCCGGCCGCCGCTTGGCCGCCGACCCCGCCCTTGCCGGTGTCGTGGAGCAGCATGGCCAGAAACAACGCCTCGGTGTCTTCGATCAGCGGCATGAGCGCCGTGGAAAGAGGATGATCGTGGGCGAGGCGACCGGCGGCGATTTCGGCGATGATCCCCACGGCGCGCAGCGAATGCTCGTCCACCGTATAGGCGTGATACATGTTGAACTGCATCCGCGCCACGACGTGCCCGAACTCCGGGATGAACCGGCCGAGCACGCCGGCTTCGTTCATCAGCTCCAGGGTTCGTTGCGCTTTGCGCCCGCGCGCCAGGATATCGAGGAACACCCCGGCCGCCACCGGATCGCGCCGCATCGCCGCGCCGATCAGGCCCAGGCAGCGGGTCGCGGCGGTGAAGGCGTCTGGGTGCAGGTCGAGATCGCGGGCGTCGGCGATCTGGAACAGGCGAAGGAGGTTGACCGGATCGCCCTCGAAGGTCTCGGGGCCGGCAATGGTCAGGCGCCCGCCCTCCACCTGGAAACCCGGTTCGGCGAGGGCGCGGCGTCGAAGTCGGCCGGGCAGGAAGCGTGAGAGGCCGCGCGGCGCCGCCTTCATGTTGTCGGCCTCCAGCTTGGCGGCGAACACCCGCGTCAGGGCGCCGACCTCCTTGGCGACCAGGAAGTAGCGGCGCATGAAGCGTTCCACCGCCGGGGTGTTGTCGCCGTCCGGCCGCGGCCGGTCGTGGTAGCCCATGCGGCGGGCCACCTCGGGTTGGACATCGAAGGTTAGCCGCTCCTCGGCCCGGCCGGCCACGAAGTGCAGATGAGCCCGCACCGCCTCGAGAAAATCGAAGGCCCCCATGAAGACGCGCACCTCGCGGGGCTGGAACATGTCCAGTCGCATGACAGCATCGAGGTCGGCGGCGGGGCGCAGATAGCGGGCGATCCAGAACAGGGTGTGCAGGTCGCGCAGGCCGCCCTTGCCCTCCTTCACATTGGGTTCGACCATGAAGCGGCTGGCCCCGGCGCGGGCGTGACGCTCGTCGCGCTCCTTGAGCTTGGCGGCCACGAACGCCGCCCCCGTCCCCTTGACCACCTCGTCGCGGAAGCGGCGCTCGAGGTTTCGCGCCAGGGCCTCGTCGCCGGTCAGCAGGCGCGATTCCAGCAGGCTGGTGCGGATGGTCATGTCGGCGCGGGCGAGCCCCACGCATTCGCCGACGATGCGCGAGGCGTGCCCCACCTTGAAGCCCAGATCCCACAGGGCGTAGAGCATGAACTCGATGACGCTCTCGGTGTGGGCGGTCTCCTTGTAGGGGCGCACGAACAGCAGGTCGATGTCCGAGAAGGGGGCCAGGGCGCCGCGCCCATAGCCGCCCACCGCCATCAGGGCGATGCGCTCGCCTTGCGTGGGATTGCGGGCGCGAAAGACGTGAACGGTGGTGAAATCGTAGAGGGCGCTGATGACCTCGTCGGTGACCGCACAGATGAGACGCGCCGTCTCCACCCCGCCCGCGCCGCTCTCCAGCCGCTCCTGGGCGGTCGCCCGGCCGCGAAGGAGCGCCTCCTTGAGGATTTCGATCCCCCGCCGCCGCTGCTCGGCCTCGTCGCCGATGGCGTCCAAAGCGGCGGCGGAAAGCCGCGCCCGCAGCCGAAGCCCATCGACGACATCCTCCACAGGGATTGGGCGCGGGCGACGGGGCATGGGAGCTATGTAGCGCGCGACGCGGCGAATGTCCGGCGGTTCACCCTTCGGGCTCGCCATCCGACGAAAGATGTCGAGCCAAATCCATGGCGTCGTGCAGAACCCTGACGATCAACAATGGCGATTATCCGCCTCTTCACGGATGGCGGATGCTTCCCAGGCGTCGCCCCTATTCCGTCTCCACGGCTCCATGCTATAAACCGCTCCAGGCTTTCAGGCGTTGTGGCGAGGATGCGAGAGCCCTAACCGGGGGATAGAAGCACATGAGAACTCTATTGGGGCTGCTATTTGTTTTGAGCCTAACCGGGGAAACGCCGGCACGGGGCCAGTCCACGATCATCCCGATAGAACCGCACACGCCCTTGGCGCACCGAGAGGATCGGGCCACCGCGAGGCTGGTGAATACCCTGGTCGTCATCGTTCGAGGAAAAGGGCTGCCCTGCAACACGGTGAGTGCCGCTGGTGTCACACCAGCCGGATTCAAGTTGGTCTGCGATCACCTGAGGCACGCTTACGACATCGATGTGAGTGGGAAGGACACCGTCGTCACAAAGGGCAACTAGAGGAAGGCCGCGCTCTCCGCCCCGATGTTAGGGTTCTGCCATGAGCGCGGCAAGGGCGATCGCCGTGCTACTCCTCGTAGGTCAGTTCATGCCCTTCTACCGGCCCGAATCGATGGCGTTGGCTGTCCCATGCCCAGAAGAAACCAGTTTGACGCTGCGTACCATTTTTATCAAGGTAGACAATACGGCCGATGACACAAATATTGGTTTCATCCAGTATTTCATCCATCGTGTTCCGCTGAATAATAGAAGTTTGAAAAAGAACGCGGCGGGCACCGGGCACCAATGGTGTTTTGTCCGTAGACGGTTGGTGCGCTGGGAAAATGTCAACGATCGCATTATCCAGCGCGGGCTCGATCTCGTCGCGGTTCATGAGTCTCATATCGACGGCGTCAATGACCGCACCACTCTCACCACAATTGATTATAATGGCGCGGGCGGACCAGAAGGCGTTTTCCGGCGCAAAACGTCTGACCGCACGAACACGAACTTTGGGTCTATGAGTGGCAATAAACTCCTCCCGCGCCAGGTTGATCATCTTGCTGGTAAAACGCCCTTGCCATATGGTCGCGGCCATCAAGACCAACGTGAATGCCGCAATGGACACAGTCGCGATTGCTGTCCATGTCTCGGCCGACCAACCCGCATTCATTGGCTTCTTTTCTTTGAAGGTCTTGTAGCTATATTGGAAAGAGCAACTCTATATGTTGTCGGCGGCTACGCCTTTATAACCGGCGGGCACACATGACTTTAACACGCGCTGATCACCGCCCCTAAAATATCGTCATTCAGGCGGTTGTATACCGGAATTGGAATCCCGCGACATAGAGCGGAAGGTATTTGGCACTGACGTGACAGCGCCCCGTGTCACGCTCGCGGCGTTCCGGTCTTTCCAAGCCCAGCAAGAAATCCACGCAAGTTGTCGATGGGAACGCTTATGACACGACCAGCCTCGACATCCGCCAAACCAAGATCGATCGCCGCCTTCAACCGCTCGAGCTTGAGATCGTCCTCGCGCCGACGCGCCTCCAACAGACGCAGGCCGTCGCGGACCACTTCACTCGCGTTCTGATAGCGACCCGATGAGACGCTCTCGTCGATAAACGCCTCCAAATGGCTGGTCAGACTGACGTTGCGCGCCGGCATCGGAAGGCCTCTTTTGGTTGGGCTGAAGGATAGACGTTCTGGCAATCTTTGACAAGAATTCCGGATGTCGGCGCTGCGGATCAGCTCACGATTCCCTTCAGCCGATAAAGCGCGTCCATGGCCTCTCTGGGGCTCATGCCGTCGAGGTCCAGGGCGGCGAGGGCGGTTTCCACCGGGGTCGGGCCGGGGGGCGCCGGCGCGCTCGGGAGGGCGAGGGCGAACAGGGGAAGCTCCTCCAGGCCGGCGTGCGAGACCGCCTCGCTTTCCAGCCGGTCCAACACCTCCCTCGCCCTGGCGACCACGGCGGCCGGGACGCCGGCCAGCTTGGCCACCTGGACGCCGTAGGAGCGGTCGGCGGCGCCGGGGGCGGCTTCGTGCAGGAAGACCAGTTCGCCGTTCCATTCCTTGGCCTTGAGCGACAGGTTGGCGACGAAAGGCAGGCGGCCCTCCAGGGCGGCCAGCTCATGGTAGTGGGTGGCGAAGAGGGCGCGGCAGCGGTTGGCGTCGTGCAGGGCCTCGGCGCAGGCCCAGGCGATGGCGAGGCCGTCGTAGGTCGCCGTGCCCCGTCCGATCTCATCCAGAATGACCAAGGAGCGGGGCGTCGCCTGGGTGAGGATGGCGGCGGTCTCCACCATCTCGGCCATGAAGGTGGAGCGGCCGCGAGCCAGATCGTCGCCCGCCCCGACCCGGCTGAACAACCGATCGACCACCCCCAGGCGCAGCGCCCCCGCTGGCACGAAGCATCCGGCCTGGGCGAGGATGGCCAGAAGGGCGTTCTGGCGCAGGAAGGTCGATTTGCCGGCCATGTTGGGGCCAGTGACGATGGAAAGGCGCGCCGCGGCCTCGCCAGAGCCGTCCAGGGCGCAGTCGTTGGGGGTGAAGGCCTCGCCCGCCCGCCGCACCGCCGCCTCGACCACCGGGTGGCGCCCGGCCCGGGCCTCGAAGGCCAGCGAAAGGTCCACGGTGGGCCGAACCGCTCCGATATCCGCCGCCCACTCCGCCAGCGCCGCGGCGACGTCCAGGCGGGCCAGCCCCTCGGCGCCGGCCAGGATTTCGCCCGCCACCCCCCGCGCCGCCTCGCGCCAGTCTTCGAACACCGCCAGTTCCAGGGCCAGGGCCTGGTCGGCGGCGCGGGTGATCCTGGCGTCGAGGTCGGCCAGTTCGAGGGTGGTGAAGCGAACCTGGCTGGCCAGGGTCTGGCGATGGATGAACAGGGCCGACAGAGGCGGCTGGAAGAGTGGCTCGGCCTGTCTGGCGCTGGCCTCGACGAAGTAGCCGAGGACGCCGTTGTGGCGGATCTTGAGCGACACGCCGCTCTCGGCCGCCAGCCGCGCCTCCAGGGCCGCGATCACCCGGCGGCTGTCGTCGCGCAGGGCGCGGGCGCGGTCGAGATCGGCCGACACTTCGGCGGCCACGAAGCCGCCGTCGCGGGCCTGGGCCGGCAGGTCCGGGCCCAGGCCCCGGCTCAGGGTTTCGGCCAAGCCGGCCAAGGGTCGTACCGTTCGCGGCAAGGCCGCCAGGGCCTCGCCGATTTCGGGCGGCGGCGGCGCCAAGGGCTCGTCCTGCCTGCCGAACAGGGCGGCGATCTCGGTCCCGACCGCCAGGGCGTCGCGCAGACAGCCCAGATCGCGCGGGCCGCCGCGCCCCAGGGCCAGGCGCGAGATGGCGCGGGCCATGTCGCCGGCCCCTTTCAGCTGGCCGCGCAGGGCCTCCCGCAGGTCGCGGCGCTCCAGCAACCAGGCCACGGCGTCCAGCCGCGCCTCGATGGCGGGCGGCGAGAGCAGGGGCCGCGAAAGCCGCGCCGCCAGCAGGCGGGCGCCGGGCGCGCCGACCGTGCGGTCGAGGGCGGCGAGCAGCGATCCTTCCCGGCCGCCCGACAGGGTGCGCTCGATCTCCAGGCTGGCGCGGGTGGCCGGGTCGATGGCCATGGCGTCGGCCTCGCCGGCCCGGCGCGGCGGGCGCAGGGCCGGCAGGCGGCCGGCCTGGGTGACCTCCAGGTGGGCGGCGATGAGGCCCAGGGCCGCGATCTCCGCCCCGGCCAGTGCCCCGAAGCCATCGAGCGTCTCCACCCCGTAGAGCCGCTTCAACCTCCCTTCAGAGGCCGCCGGTTCGGCCAGGGCGCCGGCCATGGGCTGAAGGGCGCCGCCGGCCGTCTTCAGGGCGGCGCTCACCGCCGGATCGGCGAACAGGCGATCGGGGACGAGGATTTCGGAGGGTTGCAAGGCCGCCAACACGCTGGCCAGACCCTCGATCGTTGTCGTCAGGCAATCCACCTCGCCGGTGGACAGTTCGACGCTGGCCACCGCCGCTGCCCCTCCGCGGACGGCAACCGCGGCGAGGCGATTGGCCCCGCGGGCGTCCAGAAGGCCGTCCTCGGTCAAGGTTCCAGGCGTCACCACCCGCACCAGATCGCGGCGGACCACCGACTTGGGGCCGCGCTTGCGCGCCTCGGCGGGGTCCTCCATCTGCTCGCACACCGCGACCTTGAAACCGGCGCGGATCAGCTTGGCGAGATAGGCCTCCGCCGCGTGGGCCGGCACCCCGGCCATGGGGATGGGCGCGCCGGCGTGGGTTCCCCGGTGGGTCAGGGCGATGCCGATGGCGGCGGCGGCCTTGGCGGCGTCCTCGAAGAACAGCTCGTAGAAATCCCCCATGCGGAAGAAGACCAGGGCGTCGGGCTGGCGCGCCTTGGCGGCGAAATACTGCGCCATCACCGGCGTCGCGCCGGCCCCGTCGGGCGGCGCGTCGGGAATCGTGGCGGGGAGGTCCATGGGCGGGAGGCTACAGGCCGCCGCCGCCCCCGTCAGCCCCGCGATCGGCCGGCCCTGCCAGAACTCCGATCATGTCGTAAGCTTGGCGCGCCACGCCTCTACGAGCGCTTCAATGTTGTCGGGGTTTTCCTCGTAACAACGAACCTCGGGCGCGATGGCCCAGAGGTGCGCCAGGCTGGTCCAGAGTTGGGCGATCGGCGTCGCGACGGCCGGATTGTCCAGGGTGCCAGGTCGTAGGTTAATGATGTCAGGATGCGCAAGCATCTCGGTGTGGGTGCGCGTGAAACATTCCGGACAAATGTGTTGGCGATGCAGTGCCCCGCTGCCGCCCGGCAGGTCGCGACACAGCGTCTCGCCCGACAACATTTTGAAATCCTTGCGGAACGTAAGCATTGAGAGGGAGAAGGCGCTGCCAGTCCGCTGCTGGCAGTTCCTGCAGTGGCACATGAGCACCGCCAGAGGCGTATCGCTCACCAGATATCGCAGCTTGCCGCAGATGCGGCCGCCCTCAAGTGGGAGCGTCAAACGAATGGCTCATCCCCTCTCCGCGCCGAGCCGCCTTGCGAGCGCCGCGCCGGTTAGCAGCTCAAGCTGGGCCTCAAGCCGGATCACGCGCCCGGTGAGATCCTCGATCTTGGACTGCTGGGATTTCATCGCCTCGGCCTGGCGGTTCACCTTGTCCTCGAGTTTGATCATGGATGTCAGCGCGCCCCAGACCTTGTCGGTGACACCCATCAGGCGGTTGTTCGGCGCGCGGGCGCGGCGCCCGCGGCCTCCATCGCCGCAATGCGCGTCTCGCTGGCCGCGATGAAGGCGAGAGCCTGGTCGATGGCTGCCCCCGCCCGGTCCGCCGCCCGTTTGGCCGCGTCGGCGAGAACGCCCAGCTCGGCGTCAGCCTCGGCTGGCTCATAGGCGAAGGCGCCGCGTCGCATGAGCTCCGAAATTGGGATGTTCAGCGTCTCGGCTTTCGCTACGATGGCCTTCTTGTCTCTGGGTGTTGCCTGAACCACGATCCGTTGAGTTGCGGTCGCCATGGTCTGCTCCGATCGATCAATGTGTCCATGGACAATGTGTGTACAATATCGCGCGCGTCAAGTCCCATGAGTCGGCTCTCGTCAGCGACCCCTTGACCTCCGCGCGCCCGGCGCCAAGCTGGCCGACATGGAGCGTCTGGTCGATTGCGTGATCCTGCCAGCTGGGCCGGCGGACGCCGACGATCTGGCGCGGGTGCATATCAGGGCCTGGCTGGAGACCTACGCCGGCCTGCTGCCGGCCGGCTATCTAGGGGCCATGAACGCCAAGGTCCACGCCCGCCGCTTTCGTCTCCAGCTCGCCCGCGCCCGCCCCGGCGAGGTGGTGCTGGCCGCCCTGGGGCCGGGCGGACTGGTTGGCTATTGCGCCGGGGCCGTGGCGGGCGAGGAGGCGGAAATCTTCACCCTCTATCTTCTGAGGGCCGCCCAGCATGTCGGCCTGGGCCGGCGCCTGTTCACGGCCACGGCCAGGACCCTGGCGGCCCAGGGCGCGACAAGCCTGACGCTGTGGGTCCTGAACGGCAATCGCCCGGCTCGGGTCTTCTATGCCAGAAACGGCGGGCGGGAGGGCGAAGCGCGGCCGGTGCGCGGCTGGGGTGGAAACCTCATGGAAACCGCCTGGCGTTGGGACGATATCGGGTCCATCGCGGCGCGAACCCACTAAGGCTGGATCGCGTCAGGCCCGACCCTCGACGCCCGTGACCTCGTCCCAGAACCGCCGCGCCTTGTTGAAGAAGGTCGTGCTTCTGGGATTCTGCCGCTCGCCACACGATCCGGCGAGTTCGCGCAGCAGCGCCTTTTGCGGCGCCGTGAGTTTGGTCGGGGTTTCGATGAAGAGTTCGACCACCATGTCGCCGCGCTCGCGTGAACGTAAGGAAGGCATGCCCCGGCCGCGCAGATGCACGGTGTCGCCAAATTGCGCCCCTTCGGGCACCTTGACCCGGATCTTGCACTGGCCGTCGCAGTTTTCGCCGCCCAGCAGGCACGGCGCCTCGATCTCGCCCCCCAGGGCGGCGGTGGTCATCGGGACGGTAACCTTGCAGAGCAGGTCGAGCCCGTCGCGCTCGAAAAGCTCATGCGGTTTGATCGAGAGGAAGATGTAGAGATCGCCGCGCGGGCCTCCGCGGGCGCCCGCGTCGCCCTCGCCGGCCAGGCGAATCCGCGAGCCGTCGTCCACCCCGGCGGGGATGCGCACCTGCAAGATGCGCTCGCGGCGGATCTGGCCGTGCCCGGCGCAGGCCCGGCAGGGATCGAGGATCAGCCTTCCGCCGCCGCCGCAGCGGGGGCAGGCGGTCTCCATCTGGAAAAAGCCCTGGCTGCGCCTGACCCGTCCCGCCCCGCCGCATGAGCCGCAGACCGTAGGGCTGGTTCCGGGGCTGGCGCCCGAGCCCTTGCAGCTTTCGCAGGCCACGGCGGCCGGTACCTTGATCTCGACCTCGGCCCCTGCATAGGCCTGCTCGAGAGCGATCTCGAGATCGTATCGAAGATCCTGGCCGCGGGCCGGGCCGCTGGATCGCTGTCCGCGGCCGAACATGTCGCCGAACACATCGCCGAACACGTCGTTGAAGATGTCGTGCACGTCGGCGAATCCGGCCCCGCCGCCGTTCATGCCGTTCACCCCGGCGTGGCCGCAGCGGTCATAGGCGGCGCGCTTGTTCGGATCGGCGAGGACGGTGTAGGCCTCGTTGAGCTCCTTGAAGCGGGCGGTGGCGTTGGGGCAGCCCTCGTTGCGGTCGGGGTGGTGCTCCATGGCCAGCTTGCGAAAGGCGGCTTTCAGGCCCGCCCCGTCGCAGCCCCGCTGCACGCCCAGCACATCGTAATAGTCACGCATGGAAACGTTGCAAGCCTCGGCGGTTCACGGAGAAGTGGGAAGGTCCGCGCCTCCCCGCAAGCCCGAGCTTGGGCAGCGCGGCCCGGCCGACGCCCAGCGGCCAGGGCGAGCCCGTTTCACTTCCCGCGCCGCCGCAAAACGCCTGCCCCACCAAGCCGGTCATGGCGTCAGGCCGACTTCTGGTCGTCCGACACTTCTTCGAATTCCGCATCGACGACGCCGTCTTGCGGCGGTTCGGCGGCGCCGTCGCCTTCACCCGCCGCCTCGCCTTGCTGGGCCTGGTACATGGCCTCGCCGAGCTTCATCGAAGCCTGCATGAGGCTCTGGGTCTTGGCGCCGATGACCTCGACATTCTCGCCCTCGATTTCGGATTTCAAGGCGGCGACCGCCGTCTCGATGGCGGACTTGTCCTCGGCCCCGACCTTGTCGCCGTGTTCGGCCAGGGCCTTTTCCGTCGAGTGGATCAGGGCGTCGGCATGGTTCCTGGCCTCCACCAGTTCCTTGCGCTTCTTGTCCTCGGCGGCGTGAGCCTCGGCCTCCTTGACCATGGTCTGGATATCGGTCTCGGAAAGGCCGCCGTTGGCCTGGATACGGATCGACTGTTCCTTGGCTGTCGCCTTGTCGCGGGCCGAGACGTTGACGATGCCGTTGGCGTCGATGTCGAAGGTGACCTCGACCTGCGGGATGCCCCTGGGGGCCGGCGGAATGCCGACCAGGTCGAACTGCCCGAGCATCTTGTTGTCGCCGGCCATGGGCCGCTCGCCCTGGAAGACGCGGATGGTCACCGCGTTCTGGTTGTCGTCGGCGGTGGAGAACACCTGACTTTTCTTGGTCGGGATGGTGGTGTTGCGCTCGATGAGCGGGGTGAACACCCCGCCAAGGGTTTCGATGCCGAGCGTCAGGGGCGTAACGTCCAGGAGCAGCACATCCTTGACATCGCCCTGCAGCACCCCGGCCTGGATGGCCGCGCCCAGGGCCACCACCTCGTCGGGATTGACGCCCTTGTGCGGTTCGCGGCCGAAGAATTCCTTCACCGTTTCGACCACCTTGGGCATGCGGGTCATGCCGCCGACCAGGATCACCTCGTCGATGTCGCTCTTCTTGAGACCGGCGTCCTTGAGCGCCCGCTCGCAGGGGCCCACCGTCTTGGCCACCAGATCCTCGACCAGGGCTTCCAGCTTGGCGCGGGAGAGCTTGATGTTGAGATGCAGCGGCCCCGAGGCGTTCATGGAGATGAACGGCAGGTTGACCTCGTATTGCGCGGTGGAGGAAAGCTCCTTCTTGGCCTTTTCCGCCTCTTCCTTAAGGCGCTGCAGGGCCAGCTTGTCCTTGCGCAGATCGACGCCCTGCTCCTTTTTGAACTCGTCGGCCAGGTAATCGACGATGCGCAGGTCGAAGTCCTCGCCGCCCAGGAAGGTGTCGCCGTTAGTCGCCTTGACCTCGAAGACGCCGTCGCCGATCTCCAGGATCGAGACGTCGAAGGTGCCGCC
>JBBRPN010000023.1:0-34040 GCA_038227925.1 Caulobacterales bacterium | reverse complement strand
CGAGCCGAATGTATGCGGTTTCGGCGACCGCGGGAGGCTGAAGTGGGCGAGCCTCGTTCCCGCCAAGACGCCGCTTCCCACGCTTTCGGCCGGCGAGCCGGCTCCCGTACCCCCGCCCACCGGCATCGGAGCTTTCGAAGGAGCGAAGTACCACCAGCGGGGCCGCTTCCGCCCCGAATACGACTGCAGGATGCGCAAGCTCGGCAGACCGTTTTGCGAGGTCTGTCTGCTCAGCATTCAGATGGTGCTGTCGCGACACCTTCCGGGAAGTTGAACGCGCTATCTTAACGAGTGATGCATTTCATCTGAGAAAGCCTTATGATTCCCTCGGGCGCATCTCCAATATCCGACGAACTGCGCTCCGCAGTAATTCACCTCGTGCAAACTGCGTGTGTCGCAGACCGAACGCCATGATAGGCTGCGGGTCGCCTTGGTAGGTTCCCCAAGTCACGCCGGGAAACTCTGATCCAAGGGGAAAACTTTCGCCATTGGGAAATTCCCGAAGTGGCGGCATTTGGCTCCATCCCTTTGACGTGAAGACAAGCACCTTGTGGGGTGAGTGCTCTTTCATAAGCCTAAGAAATCTACATTGTCCGCTTCGTTGTTGCTCACCGCCAGCAACATCGTATCTATGGTCGGCTAAGCCGATTGCTTCCGGAACAAAGTTGAAAAACATAACCTTGTTCCAAAATGCAGACGCGGCGTCGTCCCCGAAATACCCGCGAATCAAGTTAAAGAACGCTATATCAGGGTATTCCCCAGTGACGACCTTTTGCATGACATCCACAGTCGTGTCCGTGGTATCGGGATCGTTATCTCCGAGCCAGTGGGAATAGCCAACAATTGCTATCTTTTGCCCATCGACGCCAAGGTCGTACTCGCTTCCCACCCAAGGTGTATGCTCGATCATTTCTGGATGCCTTTCTTCGGCGCATCGTCCTAACTGGACCGGGCGTGGCCCCGACTTGCGAGGAATAAGCCGCCGCCGCTGGGACACCAGATTGCATGTTTCCGACAGAACGCATAGCGATGCGCTTCCGCGAACGGCGCACCCATCCAACCCCCCCGGCCGTTGCCCCGCTTGTCTTTCGCCCACGACGAAGCGGTGTCGGACGTCCCGGCCTACATGACGCTGGAAACCAACTGCCCGATGAGCGATTATCCCATCGTCAGCCTGCCAATCCTGGGCGTCTGACCTATCCGGCCATGCCGGAGATCCCAAGGCGGGGCCGCCGCAGTTACCCCACGTGGTGGAACAGGACCAATTTCCACCCCTGAAGAAGGGCTATTGAGATGGCCGCGGCGGACAAGATCGTTGTCTACTACCGCCATATCCCCTCGGAGCCGGGAGCGTCGCAAGCGGCGCTCGCTGAGCAGCGCACGGCCGTGGCCGACTACGTGCGCGAAAGCGGGGCCGTGGTGGTGGCGGATCTCCCGCGCGGCGCGGGTTCTTGTAGGCGCGCCTGGTGTGCGCATTGCCGGTTTTCGCGGCGAAGATGCGCGCGTTCGCCGCTGACCGAGGCTATGGCTGGAAGGCACCGCGCGCCGAGCTGGTTCATGCGCTGCCGCTCGGGTCGGTGACTGTGAGGACACGTTGGCGGAAGCTTTCGGGGTCGAAGGCAGGCTGGTGATTGGCATCCCCGATCAGTGGTTCCTCTGCCGCGCCCCGCACAAGGCTGGGATGGATCAGCTCCATCCCAGTTTCGGAGCCGGGAATAGTCCATCCAAGGGCCTCTTGCGCCGCCAGAAGCCGCGCCAACGCCGTAAGGCGGAAGTCAATTGCGATGGAAATATCAGCACGATCGTCCTGCAGGCCTTTGTCGTCGAGCAATTCGAACAGACGGATCATGCGGACCGTGTGATCCCGACGATCCTCCGGAGGAAGGCCTGCGTGCATTAGCAACACCTCTCCCAAGAGTTCGGGCGAAATCGTCACCTCGTTCGTGCGCGCCAAAAAATCCATTGGTCCACCGTCCTCTGAAAGTAACTTGCCGTCCAGTTCGCCGGTGGCGGCGCAAGTTGATCTCAACTATCGCCCGCTTCCTAACGACCGGCGAATCAGCCGCGAACGTAACACGAACGGATTGGGCCGGAACAGCGCGCTTTCCGGTGCCGACCGCGCACCCTCAACTAGCAGCAGATGTGCAGACCCTCCATGCGGACGTTCCTCGATTCCGCTTTGAGTCAGGATCGGTTCCCTCGGCCGAACCCCGCCCGCGGCGTCCCAATCAGTGCCTTTGGCCGCATCTACACTATGAGCCATTCTCGGCGCGGCTCGGTAAACAGTCAGCATGGAACTGCGCCGATCGTTGGCAATGGCTTCAGACGATTGAAAGCCCGCCACCGGCTTCCCGCCCTGCGCGCCACCTTGGCCGCTTATCACCGGCAATACGCCACACTTGAGTAGCCTTCGAAGGCCGTGTAATCGAGAACTCAGGCAACGCCCGCTCCGCGATTCCAACATCGAACGGGACATCCTCCGCTTACGGCAGGCACCCCACTTAAGAATCGCCAACCCCTGTCCAGACAAACCCGGTCACCGGACAATACAGCCACGCCACACGCACGCCACACGTTGGGATACGATCATCATGGCCCTGCTTAGCTATGTATTTGACGAATTTCTTGGAGCTCAAATTCGTAAGATTGACGAAGTAAAAATTTTAACTCTTAGGAATTTCCACCGAAACGATGAGTATGTATGGGGTTTCGACGTCTACTTCGACGACCTCGAAATTTGCGTACCCTATGTTGGCGCTGCGGATGGCACTGGGCAAATACAGGCCTCAGGACCCATCACTCCTTCTCAGAGAGGACGCCCAGTGAGTGGCCCTGGCATCTTGTTAAACAAAAAGACGTCTCAGGCGATCGTGATGGGCTTGCGGTCCGTGGCCCCCCCGTTGAAGCCCTTTGGAATCGACCCGATCACCGGCCGGCACATAGATACTGCCACGCCCATCATTTTGCGTCTCACGGCAGGGGCATCTCATACGTGGGTTCGGCCAGTTCGCCGTGCTCTAAGGGTTCATATCGACGTCGAGAACGGGGTCAGAGTGAGGCGTCCTAAGTGGCTCGCAAATGCGCCGGCGTGCTCAAACCGGTAGCAGGAACGATTCTCCGCCCGGCTCCGACCCGCCCAGCCGTTCATCCAATTTCGACCACCTACGTCGGCCTGAGACATTCCCGGCGTTGCCCTCCGTGAGCCGGTAGGCTCGGGGTGCTGATTCCACGAAGAAAGGCAACGCCATGAAGAAGACCGCCACGACGCGGGCCGTCGGTGCAACGGCGATGATGCAGGAGGCTTTTGGGGAGGTCGGGGGAGAGCTTCGAGCGTTTCTGCCTGAGGGCGGGACTATGACGGAGATGCTGGGGGCGGACGCTTCGCCGCTTTGCGTCCCGCGTCATGGCCGTTCGCCGCAGACGGCAACCAGGGGTTGCACTCAGGCGATGAGCTTCAACGCGTCTGCCCACATCGTCCTGACGACCTTGACCACGGGCGCGCGCCGAGCCAGCGCGGCGGATTGTCCGGCCCAGGCCTGCATTCGTTGGACGTCACCTTGGGCCTGAGCCCGCGCCTTCATCGCCGCCGTCAACCCCCGCTGGACGGGGTATGGCGCCGGAGGCGGGGCTGTCACGGCATCGGCCGCCCGCACATAGTCCGTGCTGATCGCACGCCCCAGCCGGCCCGTGAACGCGCGCGTCGGTTGGGTTCCCTCAGGCTCAAGGTTCTCCAACGCATCGGCCCACGCCGCCGCCGTCCCCGCTTCTGGACATCGCAAAAGGGCCGTGCCGACCTGGACCGCGCTGGCGCCCAGGGTTAGCGCGGCCGCGACGCCGCGACCATCCGCTATTCCTCCCGCCGCGATGATTGGAACGCTCAGCGCGTCGGCCAACCTCGGCAGAAGCGCGAACAAGCCGATCGATTGCCGCTCGGCGGTCTGGTTGTCGAAGGCCCCGCGATGCCCACCCGCCTCCATCCCTTGCGCCACGATGGCGTCCGCGCCCGCCCTTTCGGCCGCCTTGGCCTCCGCGAGAGTGGTGGCGCAGGCGAACCAGGCGATACCGCGGTCCTTCATCCGCTTGACCATCTCGGCGGGATAGAGGCCCATGATCGACGAGATCACTGTGGGCCCGGCTTCCAGCATGGCGCGGCACTGCGCGCCGAAGTCGGGAAGTTCAACGTCAGCCACATCGTCCGTCGGCGGGGGACCCCATTGGCTGAGGAAATCTCGAACGCGTCGGTCAGCCTCGAGATCACGCGCCGGCCTCGGCTCGGGAATCCACAGGTTCAGCTGAAAAGGGCCGTCGGCGCTCGAACGGAACTCCCGCACCCATTTGGCAATGCCTTCCGGCGGCGTCATCAGCGCCCCCATCGCGCCCATGCCTCCGGCTTCGACGACCGCGCTGGCAAGGGCCGGCGGACACGCTCCGGCCATGGGCGCTTGCAGGATGGGAAGGCGCAGGCCAAATCGGGCGCAGAACGCCTCCGCTCTGCCCAAGGGGGTTTGGTGAGCGTCCATTCGCCTATCCGCCTTTACCTTAAATTGTCACACCGTTCGACCATCGTCATGGGAAGCGTCCTGACGCCGGGGCTGACATTGCGCATCGCGACCTTCAACATAAACGGCATCAACAAGCGGCTCGACAACCTGATTGCCTGGCTGGCCGAGACCGAGCCGGACGTCGTGTGCCTGCAGGAGCTGAAGGCCGAGCAAGGGCGATTTCCAGCCGATATGCTGGGCGACCTGGGTTACGGCGCCGTCTGGAAGGGCGAACGGTCCTGGAATGGCGTCGCCATCCTAGCGCGGGGCGCTGAACCTGTCCTCACCCGCTCGACCCTGCCGGGCGACCCAGCGGACCACCAGGCGCGCTACATCGAGGCGGCGGTGCGCGGCGTGATTATTGGCTGCATTTACCTGCCCAACGGCAATCCCGCGCCTGGGCCGAAATTCACCTACAAGCTGGCCTGGTTCGAGCGCCTGATCACCCACGCTGGAGAACTTCTGGCGGCCGGCGTTCCGGTTGTCTTGGCCGGCGACTACAACGTCGTTCCAACGCCCCAGGACATCTACCCTACGCGTTCGCTCGATGGGAACGCCCTCATTCTGCCGGAGAGCCGCGCGGCGTTCGCGCGCCTTGTGGACCAGGGCTGGACCGACAGTCTGCGAAGACTGCAGCCGGAAGGCCCGGTGTGGACGTTCTGGAGCTATCTGCGCCAGCGCTGGCCGGCCGATAAGGGGATGCGCCTTGATCATCTGCTGCTCTCGCCCGAGCTGGCCGAGCGCCTCGCCAGCGGCGGCGTTGACCGCTGGGTGCGCGGCCAAGACAACGCCAGCGATCACGCGCCGGCGTGGATCGAGATTGACGTCTGAACGGGGGCGCCGAGCCTCAGGGAGCGGGCTGTAGGCCATTCGGCCCCGGGGTGGCCTTGGGGGGCGGCGTTCGCGCCGCCCCCGCTGTGCGTCCCGCTTAGGCCTTTGTGGACGCGCGCCTGTGGAACTGGCCCTTCCCGGGCCGCCTAGTCTTCGCCTCGGCGCGTCTAGCTAAGCTAGGCTGGGCCCGCGTCCAGATTGTCGATGCGGCGGTTGCAGTCGGCGATGATGGTTTTCAGCTTTTCCATAATGTCTCGCGTCAACTCCCCCGCCGTCCTATTGCCGTCTGGATGGGTGTAGCCGCCACCCTCGTCGAGAACGTCGTATGCGCGTTGCGCGCGATCCCTATCGGCCACAAGGCTCGCCCGGCGCTCCTGGGTCGTATATTCCCTATTTGCCATTGGGTGACCCTCACTTCGCCTAGCCGATTGTATCATCCTTGGCGCGGAACACCCACCCATGCCCCCGATGCCCCGAAACCGCTGTCGTAGCGGGCATAAGGGCATCGGCCGATCGAACTCCGCTTGCTCCCTGCCGCTAACGCGAGAACCGTCGAGTTAGCTCTCGAAGTCCGCAAGCTGCGTGGCGGGATTGGGCCGCGACAAGAGCTGCCGCATGGTGAACTGCGACGCGTTATGGAACGCTTGGCCCGCCGCCCGGCTCAGCGCCGGCTCCTGAGTCGCAGCAGGGAGGCCGAGCAGCTCAAGTTCCGCCTTCTTGGCAAGCACTGCGGGCTTGGTTGGCTCCAGAACGGCGTCCATCCGCCGGATCACGGTCATCGGGAGGATGTTTCCCGATATTTGCCGCGCGTGTAGCCGCCGCGCAGGACGTCGTCCGCGACGTCCCAAATGAAGCTGCCGATGTTCATGCCGACACCGCGCTGGAAGCGGCGGCTACCAAAAATGTGCGCGCGCCCGGAGAGATCTGGACCGGCCGGTCTAGGCGACGAAGTTGGCCTGCCTGTTCCGCAGGCGAGGCCCGGAACTCAAAGCTTGTGCCGCGGCAAGTCCAGGGGCCGAACCCCTGGTCTAACAGGATCTGGGCGCGCCGGCCGCTGGCGAAGGTGATAGTCAGCTTCCGCGCATGTCCCGCAGCGCCGGTTCGCCACTCCAGTGCCAGCGCCTTCGTCTGAGCGAACAGGCGGGCGACCACTGCGCGGTCATCCTCACGCTTCCAGTTGCTGTCAAACCAGCGTGGGGAATCCTCCCTCGGTTCGAGGGGGACCGTGCGAATGACGACTGGCACCGTCTTGCCCGCGCCCATGGCTAGGGCGCCGAGGGCCTCGACGAGCAGCTTCACTGTCAGCGGAGAACGCAAATATCTGTCCTCATAGTCCAATCCTGTGATCACGTCGGCGGTGTCGATCCCGACCTTATCCATAAGCATGCGCGTCACCCGTGCCACCCGGTTGCCAAATCCGGAGATCGGCCCGTCGAGTTCTGAGCCCACGTGAACGATGGCGGCGCCAGGGTCCTGCTTCAGGCTGTCCACCGCGATGGTGGTTCCCGATCAGCATTGCTTGTCTAGAGAAAACCGTACGATCGGAGCCTGCGTTGGTCGTCCCCATGCCTCGCCGCCCGTCAGCGTGCTGCCGTCTCGGGTTGCGAAGACCGTGGATCGGCCCGCCTCGTCGATCGACTCGGCTAGCAGAAGTGCGCCGTTGTCGAAAGTTGCGGATTCCCCGTCCTCCAGGCCAACTCCTAGGCGATTAGCCACATCGCGCATTCGCAGTCGCTGGGCTCCGTCCAAGGCGCCAACAGCTCCACCATCCAACGCCAGGATCACCCGCCGACCGCGCGACGCCCAGGTCTTGGCCAGCGCGGCGCCGGGCCACGCATCGAGGGCCGCGGGATCCACGTCGCCGCCGAGCCGCAGCGTCAACCGTCGTCCGCCCGCCTCCATCGCCTGGTTTAATTCCGCCAAAACATCGCTGCTGAAGCGTGCGCCTGGTGCGGCTCGGTCAATCGCTTCAGGGGCGGCGTCCGACAAAAGCCTTTCGCGAACCAGGGCCAGCGCCGCGCGTCGATCGAGAATGCGCACCTGGTCGTCCGAGAGGCCGCCTACTAAAACGCAGGCTGGACAGCCCTGGACGCACCCTGCAACCTGGCAATCGAGGATCCGCTCGGCCTCGCCCACTATGTCGGAGAAAAGGTCAGCAGCCTGGATGGCGAACCCCGCGCCGCCGGTAGCAGTGTCGTGGAGGAAGACCGACGTGGTTGCTCCACCCATCGAGTCGCGCCGATGTTCGGCGCTCACCCCCATCTCGCTCGGCTCGACGCCAAGGGTTCTGGCCAGCGCTTCGCGCAGTGCCACGCCTAGCGCCACCGCACCTCCCAGTTCGTTCCACCCAGTCGGCTGGAACTCGAACACGTCGGTGTGGATTTCGTGGCCGAGCCTGAGGCCTTCCTTGCGGGCGAAGGACCGGAATGAACCTTCGCATTCGCCGCCGGACCCGAGCAGCGGGGCGTGAATTTCTCCAGCCGGCGCATCGGCGCGGCCACAGGATAGGCAAATGGCGTAGCCTTGGCGGCCCGGCCCAGCGTTGCAGTAGAACACTGTACCGTCCCTCGAGGAGCGGCGACGACCGCGGGCCGGGTCGAATAGCGGAATCCAGTCACCGCCTGCAGCAGACACCACCGTGGGCTCCGGCGGCACATAACTGATCACATCCGCGTCGGCGTGCGGATCGACGCGCAGATCCACGGCGAACCCCGCCGGTTGCAAATATTCGAAAAAGGCGACATTGCCCGCGCCACACGCCGGGCAGTCCGTTTGGCTAATGTCGTGATGGCGAACGGTGCCAGATTCCGCGCAACCACGGCAGCGCCAGCGCCACATCAAGGCTTGAACGTCACGCACCCCCTCGGCCGAGGCCGGCCGCTTCCAATTGAGGGTGACACCGGCTGATTTGTGCACCAGGCCGTCCAGCACCACCTCCGAGCCAGGCGCATACTCCCGGATCGCGGTGTCCAGTGATCGTTGGGGATAGGCGTTGAAGCGGGAGTTTTCTTCCGCCCCACCCTCCACCGACGCGCCCGACCTGATGATGAACGAGACAACATCCGTGGGAAAGCCGTGACCGGGAAGCACGCCGCGCGAGGAGAGGACGCTGAGCAGATAGTCTTGGCACTGCCGGCGAAGGTGAATGGAGAGTCGCGTCTGCGCGGCTTTGTCGCCGGCGGCGCCGATGGCCAAAACCTGCGTAGCGCGCCACTCGGCGGCGAATGCTTCGCGTGCGCCATCGAGGGCGAGCGCGGCGCTCTCATAGACGCCGGAATCGTCCTCGAGCACGGTCCCCCGCGTCAGGACGCTGACCGACGCGTCGAGGGCCATTCGCGTCTCGGGTCGGCGGATCCACCCGGACATTCGCGCCGCGACATTGTCGATCTCCTCCCCGACGCCGATGGTCTCGTTGCAGCCGAAGAACGGACCGGCATGCCGCTTCATGGCGTCGCCGCCGTGATCGCGGATGTAGCTGGCGAACAGGAGCGCGTTGACATGCCGCTGCACGATTACGTGACTACGCAGGGCCACCTGAGGCGGTCTGACCTCGCGGCCGAGGAAGCTCGCCGGATCGCGGAAAGCGGCGCGGTCCAGCGGGCGGTCCTGACAAAAGGTGAAGGCCATCGAGAGCGGTTGACCACGCCGGCCCGCCCGCCCGACGCGCTGCCGATAATTGGCGATCGAGGGGGGCAGATTGGTCATCATCACATGGGACACAGAGCCGATGTCGACGCCCATCTCCATGGTGGTGGAGCAGTTCAGCACATTGATAGCGCCCGCCTTGAACTCGCGCTCATAGCGGCGCAGGCGGGCCGGCTGCTGCTGGGCAGAGTGTTCCGCCGAGCGAAAGTAGTCCGAGAACAGGGCGAGCCGGTCGCTGATATCGCCCCAGGCGCCAAGTGCGCGGAGCTTCGCTATCTGCGGATCGTCTGCAAGCCATGTCTTCACGGTCGCGCCGGCTTCCAAAGCCGGCAAGCCCTCTGCGAGGCCCATGAACGGGAGCGGATGGGTCGGCATGTCCAGCCGGTTGGCGGGCGCCGCGGGTTCCCCGCGAATCTTGGCGCCATACGGCGTGAGGCCTCGGAAGCTCACATCGAGCAGTCGTCGGGTGATTGGGCAGAACCATGCCTCTGTAACCGGCGCCACATGCGCCTTCGCGAAGGCGAGTTGCCGCACAGTCGCGCCCGGCGATGCCGTCAAATCGCTGAGGGCGGTCCACGCTCTCTGGAAGACGTCATGGAATGTATCCCTGACTGCGGCGTCGTCCAGTGACCTGCCGGACGCCTGTTCGAGCAAAGTTACGATCATCGGCGGGCGGCCGACTGGACGCGCGCCGAACGCGGGCCAGGGAAATTCCCAAGACGGCAGCGCTCCCTGCGGGTTGAAGACGACCTCCTTGGTTCGCGCTCCAGGCGGCGGAACCCATTGATAGAGGTCTTGACGCACCCGGATAGCGGATCGTCCGCGCAAAACGAATGTCGCCAGCAGATGCAGATAGTCGCGCCAGTCTTGGGCCGATCCTCCCAGCGAGAGAAACGCGTCCGGAACCGCCGTGTCGGCGATCCTATCGACTGCCTCGAAACGCAGCCGCGCGAGGCCCAGCGTCTCGACGCTGTTGGCCCGCGGCGGGCGCCGGACGAATTCCCGCAGCAGCAGAAACTCGGCCACCTGAAGCTCGGAGTCGAACACCGCCGCGCGCCGCGACCACACCTGCCGGAGCCACACCCGCACCTCGGGCCGCGCCGCCAGGATCTGCACCAAATCGTTCCAGGGCAGACCGCCCCCGCCTTTCCGCGCGAGCGCAGCGAGGTCTTTCTCGTAGCCCGCCAGAATCCCTCCTATGGCGGGCTGCTTTGTCGACTCGAACACCGGCCGCAGCGCGGCGATCTTACTCGTCAGGTCCGCTGTTTGCTCAGCAGTTGCACCCTTGCTCAGCACGTCTTGGACGGCATGGTAGATGACCGAACGGACAAAATTGCGCTCCGAGGCAGTCTGCAACTTGGCCGACAAGCGCGCGGTTCCCTGCCGGCTATCGGTGAAGGACAGCAGCTGCCGTCCGCGCATCGGCGGCGGGACGCCGGCGATCCAGTGCGCGAAATCGGCGGCTTCGACCGGCGGGTCGGCATCTGCGAGCAGGATCGGCGTGGCGTTGCCAAGAATGAACGGAGCCCCGAAACGGACCGGTCGGATTAGGTCGCCGCCCTCGCGCGCCGCCGTGGCACAGGCCGGGCAGGTCTCCGGTTGGCCTCGGTCATAGGCCGCGACCTTCAACACGCCGTCGCCGCCTTCCTTGTGATGGATCTTTCCACTGGCGGCCTCGACGCAGAGCCAGCGGTAGCTGGCGCCCTTCCCCATGGGGCGGAGGGCTATCAGTTTCCGATCACTGGGCGCGACGGGTGTCGGCGCTGCCTGATCGTCGTCCGCTTGCTGCGGGTCGACGTCGGCGTCCAGGTTGAAGTCGTCTACCACAGCGCCACGTCGCGGCTGCACCAGCCGTTGCTCCGTTGTCTCCTCCACATCCAGGAAAGGTTCGCCGCAGGTCGAACACGAGACGATCTCGAACAGAGGCGCCCCGCAGCCACAAACCTCCGCCGGCTGATGATGCATGGCGCCGAACGGCCAATCTGCCGGCCGCGGCCGGCTGCAAGCCGGATCCAGGCAACTCCACAGCCCCGGCGCGGCGCGGTGGAAGCTGTGGACGCGCAGGGGCGCAAGCCGCTCCCGGCTGTTGCTGGATTGGGCGTGGGCTAGTTTCATAGCGAGTTCGGCCGCCGTGACCCCGAGGCCGTTGGCGACCTTTCGGACCTCGGACCAGGGCGTCGGGCCGGCGTAAAGCCGTTCCAGCAAGGGGCGAATCGCCGGGTGGCCGCCGAGGTGGGCGTAGTGAGCTTCCTCCACGATCGAGCCGCCAGCGTGGAGGGCCGGCAGCGTTGGTGTCTGCTGCGCGCCCTTAATCACGTGGACCCTGTCCCGCGAGGCGCCGGAAACGTCGGCGAGGAACTGCTGCAGCGACTGCTCGATGTGCTCGCCTCGCCCAATGGTGGCGGAGGTGGCGATAAACCGGACATCCCCGGGGTCGACGCCGAACGCCAGGCACACGCGGCGAAGGAGAAGGGCGATTTCGGCTGCCTGCGCGCCGACATAGCTGTGTGCCTCGTCCAGGACGATATAGCGCAGCTTGCCCTGCGACGCGGCCAGGATCTTCGCGTCCTGTGCCCTCAGCAGCATATATTCCAGCATGGTGACGTTGGTCACCAATATCGGCGGCGGCGCGGCGCGCAGGGTTTTGCGGTCAGCCACGTATTGCGGTTTCGCGGTCGCTTCAGCACTCTTCACTTGTTCGGGCAGCATGCCGTTGTAGAGCGCGAACCGGATTGATCCCCCAAAAGGCGCGGTCCAGGCGCCTAGCCGCTCTTCCTGGCTCGCGATCAGGGCGTTCAGCGGATAGAGCATGATCGCCTGAACGCCCTGCAGCCGCTGGGGCGAAGCCGCCGCCTGCCGCGCCAGATCGTTCAGGATGGGCACCAGGAAACACTCGGTCTTGCCCGAGCCGGTGCCACTGGTGACGAGTACGGAACGCGCTGTTTGGGGGTCGGCTAGACGGCGCCATGCGTCTAACTGGTGCGCATAGGGCTTCTGGGTACGCAGAAAGCGATAGGGCCGGTCGGGTGTGTCAGAACCGTCCAGCGCGTCCACCAAGCTGGGCTCCAGCAGCTCCCCGGCCAGATCGTCCAAAGTCTCCTCGGCCGTGACGTAAGGCAATGCGGCCTCCAGCACCGGCTCCTGCATCACCCCGCCGTCGCGCCAGTCGGGCGAGGCAAAGCGCCTTCGCATCTCCGCGTTCAGGCCGGCGTGTTTGAGCCCACTCTGGCCGATGATGGCTTCGGTCGTCCGGGCGCGTAGTTCATCGATGGTTGCGAAGGGGTTCATTTCGGGGGTCTCAGCAGGCGAGGGGTTGGTTCCGCGCCAAGAGGCGCAACGAAGCGGCGTAAAGATCGGCAAACGATAGCGGCTCCTGGGCCTGTGCGGCGCGGATGCGATGGAACTCTCTTGGTGCTGGTCGCGCTCGGCCAGCCGCGGAAATCGCTGCTGCGCAGGCCGCGTCCAGGCCCTCCCAATGAACTGGGTGGAAAGGCCAAGTCGCCGGCAGGAGGTCGCCGATCTGGCTGTCCCCAGAGCGGAAGCACGAGGACTTGGCGGCGGCGGTTTCGACGATGCCGGCTTGATCGCCAGTTCGCCGCACCCAGTCCTGGGCGGCGGACTCCAGGGATGTAGATCCGACGCCGTCGCCGCCGGCCGCCCCCGCGTAGCAGAGAGGCAGCCTCAGCAGCGGGTCGAGATTTGCTGCGCCTTCTCCCCGGCGGCCGATCGCATCGTGGACAATCGGCGCGACCTGATCGGGCGCCAGCCCCCCGGCGGCCAGCGCTTGTGAGATTTCCTCGGTTTGCGCGGCGAAAGCCTTCACCCAGCTTGCGATGGGAAGCAGTCCCCACATCACGGGTAGTTCGCGGTCCAGCTTCCAGAGGTGACCTTGCGCTTCATCGTTCGCCGCCGCTGCGAGGAGAGCGGCCTGGGCGCTCGTGTTGAGGGTCCAACGATTGAGCACATCGAATGCGGAGGCGGGCACCCCGCCGAGGGCGCAGACTAGTCGCATCAGATAAGCGCGGTCGGCAGACGCCTCCGGCGTGGCGTCGGCCAGAGCGTCGAGGACAGCGTCGATCTCGGCTTGGCGGTCAGCGTAGTCGGCCATCATCGCCGCACGCGCCAGTCGGCAAAGGTCGCTTTCGTCCACGGGCTCCGAAGCGTAATGGAAAGCCGGCCGGCCGATCACCCGGCCGGCTTCGCAAAGCATGACTAGGCCCGGCCCGGCCAATTCATCCGGTAAGATCCAGTGGGGCTGGGCCGTCCGTTCACGCCACGACCGACTTTGCAGAACAGTCAGGCCCGGATTGCACAGCGAGAACCCTGCGAGCTCGCGCACCGAGTCTAGATCCGTCGGGATCGGCTCGTTACGGATGGTCACCTCGCCGCCGCGAATTCCGACCTCGGCGGCGTAGCGACCTACGGTGAGTCGCCGGCCTTCGGCGTTGCCCAGCTCAAGATCGACCTCCGTGTCCAAGGCCCCATCGGCCAACATCCGGCTGATGTCGTCCGAAAATGACCAGAGCGAGATCTCGTCCTCAAAGCCGACGTGCGCACTCCCGCTGCCGTGACCGTCGAGATAGACCCGGTCCTTCCCGTCGGCGAAGGCCGTCGCGCCGCGCAGGTCGTCCAGCATCACCCGCTGAGATTTGCCGAAAAGCGTTCCATCCGCCCGCGCAAACCCACCACTCTTCAGCCGTGTTGGCGCTGTCACCGCGATCCGGGTCAGTCCGGGGCGGCTCAGCATGAGGTGCAGCCTGCGCACCGGCCGTTCGGTAAAGTGAACCAAGAGACCGTTCGATGTCGACTGGAAGGCAAGGCCCGGATCAGCCGGCGTCAGCGTCCAGCCGCCGAGATTCTCCAGGGCGTACGCCACGCCAAGCGCGCCCGATGCCTTGGCTGTGATCGTCGCCCCGTCTGGAAAGATCGCCGCCAACCGCCGGTCGCGGGTGACGGTGACACTGTCGGTCTCGTCCGGCCAATCAATCTCCACCAGGCCGGACGATTCGGGCGGAGGCTGACGCACCCAGTCGCTCCAGAACTGCGTGCCGAGCGGCCGCCAGCGGACCTGCCCGGCCTTGGGCGATTGACCGATCGCGCCGGACCGCGCCGTTAGCTTCGGCCTGCCCGACCACAACTCGACGCGCTTGTCCGTGGCCCAGAGGCCGCGCAGGGGACTTCCCGCTAGGCCGATCAGGTCGGCCGTATCCTTCTCGGCCCCAACCTCCACCCGATAGCGGCTACCCGCTGCTGACCCGGCGTAGATCGGCCCGCTGACTTCGAATAACCGGCGCTCGCCCTGCCATATCGGTTCGATTGCCTCCCCGCCGACTTTGGTGGTCACCGCGAAATCGCCCGGCGTCCATAAATAAACCCGGCGCCGACGCGTGTTCAGAGAGCCTGTCCCGATCAAGGTCAGCTGCTCCGGTGGGGTCGCTGCGTCGTCGCCCCGCTCGTCGGCAAAAATCAGCAGCTCGGAGCGCCGAGGCTCTCCCTTCGGCCACTGCAATTCGATCGGCCGCGCATCGCCGGCGCGGAGTTGCATCACCACCGGTTGGGCTACGTCGAAAGGTGCAAGCAGCTCGCCTCCGCGAGGCCGGCAGAGCCAATGTTCGCCTACCTCGGTGGGCGGCTCCAGAAGGCCAAGATCGCCGGCGAAGACGCCGGCCAGGGCGCCTGCAGCGAATACCCGCAGCCGGCCAGCCGAGGGAGACACGTCGGTGGACTTGATGGCCACCTCACCGCGCATGCCCAGGGAGATTCCGGTCGTCCAGGCCGCTTCGTTCCGGATCAGCAATCGGGTGCAGGCCGCGTCGCTGGTTAGTCTCTCCACGCGCTCGCTGACCAGGTCGTCCAGCAGCCTCCGCGCGCCGTCGCCGGAAAGACTGATCGGCAGCTCGTCCCGCCAGCCGGGCCGGGCGCTGTCGAGCCAAAGCGACGCGGAAACGCCGTCCGGAGCTCCCATCTGCGCCTCTTTGCGCAGGCCGAGGATGGCCAGCCCGAGTTCGGCGCAGAGGAGATGGAAATCCGCGTTCTCGAACTGATGCAGATTGGTGGTCGTCGCGACCGAGAGGGCCAGTGCCTCGTCCAAACTGGTTTCCGACCGGCGTTCGAGGCGGGCGATCAGTCCCTTCAGGTGGTTTGCGATCGCCCCATTCGACTCCAGCAGACGGGTCGGGAAGCCTCCCTCCAGGATGACTGCGCGCAGGCGCAGTTCCTGGCCGTTCGAGTAGCGGCGGGGACGGCGCCACCAGCGCAGGCCATGGTGGGTCAGATCCCTTGTCTCGGGGTTGCTGAGGCCAGCGAACAGGGGAGGGTACGGCAGCTTCCACGCGTAATGCCCCCCGTCATAATCTCGTCGGAACCACTCTGCGCAGTACAGAACGAACACTGGTCCCGCACCGTTCACGAACCCGGCCGCGCCCCCCTGACGGTAGAGTCGCTCGATCTGCGCTTTCAACTCTCCAAACCGTGCGTTCGTAACCCGGTACCGATGCAGGGGCCTGCCGTCGGGCGCGGTGAGCCCCACGTCAGCCAGCACGCCCTGTAAAACTAACTGCATCGGCGACTTCGCCATGGATGGTGCCGTCGTCCGGGCAGGATCGTTGGGAGCGCGGGCGGGCCGAAGCGCCCGGAGTGCCATCATGACATCGCATTGGAGGTCGGCGGCGCCGTCGGAGGTCTGGTTTCGTAGAGCGGCATTGATGGCTTCGAGCGCCTCTATTTTCGAGCCCGCCTCGACGAACAGCGTCCGCAGCTGCGCCACCTCTTCATGCGTCAAATCTACCGATGTCATGCGCCTCCCCCGAGTGCTGCCCCTTCCGCCGCCATCGGGTCCTCCGTAACGCTATTCGACGAAAGTGCGAGTCCCAACGCCAGCGATCACGCGCCGGCCTGGATCGAGGTTCATCTCGGAAATGAGGACGCCGGAACCCCAGATTTCTGCCCGCGGCGTCCTACTCAGTGCGTTTGCCCACATCTACACTCTCGGACATCCCACGCACCGCGGACTGGACGCGGAAGCCGTACAACAAATATCTAAGCCAGATCACTCCGGTAAAGAGTCATCGCCAAGCATGGCACGACTTCAACGGAGATAGAGGTATGTTTAAGAACAGCTTTGCAGGTCGGCTCAGCAAGGAGCTGAAAAAGGCAGACGCGTGGTACAAGGTGAACAGGGAGAAGGAAGCTTCTCGGGAATATCTGATCTACATCTTTCGCCAAGGAGGATCGCTCAAAATCCCGAACGATCCAGGGTCAGACGGCCCCGACAAATGGGAATGGCACGGCGAAGCCGGCCGGGCCGTCGAGGCGGTCTCGACGTTCTTCCGCGACCTCGGCGACGACGAGCTTCGGCCGTGCATGATGCGAGGATCTCCGCACAAGCGCAGCCCTTGGTACAAGGTCAAGGTGCCAGATCCGTCGGTGCTGCCGATCGAACACGCAGTCGACAATCTTCTTAAGCAGGCTCGCACCGAACCGGCGAAAAAGCGGGCGCTAAACGAGGACGGTGCGCTGCGCTGCATCGTCTACAGCTTCGCCAAGGGCGCCGTGATCGAGGTCTATGAGTGCCGCAAGTGGCGGCTCCGCGGCCCGCTCGAGGATGTCTACGGCGCGGTCCGGGCGGCCGATAAGGCTTACCGTCGACATTGGGACGCCTTGCATCCCCGGCCTCCGCAACCCGACGGCCCCGATCACTATCAGAGTGATCGCGCTCGGAAGGCGTCGGCGAAGTAGGCTAGCTCCAGCCCGGTAAAGGGCGGCGGCGGCTCGTGAAGCCGCCGCCCCCAACTCCCGGAAATTTTACTGACGATCCAACAACCACGCCACGCGCGTTTGGGCTATTTCTCGGCCACAGTTCTCTTGAAAGTCAGGTGGCCGAATAGTTCTCCGTTTTCATTAATCACGTTTATCTTCATCCCCTCGTTATCGACCGTATATGGTTGCACTACATCAAGTTTACCGGAAAGCGAGTACGTGTCTTTTTCCAGTGATACCTCGAACGTCTCGCCAACAAAGCGCTCGCTTACTGTCAACGAATAATATAGACAGCGCGCCATCAGATCGACGTTATCATCGTTAAACATAACATTATCTCCTAGTTTGAAGCGTCTTGTTCAGACATTCGCCGCAGGCGGCAGGGGGCACGAAAGTCGACTTCGTGTCTCCTGTGCACACGACGGGTGGGGAAATGAGGCGATCGATGCCGAGTTGGGATGGCGCGCTCGCTCATTTCCTAGCGTTATTAGCTATTCGCGTCTCGTATGTTGTGTCAAACGGCCTCAAAAAGCTGACCGCATACCGCAACGGACGCCGACGGTCGCCAACGGGGCTCAGCGGACCTTGCCTATATTCTGCAATTCTCTCGCATGTATGTGGAATGTCCGCCTGTCGTGGTATAAATACCACAATCTCGGCTCCCATCGGCACTTTGGCGTGATTTGCGTTGCCACTCGCCGTGCCCGGCCCGCGCGCGCAGGAGCTCGGTCCAGAACACTTCGGCCTCCGAGGGGCCGACGTCCATGCCCAGAACCTTTCTGCGGCTGGCGCCGTTGACGCCGACGGCAACGATCACCGCCGCCGAGACGATGCGGCCGGCCTGGCGGATTTTCAGATAGGTGGCTTCGATCCACAGACAGGGCCAGTCGCCCGCCATCGGCGGCTGTCTCAACACGAGGGCCGAGAACTCAAACCAGCCGTTCCGACGTTGGGAAGAAGCGCGCTGCCAGGATGTCTAAGGGGACGAGCCGCAGGGCGGCGGCGAAGGCGAAATCTACGTCCGAGGGGACGGAGAGCGCTGGCCCAAATGAAAGGATTGATCGCCGCGACGGTATCCTCCGTCGATGGGATGGGCCGATCGTATCGAAACTGCGAGACTTTCGTCTCGGGTCCCGCCGGCGAGAAACCCAGCCCCCGCTTGTCCAGGGCGAGGCCTAGATGATGGCTCGACGGCTATGCCGCAGAACAGCTCCTAGCCGCCCGACGAGGAAATTTATTCCACATCCGCTACGCGGTGGCCGCCTTGCCGAACCCGACACAGTTGGGTCGCTTTGCTGGACCCGCTACAGCGAAGAGATTGGTAAAGGCCAAACAGGGCAACCGCGCGCCCGTCGGGAGGGTCCTCCAAGCAAAAGTTGGCTACCGTTTCGGTCTTTTCCTCGCCGCACCGTACACGCCCCCCAGGGACTTTAGCTTCTTCTTGGCGTCCTTGGTGTCCATCCCCTCACATTGTTTCAGTGCGATGGCGAATTCCGAGGCGCGCTTAGGGCTGACCCCTAGCGTCAATTCCGCGAACACTCGGTACGCGCGGCTAGAGGCGGCTGGAGAGCCAGGAGCGCGCTGCAGGGCCCAGACGGCCAACGCCAGTTCGATCGGACCGAGTTCTTCGGTGTCCCATTCTTTCCAAAACATACCCAACTCGCCGATCAATTTGGCCCGGTCACGCGTGGTCTTGAAGCGTGGCCTCATAACTTTGCGAAACGCCTTTAGCGCGTCGATCTGGGGCTTGTAGGCGCCGTGCACCTTTGGACCTTTGATTTTGGCCACTGGGTAACAACCTCCTTGAACCAACATTTTGCCGGCTTGGTAGGGCGGCTCAGTGTACCCAGCGGCAGTCCGCCTCGCACCGCAAACAAACGTCAAGTGCGGAATAAAATCCGCGACATGCGCCAGCTAGTGAGCGGATTTTATTCCGCGCAGCTCAATTAATCAATTTTCGGCGAAAAAACACCTTAACGGAATTGGTTCCGTAAAAAAGAACTATCATTATTTCAATATCTTAGGCGAAACGATGGTGATATTTGCCAAAAATACCAGAATTTCTGCGGAAGGCGCGCTTCCGCCCGGTGAACAGCTTGCGCGGCGCAAGCTGTGCCCTTTCGGGCGCGTGTCTTTTCAGCTCCGCTGGAGAAACTAACATGACTACCACTTTCCATAATACCCCTGACGATGTCCGCAACTCCGGAGACGGAGGGGCAGGCGATGGCTCATCGACGTCTATTCTGATGACGTTGAAGGACGTCTGTTTCGAAACGCGCCTGTGCCGCACGACCGTGTACTAAGCGGTCAAGGCCCGACAGATTTCGATCGTCAAGATCGGCCGCGCAACCAGGTTCGTTCGCGCGGAAGTTTTCGCTTGGATCGGCCGGCTCATCGGCGGCGACAACAGCTAATCCCAAACCACAACCACGCCCACAGGATCGGCAGGCGCCGATCCTGTGGTCACCTTTTGGAGAATGAAATGTCTAAAAAACCATTCAACGTCGGCCAGCCTGAGGCCAAGTTAATCTTCGATCCGAAAAACCCGGACACGCTGTTCGCCGGGCTTCAAACGTATTGCCCCACTCGAACCCCGGCCACAGACGCGGCGCATGGTCATCAACGGGCGGTGGTCGAGACCTACCGCGTCTTGACCGAACTCAAGGGCCATGTGTCTGACGAGGCGCTTGTTGCTGCGGCGCGACGGCACTCCGATGAGTTGAAAGGCGGCTCGCAAGCGGTGGAATACCTCCTGCTCCGTTCCGCCATTCCCTACTCGGACCAATGGAAAGACCTGGAAGGCGATGAGCAGAAGCGCGTCAGGGCAAACGTGCTGAAGGGTGCGGCCGTCGATGCAGCGGCGATCCGCTACCTCCAGATGAACAAGATCCAACCCAGTGCCGCTGAAAAGCTCATCGGCAAGCCTGGCGAGGGGTTGAGGGCATGGGCGGATCGGTCACGGGCCTCGAAGTCCCAGGGCCTTTCGCTCGCGGAGCGCGGAAGATGGGCGGCGACGGGGCTCAGACTTAGCGTTTCGATTGTCGCTTACTCCGGAAAGCGACCGAACCGGGTGGTCGAACAGGCCATGCACATGATCAAGGCGCGTGATCTCGACACCAAGTGGTTGCCCAAGGTCTTGGCGAGGGTGAAATCGGCGCTGCGGGCCGAGGCGAAGGCCGCAAAGCAGGTGGCGCGCGTGGCTGGTTTCGCGGCGGGGAGCGACAAGGGCAACAAGGCTAAGCCGACAAAGCCCAGATCCAGGACCTAACGGCAAGGGAGGGGGCGCGACGCTCCCTCCCAACCCGTTGTCCCGTCAGTCGGCCACCGGACGTCGGCACGACCGACCTCCGCCTATCTGAGAGGCACCAAGCATGACCATGTCCAGCCGGGCGCGCGCGAGACTGCAGCAGCGCGCCCTGAAGCATCACAATCGGCTCCAGACGCTATCCGGGCGGAAGGCCTGGAACTTGCCCAGGCCGGGGCGCGTGCGCCCCCTTCCAGGCCCACGGCGGGTGATACTGCCGTTAGAAGGGTCGGCGCGGGCCAGGGCGCTCCAGGTGGTCGAACGGGTCAGCGTCGGCCTCCAGGGCACCGACCAGGCTCATCTCCGCGCCAACGCGCTCTTGCGCCGCCTGAGCCGCTCCAGCGCCTCCAATCTGGCGGCACTCTGGGAACCGTGTGTGCGAGCCGCCCGCCACAAATCTCAACTCAACACCAAGCCGTTCGACTGCCTGATCGGCGAGAGCGCCGCGTGCCCGTATTGCCAGTTCGAAGCGCAACTGCGCCTCGCGTCGTGGATTGCGAGCGAACCGCGGCTTCTGATCGAGCCCCGCCTCGCCGTCACCATCAGCCGTCTCGAGTGGCGCAGGCCTGCCGGAATGCTCAGGTTCAATCTCGACGCCGCGAAAAAGCAAGTCCGCGACGTGTTGAAGCTGTGCGGCGGCCAGGTCAGTGTCTTCGGCCGTTTCGAGTTCAGCATCCTCGTTCCCAACGAAGCGGCCAGAACCTGGGAGCCGCATCTTCACCTGACTATCGCCGGTCCCGACGCGCTGAAGGTCAAGGACGCGCTGCTGGTCGAATTCCGGGAGGTGAACAACAGGCCGGTGGTCGGTGTCTCCATCGACACTCCGTTCGGCTGGGCATCTTACCTCAACAAGGGGGTTGGCACCCGCCGCCTAGAAATTCCCGATGGCCAAACCAAAGCCGCTGAGCTGCGCAGTCCGGAGGATGTCGAGCTGGCGCGCTACCTGTTTCACCGGACGATCTACGACCTCTGCTTCCGTTGGGGCATCGACCTCCCGAAATCGATAATGGACACGCTCGGTCGCCCGCTAGGCCGGAAACGGGGGTGACGCGTCTTCAAACCGGTCAGGCGTCGAAAATGGTCCGGGCGGCGATGCCGAGGGTCTCTGGCCGTTCCATCCGCACCCTAGACCTTCTTCCTTGCCTTGGTCACAGACGCCCTTAGATGGTGCGCGGTCGCGGGCCCTTCTCGATCCATTTTTCAGTCCATGGGGCCTGAACTCCGCAGCTTACCCCGGGGCCACTCCAATGGGCGAAACAGCCGCTACGCCTCCGGCGATTGGGCTTGAGCGCCATTACTAGGCTCAAATGGGGGAAATTATTGATACAATTGGGTGAAAGCAGGCTTGGTTGGCTCGATCTAGGGTGAGGAAAGGCGTCAATTGGCAAATGTGTGTGTTAAACTACATATTTCAATTCTGAACTGCGAGCAGATCAAGGGCCGCGAGGTGTCGGATCTCCGTTCTACGCTATTTCCCGTAGTTCTCTCCGTTGAGGCTAGTGTTCGCCATCGCAATAGAGCGCCCAAGCATCCATCAGGGCGCGCCTGCGTTCAAAAAGGTCTCCGCGTCGGTAGGCGGCTTCAACCTTATCGCCGACGGAATGCGCGAGGGCCATTTCAAGGGCCTCGTTGGCGAACGTTGTCCTTTCCGATCCCCAGTCGCGGAATGTCGAGCGGAAGCCATGGGCCGTCAGATCGCCATGGCCCATTCGCCGCAAGAGCATCAAGAAAGCCATGTTGCTAAGTGGCCGGCCAGGCTTGGCCCCCGGAAACACAAATTCATCGGACCAATCCTGCGGCTCGCCTTTGGGCTTCATGGCAGCCAGGATCGCCACGGCGCGCGAGCAAAGGGGAACGCGGTGTTCCTTGCCGGCCTTCATGCGATCGGCGGGGACGGTCCACAGCCCCCGGTCTAGGTCGATCTCGCGCCATGTCGCCCCTAGCACCTCATTCGTACGGCCGGCGGTGAGGATGGCGAATTCCAGCGCGCGGGCGGCGAGGCCGGCTTGCCCTTGCAGGGTCGCCATGAACCCGCCGATCTGGCCGTAGGGCAACGCCGCGTGGTGTTCCACTCTCCGAACCTTGGCGCGCGCCGGCAGGGTGAATTTCAGCGTCGCCCAATCGGCCGGGTTGTCGCCCGTTCGCCAGCCGTTCGCTCTGGCGAAGTCGAGTACGTTTTCTATACGATTGCGACCGCGCGAGGCGGTTTCGGGCCTAGCCTCCCATAGCCGCACGGGAGGCCTGTTAGGCTCAACATGAACGTCCTGAGTGAGCACTTTCATGACTGCGGCCACGTCAACGGCTTCGACAGTAAGAGAGCCGATCACGGGATAGGCCCAATCGCGAAAGGCCGCCGCCCATTGGTTGGCCGTCTTGCCCCCGTCACGCCAGCCGCTCTGTTTGGTGGCGATGAACTGTCTTGCCACGGTCTCGAAGGTCATAACGATCCTGATGGCCTCGGCTTGCTCCGCCGCCCGCATCGCGGCGCGGTGGGCGATCGGATCCCTTCGCTCCACCTTGGCCAGCCTGCGGTGCTCCACGGCCGCCGCCCGCGCCTCGGCCAGGGACACCTCCGGGTACGACCCCAGCCCCATCGTGTGCGCTTTGCCGGCCAGCATGTAGCGCAACACCCAGGAGCATGCGCCCTTGTCGCCGACGCTCAGGTAGAGGCCGCGCCCATCGCAGTGCATGCCTGGCTCCTTGCGAAGCCGGGGGAGGTTCACGGGTTCAAGCCGCTCAAAGCCGCGCGCCATCGTCTTCGTTCCCACACATCTTTATACAAAAATGGACTGGATCGAGGTGACCGTCAATGGCCATGAGCGGACGCAATTCACGCAGGGCGGCGCGTTATCCGGAGGCGAAAATGATAGAATACGCTTGGCGTTCAGTATGATAGTGAACTGGCACGGACAGCCGGGAACGCGAGCGGACATGGTTAATTTTCAGGGTGGTGGCGGTGAGAGAGGGATTCGAACCCTCGTTAGAGTTTCCCCTAAACACGCTTTCCAAGCGTGCGCCTTCAACCACTCGGCCACCTCACCATCACCTACGCCCGAAGGCGCACGCATTCTTACACCTGGTCGTCCGGCAAAGCCGGGCGGGGCGCTTTCAACCACTCGGCCACCTCACCATCGCGCGCGGGGAAAGCGCCTCCTCGGCGGAAGGCGGGCAATATACGCATCGCGACCTTCGCGACAAGCGCGATGAAATCGGCGGCCGACCGCCTATCTAAGGGCTCACGCGTCCCAGGAGCCCGCCATGTCTTTCTTCCGGAAATCGTCCGAGCCGAACGCCCCCGTCGCCGCTCCGCCGGGACGCGCCGAGGCCCTTCCCACCGCCGAACGCTCCTTCGTCAACGACCACCCGCTGAAGGGCCCCTATTCCGAGAGCCTCGAAGTCGCCTATTTCGCCATGGGCTGCTTCTGGGGCGTGGAGCGCAAGTTCTGGCAAACGCCCGGCGTATGGGTGACGGCGGTGGGCTATATGGGCGGCGCGACGCCCAATCCCACCTACCAGGAGGCGTGCGGCGGGCGCACCGGTCACACCGAGGCGGTCAAGGTGGTGTTCGATCCGGCGATCGTCTCCTATGACACCCTGCTCAAGGCGTTCTGGGAGGGTCACGATCCGACCCAGGGCATGCGCCAGGGCAATGACGTCGGCAGCCAGTATCGCTCGGCCATCTTCACCGCTTCGCCGGCCCAGGCGGTCGCGGCGGCGGCCTCCCGGAAGGCCTATCAGGGCGCCCTGGCGGCGGCGGGACGCGGGAGCATCACCACCGAGATCGTTCCGGCCGGCGTGTTTTATCACGCCGAGGACTATCACCAGCAGTATCTGGCCAAGAACCCCGGCGGCTATTGCGGCGTGGACGGGACCGGCGTCGTCTGCCCGATCGGGGTGGGCGCCCCGGCGTGACGCCAGAGGCGTTCGACGCCGCCTGCCGCGCCCTGCCGGCGGTCACCATGGATGTGCAGTGGGGCGACGATCACGTCTACAAGATCGGCGGGCGGATGTTCGCGGTGACGGACGCGGCCGGCGGCGCCTGCTCGTTCAAGGTCACCGACATCGCCTTCGAGGCCCTGGTGGAAAACGGCCGCGCCCGCCCCGCGCCCTATCTGGCCCGCGCCAAGTGGGTGCGGTTCGACGATTTGACGGACGTGGACGAGGCGGAGATGGCCGACTGGCTGGCGACCGCCCATGGCCTGGTGGCCGCCAGGCTGACCCGCAAGCAGCGCGCCGGGCTAGGCCTGACGCAGAGCGGCTGACATGGAGCTAGCTTCCCGGTTGATCCCTAGATTGACGTCGCGCCGCGACAACCACGGCGCCTTTGATCCAAGCGGACAGAGGCGCCAAACCCGTCGTGCAAACACTGTAGTTTTGCCGCGGACCGTCCTGAACGGACATGACGAGCCCCGCATCCTTGAGAACGCGCAGGTGCCGGGACACGGCCGATCGCGTGACGGGCAAGCCCTTGGCGAGGTCGGAGACGTTGGACGAAGCGCGGCGGAGACGTTCGTAGATCACCCGGCGGGTGGGGTCTCCCAGGGCGTCCAAGATCGCCGCCGCGTTCGATCCGCTCCGCATGCCCGTCGTGTGAGTTCAAAATCACAGGCTTGGCAAGCCCGCGCCCTTGGTCTCCGGTGACGCTAGGCGGGAGTCCAAGGACATGATCACCGGCGCTCACATCATCATCTATTCGACCGACGCTGAGGCCGATCGCGCGTTGCTCGGGGATGTGCTCGAACTCGATCACATCGATGTCGGGCATGGCTGGCTGCTGTTCAAGCTCCCGCCGGCGGAAGCTGCGGTGCACCCGTCCGACGAAAACGATCGCCATGAACTCTATCTCATGTGCGACGATGTCGAGGGCGCGGTGCGGCGCCTCAACGTGCGCGGCGTTCCTTGTGACCCCTTCAGCACCCAGGGCTGGGGTCGCTCCACTCGCATTCATCTGCCGGGCGGCGGCCGTCTGGGCCTCTACGAACCGCGCCACGCTCGACCGTAAACGACCCTCGCGGCAACCTCGTCTCGGGTCGGAAAGCCCTCAATCCTCCACCAGCAAGCCCAGGCGCTGGGTGTCGCGCATGCCCAGAGCCACCAGACAGGCCACGGCCTGGACCACGCCCACATAGATATAGAAGCCACTCTCGCGGCCGGCCTGTTTGAAGGCCAGGGCGATGTATTCGGCGGTTCCCCCGAACGCGGCGTTGCCCAGCGCATAGGGCAGGGCGACGCCAAGCCCGCGCATGCCGGTTGGAAAGAGTTCAGCCTTAACCACCACGTTGACCGCCGAATAGCCGGCCAGGATGACGATCGCCGCGCAGACCAGGGCGAGGGCCAGAGAGGCGTCGGTGGCGGCGGCGATGACGGTCATGATCGGCCAAGCCGCCAAGGCGCCCAGGCCAAAGGTCGTCACCAGCAGCGCCCTTCGGCCCACCTTGTCGCCGAGCCATCCAAACAGAGGAATGATCAGGAGATAGACCACCAGGGAGGCGGCGGTGATTTCGGTGGCCGTGGTCTTGCTGAAATGCGCCGTGTTGGTGAGGAACTTCTGCATGTAGGTGGTGTAGCAATAGAAGGCGAGGCCGCCCGCCGCGCTCAGTACGAAGACGATGGCGGTCTCGCGCGGATGGCGGGTGAGCAGGGCCAGGAGACTCGACCCGCGCGCGCCGCGCGCCCTGGCCGCCTCGAAGGCGCCGGTCTCGTTCAGGCCCCGCTGGATCCAGAACACCACCACCGCCAGCAGGGCGCCGATGACGAAAGGGATGCGCCAGCCCCAGGCGTCGAGCTGGGCCTCGGTGAGAACGCGCTGCAGGACGATGAGCACGCCCAGGGCGCAGAGCTGGCCGCCGATGATGGTGACGAACTGGAAGGACGACCAGAGGCCGCGCCTCGCCTGACCGGCCATCTCCGACATGTAGGTGGCGCTGGCCCCGTATTCGCCGCCGACGCTGAAGCCCTGCACCAGCCGCGCCAGGGTCAGGATGACCGGAGCCGCAGTCCCGATCATGGCGTAGCCGGGCGTCGCGGCCACCGCCAGCGAGCCTGCGCACATTAGGGCCACCGAAGCGACCAGGGCGGCCTTGCGCCCGGCCCCTGTCGGCATAGACGCCCATGATCCAGGCCCCCACCGGCCTGGCGAGGAAGCCGACCGCGAACACCGCCGCCGCCTGCAGAAGCTGGGCGGTCTGGTCGCCCTTGGGGAAGAATACCTTGGCGAAATAGAGGGAGAAGGAGGCGTAGGCGAACCAGTCGTACCACTCCACCAGATTTCCCGCCGAGCCGCCGAGGATGGCTTTGAGGCGCGCGCCGGGCGTCAGAGCCGCGGTCTTGGCGGCGGTCGCGCTGTCCGCCATGACCCCCGACCCGCGCAAGCGGTCAGTCGAACCGGTCGGCGGTGTGCAGGGCGCCGTCGCCGCGGTGGATGTTCAGGGCATAGAGCAGCCCGATTACCGCGCCCTTGACCCTGGGAAGGGCCGCCAACGTCAGGCCGAGGAGGGGGATCAGGGTGGCCGGCACGATCACCGCCGTCGGCGCCTTCCAGATGAAGGGGAAGAGGAGCAGCGGCGCGACCACCAGCTGGCCGACCAGCAGAATGGTGAAATAGGCCGGCCCGTCATCGCTTGGATAGCGATCCAGGTCATGATCGCAGGCCGGGCAGTTGGGCGACACCTTCAAATAGCGGTAGAAGAGGCGTCCGGCGCCGCAATGCGGGCACCAGCCGCGCAGGCCGCGCAGAAGGGAGCGCGCGAGGGGCTTGCGGGATGGGATCGACATGGCGCTGATATGTGTTCTCGTAGGCGCGGCCATAAGGGGCGGTGGCGGACGCCCACAGTGTCACGGAATTGGGCGACGGCGAAACATCATCTGCTGGACGGTCATATGAGCACATCCCTCCTGTCCCCGGCCCGACTCGGCGCCGCTCTGGGCGCGGCCCGCCGGGAGCTTGGGCTCATCGTCGCGGTCTTGATCGTCGCCGCCGGCGCGCTGGCCTTCCTGAGCGTCGCCGACGAGGTCACCGACGGGCACACCAAGGTGTTCGACGAGGGGCTGATGCGGATGCTGCGCCAGCCCGGCGACGTCACCCAGCCCATCGGGCCCCATTGGCTGCGTCTGGCCGCCATGGACCTGACGTCCCTGGGTTCGATCATCGTGCTGGTGCTGATTGTCCTGGTGGTCATGGGCCTCTTCATCGCCCAACGCCGCCGGCTGGAGGCCGCCCTGCTGTTCGGGTCCTGCGGCAGCGGGCTGCTCTTGGTGGATATTCTCAAAGTGGTGTTCGGCCGCGAGCGGCCGCCCATCGCCATGCACGCCGTGGAGGTGGGCAACGCCAGCTTTCCCAGCGGCCACGCCATGCTCTCGGCCATCGTCTATCTGTCCCTGGCCACGCTGGTGGCGCACTTCGCCGCTCGTCGGCGGGAGGGCGCCTTTGCCCTCGCGGCGGGGCTTTTGGTCACCCTGGTCGTCGGCGCCAGCCGGGTCTATCTGGGCGTCCACTGGCCCACCGACGTGATGGCGGGCTGGGCGCTCGGCGCCGCCTGGGCGACGCTATGGTGGCTGATCGCCTGGTTCGTGGAGCATCGGCGCGGCCGGGCCGCCGCGCCGGTGGCGGACAAGGGGGCCTTGGATTAGGGGGAGAAAATGGGTCGGCTGGGTCGGATTGTCCTGATTGTCGTGACGCTGATCGCGGTGGCGCTGGTCGCGGCCTATCTGGCCCTGCTGCGCCCCGATATTCCCTACGCCACCCTGGAAGCGAAATACGCCAACGCCCAGTCGCGCTACATGGACCTGCCCGGTGGACTGCACGTCCACTATCGCGACCAGGGAAACCCCGGCGGCCCGCCGGTGGTGATGGTCCACGGGTTCTCGGCGTCGTTGCAGGCGTGGGAGCCCTGGGTGGCGCGCCTCGGCCGAGACTACCGGATCGTCACCCTGGACCTGCCCGGCCATGGCCTCACCCGCGCTCCGGCCGGCTACGTCGCCGCCATCGACGGCTACGCCGATCTGGTCGATGAGGTGGCCGGGCGGCTGAAGCTCGGTCCCTATGTGATCGTCGGCAATTCCATGGGCGGAGGGGTGGCCTGGGACGACGTTCTTCGCCACGGCGCGGACGTGCGCGGCCTGGTTCTGGTGGACGCCGCCGGCTGGCCCTCCGACACCCGCAACGACAAGGCGCCGCTGATTTTCAAGCTTATGCGCAATCCCCTGGCCCGCGCCCTCCTGCGCGATCTCGATAACCGGACCCTGGCAAAGAGCGCCCTGGAGGCCGCCTATCTGGACAAGTCGCTGGTGACGCCGGCCCTGGTCGATCGATACGTCGAACTCGCGCGCGCGCCGGGTCATCGCGACATCCTGTTGACCATCCAGGAAGGCTCCAGGACGCCGGTGACCGCCGACACTTTCAGGGCGTTCCGCGTCCCGACCCTGGTGGTGCACGGCGAGAAGGACACGCTGGTCCCGCCGGCGGACGGCAGGGCGTTCGCGGCGGCGATACCGGGGGCGAAACTCATCACCTATCCGGGCATCGGCCATGTCCCCATGGAACAGATTCCCGACCGCTCGGCCGCCGACCTGAAGACGTTTCTGGACAGCCTCGGCGCCGCGCCCGCCAAATCCTAGGTCGAGACCGCCCTCAGCACGCCCAGATAGCCGCGCGCGCCCTCCATGCGCGGAAGGGCGCCCTGGCGCGCCAGCAGGCGGCGCAGCCGCGGCAGGTTCCAGCACGGCACATGCATGAACATGTGGTGCTCGCAGTGATAGTTGACGAAATAGGGGGCGATGAAGGCGCGCTCGAAGACGTTGGCGTGGGTGGTGCGGGCGTGGCGCAGGGGGTCAGGTTCGTTCTTGGCCACCAGGGCGTGCTCGGCGATGTTGCGCAGCCGGGTGACCAGCTGGAACCAGGTGGCGCGTGGCAGGAGCCACAGGGCGAACCACACCCAGGCGTAGCTCGCCACGCTCCGGGCCGGCGCGCCGAACGCCCGTCCAACGAGATAGCAGACGATACTCAAGGCCACGGCGGCGATCAGATTGACGATCAGCCAGCGGCGCTGGCGCACGATTTCATCGGCGAGAATGGGGAATAGCAGCTCGCCCGCTTTGCGGGCCTTGAGATTGGCCAAGAGGCGGCCGAACCGCTGCTTGAACCAGGTCTGGCCCGTGAGGTCGCGGACGATCTTGCGGCGCAGCGAGGCGCGGCTGACCGGGAAGGGCGCCGAGAGCACCAGGTCGGGATCCTCCGCCTGCTGGGCGTATTTGTGATGCTGGAGGTGATAGTTGCGATAGGCGATGAGAGGCCCGCCGCACACCCATTCGGCCACCCAGTCGTTGAGCTTGGGGCCCGGATGCAGGGCGCCGTGGGCGGCGTCGTGCATGAGGATGGCCAGGCCCAGCTGCCGCGCCCCGATGATCATCACCGCCAGCGGCAGGGTCAGCGGCCAGATCACCGCCATGGCCCCGGCGGCCACGATCACCAGCCAGCAATGGGCGACCAAGGCCAAGCCCCTCCATGAAGAGCGCACGGGAAGCGGCGCCCATTCATCGACGGTGAAGAAGTCCTTGGGATTGACGCGGGTTGCGACGGCCATGGTCCATTCTAACACGAAGTTCCACCCCGATATGTATGGCGTCGGCGGCGGCCTCGCCAGAGTTCGGTTCAGCGCGCCACCGCCGCCCGCACCTCTTCCGGGCTCATGCCGAAGATGGCCGCGAAGGGCGAGGCGGCGGCGGGATCCCAGGCGTGGCGGGGGCCGACGGTGATGGCGCCATCGACCACGATATGAGTCCCGCTGACGAACAGGGATTCGTCGCTGGCCAGGTAAAGGGCGGCTGCGGCGATGTCGGCGGGGAGGCCCGCCTTGGCGATGGGTTGGGCGACGGCGGCGTTCTGGGCCACCTGGGCGGCCATCTGGTCGGCGGCGTCGCGAGAAAGGCCCAGGGCCGTGCCGAAGATTGAGGTGGCGATGAGGCCCGGGCAGATGGCGTTGACGCGGATCTTCCGGGGCGACAGCTCGGCGGCGGCGCAGCGGCTCATATGGATAACCGCCGCCTTGGCGGTCGAATAGGCCAGTGGCCCCCAACCCGCCTGCAGGCCGGCGATGGAGGCGGTGTTGACGATCGAGCCGCCGCCGCGCTCGGCCATCAGGGGCGCGGCGTGCTTCATGCCGAGCGCCGGCCCGCGCACCAGGAGGGCGAAGACGGCGTCCCAGCCCTCGGCGGTCACCGCCTCCACGCCGCCGGGCAGGCCGGCGTGGCCGGCGTTGTTGAACAGAATGTCGAGGCCGCCGAACGCCTCTTTCGCCGCCGCGCAGGCAGACGCGATGTTGGCCTCGACGGTGACGTCGCAGTGAACGTAGCGCACCCGCCCGCCGAAGCGCCCATCCAGCATGCCCCCCTTTTCGTCCTGGACATCGGCGGCGACGACGCTCGCGCCCTCGGCGGCGAACAGCTCAACCGTCCCAAGCCCGATCCCCGAACAGCCGCCGGTGATCAGGGCCACCTTGCCGTCGAGACGTCCGGTCATGTTCAATCCACCGTCACCACCACCTTGCCCATGGCCTTGCGGCTGGCGAGGTGGGCGATGGCCTCGCCGGCGCGCTCCAGCGGGAAGTGTTCGGAGACGTGCGGGCGAATCTTCCCCGCCGCGTAGAGCGCCAGCAATTCCTCCACATTGCGCCGGTGGCCCGCCGGATCGCGCCCCACCGCCGCGCCCCAGAAGACGCCGACGATATCGCAGCCCTTGAGCAGGGCCAGATTGAGCGGGATGCGCGGGATGCCGGCCGGAAAGCCGATCACCAGGAAGCGCCCCTCCCAGGCGACGCAGCGCAGGGCCGCCTCGGCGTAGTCGCCGCCCACCCCGTCGTAGATCACGTCGGCCCCGTTCGGCCCGCAGGCCTGCTTGAACTGGTCGGCCAGGGCCTTCTGGCCCTCGCGGTCAAAGGGGCCTTGCGGATAGACCACGCCGGCCTCGGCGCCCCGCGACTTGGCCAGCGCCACTTTTTCCTCCGAGGACGCCGCCGCGATCACCCGCGCCCCCCTGGCCGCGCCCAGCTCCACCGCCGCCAGGCCGACGCCGCCGGCCGCTCCCAACACCAACAGGGTCTCGCCGGCTTTCAGATGGCCGCGATCCTTCAGGGCGTAATAGGAGGTGCCGTAGGTCATCAGGAAGGCGGCGGCCTCGTCGAAGGGCATGGCGGCCGGAATGGGGATCAGGCGCGAGGCTTCCAGGGCAAGCTCCTGCGCCATGCCGCCCCAGCCGGTGTTGCCCAGCACCCGGTCGCCGGCCTTGATGTGGGTGACGCCCTCGCCGACTTCCTTGACCACGCCGGCGATCTCGCCGCCTGGGGCGAACGGCCGCTCGGGCTTGAACTGGTACCTGTCCTCGATGATCAGCACGTCGGGATAGTTGACCCCGCAGGCCTTCACCGACACCACCGCCCAGCCGGGTTTGGCGGTCGGGGCGGGCAGGTCTTCCAGCACCAGGGTTTCTGGACCGCCGACGGCCTTGCTCAAGACAGCCTTCATCGCGCTCTTCGCTCCAGGTTTGCCTTTTTCGCCCATGACGCTATCGCAAGGCCGGGGCGCGCGGAAGGCCACGGAACCAGCATGACGAACAAATGTTTGAGCCTTGCCCTGCACGGCGGCGCCGGTCCTCTGCGCGGTCGCGACCATGGCCGCGAACTCATTCACATGCGGGGCCTGATCGAGGCCGGCCGCGACCGCCTGGCCGCCGGGGCGTCGGCCCTGGACGTGGTGGTGGAAACGGTGGCCGCCCTGGAGGCGTCCGGCCTCTATGTCGCCGGACGCGGCGCCTCGCCCAACACCGCCGGGCGCTACGAACTGGACGCCGCCCTGATGGACGGGTCGACCCAGCGGGCCGGGGCGGTGGCCGCCCTGGAAGGGTTCGGCTCGCCCATCGCCGCCGCGCGGGCGGTCATGGAGGCGACGCCGCATGTGCTTTTCGTCGGCGAGGGGGCGGCGGCGTTGGCGGCGGCGCACGGGCTGGAGCGCATCGCCGATCCCGAAGCCTGGTTCACCCACGCCGGCGGCGGGGCGGCCAAGGCGGGCGCGGATCTGGCCACCGGCACCGTGGGGGCGGTGGCGCGGGACGAAAGCGGCGCGGTGGCGGCGGCGACCTCCACGGCGGGCATCTTCGGCAAGCCGCTCGGGCGGGTCGGCGACTGCCCGATCCTCGGCGCGGGAACCTGGGCCGACCCCCGCGTCGCCGTCTCCTGCACCGGGTCGGGCGAGATGTTCATGCGCACCGCCACCGCCGCCCAGCTCGCCTTCCGCGTCCGCTTCACCGGCGAGAGCCTGGCGGCGGCCGGCGCGGCCGTGCTGGACGAGGTTCGCGCCTTGGGCGGCGAAGGCGGGCTGATCGTGGTGAACGCGAAGGGCGAAATCGCCATGCCGTTCAATTCCGCCGGCATGAAGCGGGCGGCGCTCTATGCGGATGGAACCATCCTCAGCGAGGTCTTCTAGGCGCCGCATAGGCCGGCAGCCTCATTTCTGCTAGGCAAGGCGCCTCCCTCCTCGCGAAGCCGCCCTTTGTCCGTCACCCTCGATCTTTCCCGCCCCGTGATCGCCGCGCCCTCCGCCCCGGTCAATCTGACCGGCCTGACCCGCGCCGAGCTTGCCGCCGCGCTGGTCGACGCCGGCGTCGTCGCGCCCACCGCGGCGCGGATGCGGGCCGGGCAGGCGTGGGGCTGGGTGCACAAGCAAGGCGTGACCGATTTCGAGGCGATGACCAACATCGCCAGGGAGACCCGCGCCGCCCTGGCCGACCGTTTCGTGCTGGCCAGGCCCCGGATCGTCGAGCGCCAACAGAGCGTTGACGGGGTGATCAAGTGGCTGATCGCCTTCGCGCCGGGGGTCGAGGCCGAGAGTGTGTTCATCCCCGACGTCGGCCGCGCCGGCGCCCTGTGCGTCTCCAGCCAGGTCGGCTGCACCTTGAGTTGCACCTTCTGCCATACCGGCACCCAGGCGCTGGTGCGCAACCTCACGGCCGGCGAGATCATCGCCCAGGTCCAGGTCGCCCGCGACGATCTGGGCGAATGGACCGCCGCGCCGGGCGAGCGGCGGCTCACCAACATTGTCTTCATGGGCATGGGCGAGCCGCTGTATAATCTGGACGCCGTGGCGGGCGCCCTGGACATCGTCTCCGACAGCGAGGGGATCGCCATTTCCCGGCGGCGGGTCACCGTCTCCACCGCCGGCGTGGCGCCAAAGCTTAAAAGCCTGGGCGAGCGGACCGGAGCCATGCTGGCCATTTCCCTGCACGCCACCAACGACGAACTGCGCGACGAACTGGTGCCGCTGAACCGGCGCTACCCGATCGCCGAGCTCCTGGCCGCCGTCCGCGCCTATCCGGGCCTCTCGAACGCCCGGCGGGTGACCTTCGAATATGTCATGCTGAAAGGCTTGAACGACAGTCCGGCCGAGGCGCGGGCCCTGGTGCGGCTGCTGGCCGGCATCCCGGCCAAGATCAACCTCATCCCGTTCAACCCTTGGCCGGGCGCCCCTTACGAATGCTCCGATCGCCGGACCATCGAAGCCTTCGCCGACATCGTCAATCGCGCCGGCTACGCCTCGCCCATCCGCACCCCCCGCGGCCGCGACATCCTCGCCGCCTGCGGCCAGCTCAAGTCGGCGAGCGAGAAGGTGAGGGCCAGCGCCCGAAAGGCGATCGGGGCGGCGGGAGCGTAGAGGCGGGCGGCGCCGCGCGACGAGCCGCTCGACCCCATGCTAAACATCGTCTCCGCACGATCGGCAAAGGGTTACGCCATGCCTCACTTCCCGCGATCGCCCGAACTCGAAGCCTGGGCGATGGGATACCCGCTCACCCTGCTCCACGCCCTGGTGACGATGGCGATTCTGGCGGCGGGGGCGGCGCTCTATGCGGCGATCACCCCGCACCGCGAGATCGCCCTGATCCGCCGGGGCAACAGCGCCGCCGCCGTCTCCTTCGG